>NZ_JBFAUH010000011.1:0-239127 GCF_040679095.1 Streptomyces sp. NPDC052496
CCCGGCGCGGGGGGGGGCCCCCCGGGGTGGGGCCCCCGCCGCGTGGGGGGGCCCCCCCCCCCCCCCGCGGGCGGTGCGCGGGCACGACAACGGCTGGTGAGCTCTTCCAGTACACCGACGGCTCGGCTCGGACTCGGCTGGCTGAGCAGTTCCTTGCGCAGCCGCCCGGTGCCTTCCCGGAACGCGGGGTCGTCCAGGAGCCGCACCAGGTGTTCGCGGATCCCGGCGCCGCTCAGGTCCGCCGGTTCGTCCCCGGAGATCCACAGCCCGGCTCCGGCCCGCTCCAGCCGCGGGCCCCGTGCGCCGCTGTCCGGACAGATGCGGGTGACGACGAGCTGGGGTATCCCATGGGCGACCGCGTCCAGGAACGCGGGGGCCCCGCCGTGGTGGATGACGGCCGAGCACGTCGGAATGACGACGTGCAGCGGCACGAACTCCACCATCCTGGTGTTCGCGGGGACGCGCTCGAACTCCCGCTGGATCCGCTCCGGCAGCGTGACGACCAGCTCCATGTCGAGGTCGGCGAGGGAGTCCAGCATCTCCTGCAGTTGCTCGACGGAGAACTCCAGGGCCGACGGATCCTTTTCCAGACTCACTCCGAAGGTGGCCAGGACCCGCCGCCGCGGCGGGTCGCCGCGCAGCCAGTCCGGCACGACGGCAGGCCCGTTGTACGGCACATAGCCGAGGGGCACCTGGGGAACGTCCTGCTCCAGCAGCATGGAGCCCACCATGTGGTCGATGGTGAAATGTCCCGTCAGCATGTCCTCGGAGAACGACGCCCCGTACTTCTCCGCCCAGCCCCCCAGCCAGTCCGCCAGCGGATCCTCGCGGTCCTGCGGGGGCTGCTGCGCCCGCACCCGCAGGAAGTGCCGCCGCATCCGGGCCGGCGCGTCCAGCCCGATCGGCACGCGGGCGTGGACCGCCCCGGTCGCGGTGGCCGCGACCGGGCCCGCGTAGCTCAGGTAGTCCCAGACCACCAGGTCGGGTTTCCACCAGCGGCAGTACTCCACCAGGTCCTCGACCATCGCGTCGTTCATGGCCTTGAAGGTCTCGCCCAGCACCCGGTACAGCCACCGCAGGCGCTCCCAGGTGAGCTCTTCCTCGCGGTCCTCGCACACGTCGTCCAGGAGGCCGTCCAAGCCGCCGCGCTCTTCGACGATCTTCCGGAGCACCTCGGCCTGCGCCCGCTGCACCTTCTCGAAGGTCGGCTCGTCGGAACCGACGGGCGCCGCGGTCAGCCCCGAACCGGTCACGAAGCCGGTCACCTCCGGGCCGCTGGCGACCCGTACCTCGTGTCCCGCCGTCTGCAGGGCCCAGCCCAACGGCACGAGGAGGTGGAGGTGGGTCCGCCAGGGGATGACGACAAACAAGACACGCACAGCGTTACTCCTTCGTGGGCCGCGCCATCGGGATCCTCGCCGCCCGTCAGCCGGTGAGCAGCGTCAGCTTGCTGACGCCCAGCACGTCGTCGGCCGGCCTGAACTCCACCGGGTCGTCCGGGTCCGTACGCAGCCGTGGGAACCGGTCCAGCAGGGCGTTCACCGCGATGCGGCTCTCCAGGCGGGCCAGCGGCGCGCCGATGCAGAAGTGGATCCCGCGGCCGAAGCCCAGGTGCGGGTTGGGGTCGCGGTCCACGTCGAACACCTTCGGACGGGCGAACTGGCGCTCGTCCCGGTTGGCCGCGGCGAGCCAGAGCCGGACCAGTGACCCCTTGGGGATCGTGACCCCTGCCAGCTCCACGTCGGCGGTGGTCGCGCGGGAGGAGCCCGCGATCGGGCTGAGGAACCGCATGGTCTCCTCGAACGCCCCCCGGGCGAGGTGCGGGTCCGTGCGCAGCCGGGCCAGCTGGTCCGGGTGCGCGTCCAGGCACAGCAGCATGTTGCCGAGTGCCGCGCTGGACGTCGAATGGCCGGCGATCAGCAGCTCCCTGGCGAAGTTCACCACGGCGTTCTCGCTCAGCCGCTCGCCGTCGATCTCCACCTCGACCAGCTTGGTGAGCAGGTCCTCACGGGGCTTCCGGCGCCGCTCAACGACGTGGGCGCGCAGGTACTCCAGCAGCTCGGGGATGTGGCCCAGGGCAGCCGCGACATCGGTGTCGTCCCGTCGCGCGTCCCCGATCTCCACGGGCACCTCGCCCGCGGCGGCGATCATCTGATCGCTCCACTTCTTGAAGAGTTCACGGTCGCTGTGCGGTACGCCGAGCAGGTCGGCTATCACGGTCACCGGCATCGGGTACGCCAGGTCCTCGACCAGGTCCAGGCGTTCCTTGCCCGCCACCGCGTCGAGGAGTTCGTGGACGACGGCCGTGACCGCCGGCTCCAGACCCGCCACCGTCTGCGGGGTGAACGCCCGGCCGGCGGCCCTGCGCAGTTTCGTGTGCTTCGGCGGGTCCGCCTGGGTCAGCGTGCCCTCGGTCAGCATCTCGTCCAGCCCGTTGTCGCCGAGCAGCAGGGCTTCCACCTTGGACGAGTAGTGTTCCGGGTCGCCGTAGACACCGACGCACTCGGCGTACCCGTACACATGGGCCACGCCGTTGCCGTCGATCTCGACGGGCGCGTCCGGTCGCCAGTCGTCCCGCATCCAGAAGAACACCGGGTCAAGTCCCCAGCGGTCAGCGAGTTCCGTCATGTCCTGCTTCCTCTTGTCCTCTTCGGGCTTACGGGGCGCCGCCGACCGCGAACAGCGCCTAGGCGTTCATGGCCTCGCGCAGGCTCTTGGGCCGCAGGTCGGTCCAGTTCTCCTCGATGTAGGCGAGGCACGTGCCGCGCTCTTCCGGGCCGAGGACGGTGCGCCAGCCGGCCGGGACAGCGGCGAACGCCGGCCACAGGGAATGCTGTTCCTCGTCGTTGACCAGGACGTAGAACGTGCCGTTCGCGTCGTCGAAGGGGTTGGTGCTCATGCGGTCTCCCTAGTTCCGGAGGTGGGGGTTCACGAGGGCGCAGATCTGCGCCGCGGGCTTCGGGCCGGTCAGGCCGAAGTGCGTGGCGTCGATGTCGTACGAGAACAGCTCGCCCTCGATGTGGGGGCCCCAGGTGTCGGGCCGTGCCTCGGGGCTCTGCGTCGCGTTGAAGAACAGTGCGGTGCCGCGGTAGACGGGCTGGGTGAACTTCTTGACCATGCGGCTGTGTTCGACCATGACGGTGGCGCCGTTGTCGACGATGGTCCGGCGGTTGTCGTCGTCGGCGTCGCCGGGGACGTAGCCCTCCAGGAAGTCACGCGCCTCGGACCGGTCGAGGTGCGCCTCCGCCTGCTGGGAGAACCAGCCGCCGGGGACGGCGTCCAGGAGCACGATGAGGGGCACGTCGTGTCCGCGGCGCTGGAGTTCGACGCCGACCGCGTGGGCGATGGGGCCACCGAGCGAATGTCCCCCCAGCTGGAAGGGGCCTTCCGGTTGTACGGAGAGGATCTGCTCCGTGTAATCGGCGATCATGGCCTCGAAGCTCTCCGGCAGCGGCGCCCCGTCGAAACCGCGCGCCTGGATGCCGTACACCGGCCGGTCGCCGAGCAGGCCGGCCATGCCCAGGTACGACCAGCACAGGCCGAAGCCCGGGTGGAACAACCACACCGGTGTGCCGCTTCCGCTGGTCCGCAGCGGCAGCACCACGCTGAACGGGTCACTCTCGCCGGTGGTCTCGGAGCCGCCGCTCAGGTGCGCGGCCAGTTCCGCGACGGTCGGCGCCCGGAACACCAGGCGGATCGGCACCTCGACGCCGAGCACGGTACGGATCCGGCTGATGAGTTTGGTGGCGAGCAGCGAGTGGCCGCCGAGGTCGAAGAAGTTGTCGTCGACGCCCACCCGCTCGACGCCGAGGAGCTGGGCGAAGACGTCCGTCAGCAGCTCTTCCTGCGGAGTGCCCGGGGCCCGGTAGGCAGCGCCGCTGGTGAGCTCCGGTACGGGCAGTGCCCTGCGGTCCACCTTGCCGTTCTCGGTCAGCGGCATGCTCTCCAGGGTCACGAACGCGGACGGCACCATGTAGTTCGGCAGCCGCTGGGCGACGAAGTTCCGCAGCTCGTCGGCGTCGGGTGCCGCCGCGTCACCCGGGGTGACGTACGCGACCAGGCGCTTGCCGGTGTTGCGGTGGTCCCGGGCGACCACCACGGCCTGGGCGACGGCCGGGTGGGTGCCCAGCAGCGCTTCGATCTCGCCGGGTTCGACGCGGAAGCCACGGATCTTCACCTGGTTGTCGGTGCGGCCCTGGAAGGCGAGGAGGCCCTCCTCGGTCCAGGCCACCACGTCACCCGTGCGGTACATGCGCTCCCCGGGCCCGCCGAAGGGGCAGGCCACGAAGCGCTCCGCCGTCAGGTCACGGCGGCCCAGGTAGCCGCGGGCCAGGCGGTCACCGGTGACGTAGAGTTCGCCGGCGACACCGATCGGGACCGGTCGCAGCGCCGTGTCGAGCACGTACAGACGGGTGTTGTCCATCGGGTGTCCGATGGGCAGGACCTCCCCGAGGTCCGCGGCGCCGGTCATGGTGTGCCGGGAGGTGACCACGGTCGTCTCGGTCGGCCCGTACCCGTTCACGACGGACAGGCCCGGGCACGCGCCCAGCACCCGCTTCGCGGCGGCCGCGGTGACCACGTCGCCGCCCGCCCAGACCTGGCGCGCTCCTCGGAACGCCTCCGGTGCCTCGTCGGCGAAGGCGACGAACAGGCCTGCCGCCATGGCGAGAGCGGTCACTCCCTGCTCGGCGATCATGCGCATGAGGCCCGGGGGATCCAGCCGTCCGGGAGGTGCGACGACGATGGTGCCGCCGCGGAGCAGCGGAACCCACAGCTCGATGACGGAGGCGTCGAAGGCCTGGGTGTTGTGCATGAGGTAGCGGTCCTGGTGACCGGCGTCGAAGGACCGGTCCGCCGCCAGGACCACCACGGCCTGGTGGGGGGTGCCGACGCCCTTGGGCCGGCCGGTGGACCCGGAGGTGTAGATCACGTAGGCGAGTTGGTGCGGGTGGGTGGGCCTGGCCGTCGTGAGGGGTTCCGGCCGGGCGGCAGCGATCTCGTGGGCGGTGCCGGGCTCGTCGACGACCAGCCGCGGGCAGGCGCTCTCGGGCAGCTCCGCCGCTGTCTTCTCGTCGGTGACCAGGACCGTGGGGCCCGCGTCGGCCAGGATGAAGGTGAGGCGCTCGGCCGGGTAGTCCGGTTCGACGGGCAGGTAGGCGGCGCCCGCTTTGAGCGCGGCGAGCACGGCCACCACGTGCTCCGGCGAACGGGGCAGCGCGAGCCCGACCACGGACTCCTGGACGACACCGCGCGCCACCAGGACCCTCGCCAGCCGGTTGGCCCGCTCGTCCAGTTCCCGGAAGGTGAGCGTGGTGTCGCCGGACACCACCGCGACCGCATCGGGGTGCTGGGCCGCCCGCCGCTCGAACAGCTCGGCCAGAGAGGTCTCGGCGACATCGGTGGCGAAGTCGTTGAACTCGGTCAGCATCCGCTCGCGCTCGGCCGGCTCCACCGCCTGGACCAGGCTCACCGGGGTGTCGGGGTCGTCCGCGATGTGCCGGAAGATCCGCACCAGGCGGTCCGCGAGGCGGTGTGCGGACCGGGTGTCGAAGGCATGCTCCTGGTACCCCAGGCTCAGCCGCAGATCCGGGTCGGCGTCGGCGAGCAGGGCCAGCGGGTAGTGCACGGTCGCCGTGCCGTCGACGCCCGCGATGCGGATTCCGGCCCTCTTCTGCGACGCGTCGATGCTGCCCTCGTCCGCCGGGTAGGACTCGTAGACCACGACCGTGTCGAAGAGTGTCCCGAGCCCGGTGGTCCGGTGGATCTCGGCGAGCCCGAAGTGGTGGTGGTCCATCAGCGCGGCCTGCCGCTCCTGCAGGTCGCGCAGCAGCTCGGCCAGGCTCTGTCCCGGGTCCGAACGGACCCGCACCGGCAGGGTGTTGATGAACAGTCCCACCATCTCGTCCACCCCCGCGACCTGCGGCGGCCGCCCGGAGACCGTGGCGCCGAACAGCACGTCCTGACGGCCGGTCTGGCCCGCGACGAGCAGCGCCCAGGCGCCCTGCACCAACGTGTTCAGGGTCAGGCCGAGTTCCGCCGCACGCCGTGTCAGCCGTTGCGCGGTGTCCCGCCCCAGGTCGACCCGCACATGGCGGAACGCGCCGCTCGCCTCCTGCCGGGTCTGCGGGGCCACGAGGGTCGGTTCGTCCACCCCGGTCAGCTCGGCCGCCCAGGCCCGGGCCGCGACCTCGCGGTCCTGGCGCGCCTGCCAGGCGAGGAAGTCGCGGTAGCGGCGCGCCCGGCCCAGCCGCTCGGCGTTCCCGCCGGTGGTGTACAAGGCGAGCAGGTCCCTCAGGACGACGGCGCCGGACCAGCCGTCGTACACGATGTGGTGGACGGTGAGGATCAGCTCGTGGCGGTCGGCGGCGCGCCTCACCAGGGCCAGGCGCAGCATCGGCGGGGCGGCCGGGTCGAAATGCGTGTCCTGGTCCCGGGCGAGGAACTCGCGCAGGCGCGCCTCCTGTTCCACCTCGGGCAGGTCGCTCCAGTCGAGGGCCTGCCAGGGCAGTTCGACGTGTTCGAGCAGTACCTGCACCTGGTCACCGGCGGCTGTGGCGGTGAACGCGGTGCGGAGGCTGTCGTGGCGGTCGAGGACCGCCTGGCCGGCGGCGCGCATCCGCTCCGGGTCCGTCCGGCCGGTCAGGTGGAAGACCAGTTGCACCTGGTAGGCGTCGAATCCGGCTCCGGCCAGCTGGCTTTCGAACAGCAGGCCGGCCTGCATCGAGGTCAGCGGCCATACGTCCTTCACACCCGGGTACTGCTCCTCCCACCCCTCCAGGTCCCGCTGGCGCACCGTGACGAGCGGCACGTCCGCCGGAGTCAGGCCGCCCGCGCCGGGCTCGGTGGCGTGCCGGGCCAGGCCTTCGAGAGCCGTGCGCCACAGCTCCGCGAACTCCTGCGCGTCCTGCCGGGTCAGCACTCCGGTGGGAAAGGCGATACCGGCGTGCAGCCGCGGCCCCTGTGCGGTCTCGGCGGTGTAGGCGGTGATGTCCACCACGGCCAGGGCGGGCGTGGTCAGTTCGGGGGCGAGCTCGTCCAGGTCGGCGGCGATCGTCCAGTCCGTGCCGCCGGGCTCCGCCGTCCGGCCGTCCGAGTCGAACCGGCCCAGGTAGTTGAAGGAGACCTGCCCGTCACCGTGACCGCTGAGGGCTTCGGCGGTCTTCGGGTTGAGGTGGCGCAGCAGGCCGTATCCGATGCCCTTGTCCGGGACCGAGCGGAGCTGTTCCTTGACCGCCTTGACGGCGAGGCCGGCGTGGCGGCCGCCCGTGACGGCGTCGTCGAGGTCGATGCCGCCGAGGTCGAGGCGGACGGGGTGGACGCTGGTGAACCAGCCCACCGTACGGGTGATGTCGGCGCCGGGTACCGCGGCCTCCTCGCGGCCGTGTCCTTCGAGCCGGATCAGGGCCGAGCGCTCTTCGACGCCCCTGGCCCGGCGCCACGTGGCCAGGGCCAGCGCGAGGGCGGTGAGCAGGCCTTCGTCGGCGCCGCTGTGGAAGGCGGCGGGCAGCGCCGTCAGCAGCGCCTCGGTGACCTGGGGTTCCAGCGTGACCCGTACGGTCTCCACGGTGTCGCGCACGTCGACGGCCGGGTCGAGGGGGCGGGAGCCGAGGAGCGGGTCGGGGCCGTCCAGCACCCGGCGCCAGAGCGGGAGTTCGGCCTCCCGCTCGGGCGTGGCCGCCGCCGCCACGAGGCCGTGCGACCAGCGGCGCATCGTGGTCGGCACCGGGGCCGGCCGCGGCGTGCGGCCCTGGCGGACCTGGTCCCATGCCTGGGCGAGGTCGGGCAGCAGGATGCGCCAGGAGACTCCGTCGACCACCAGGTGGTGCAGGACGAGGATCAGCCGTCCGGACGTGTCCGGGCCCGCGTCGCACCAGATGAAGCGGGCCATCCGGCCGGCCGCCGCGTCCAGTTCCCGGACCGCGGCGTCGACCTCGGCCTTCGTCTCCCGCCGCCAGGCCGGGTCGTGCCAGTCACCGGTGCAGGGTCGGCGGCGGACGAGCGCGGCCACGTCGACGGTGCCGGGTCCGGCGGTCTCCAGGCCCGGTTCTCCGGCACGGACGCGGAGACGGGAGCGGAGCATGTCGTGGTGGTCGACGACTGCGGCCAGGGTGGCGACCAGTCCGCTCTCGTCGATGCCCGTCGGGAGGTTCACCACCATCGACATGACGAATCCGTCGTGGCCGCCGGCGAGTCCGCTCATCTGCCGTGCCACGGGAAGCAGCGGCATCCACCCCACGCCGCTGCCCGCGGGTTCCCGGCGGGCGGGCCCGCCCTGGTCGCCGGCCGTGACCGCCTCGGCGAGCGCGGCAACGGTCCGGTGCTTGAACATCAGCCGCGGCGTGACCCTGACGCCTTCCGCGCGAGCGCGGGAGACGACCTGGATGGAGCGGATGCTGTCGCCGCCGATGGCGAAGAAGTCGTCGTCGACGCCGACCCGGTCCCGTTTGAGGATCTCGGCGTAGATTCCGGCGAGCGTCTTCTCCTCGGGGGTGCGGGGCGCCCGGTAGGTACCGCCGGTGGTCTCCGGCGCGGGCAGTGCGGCCTTGTCGAGCTTTCCGTTGGGTGTCAGCGGCAGGCTGTCCAGCAGCATGATCCTCGAAGGCACCATGAACGCGGCGAGCTGCTCGGCGAGGAAGGCGCGCAGCGTTTCCGGGCTGGGGCCGGCGCCGCGCTCCGGGCCGCTCTCCCCGGTGCGTACGGGCACCGCGTAGCCCACCAGGCGCAGGCCGCCGGCCTCGGTCTCCTGGGCGGTCACGACGGCCTGCGCGACGTCCGGGTGCCGGGTCAGGGCGGCGGCGATCTCGCCGGGCTCGATGCGCATCCCGTTGATCTTGACCTGGTCGTCGCCGCGGCCGACGTACTCCAGCTGCCCGTCGGTGCCCCGGCGCACGATGTCGCCGGTGCGGTACATCCGCGCACCGGCCGGGCCGTACGGGTCGGCGACGAAACGCTCGGCGGTGAGCGCGGAGCGGTTCAGGTAGCCGCGGGCCAGGCTGGGGCCCGCGACGTACAGTTCGCCGGGGGTGCCCGGCGGGACCGGCGCGAGCCGCTCGTCGAGCACGCGCAGCCGGTTGTCGGCGACGGCGGTGCCGATGGGTGTCCGCCCGGTGCTGAGCGGGTCGCTGACGGCGGCGCAGACGGTGGTCTCGGTGGGGCCGTAGGCGTTGACGAAGCGGCGCCCCGGCGACCAGGCGGCGGCCAGGCCGGGCGGACAGGCTTCGCCGCCCACGGTGACGGTGCGCAGTGCGGTCAGAGTGCGGGGAGCGTCGGCGGGGAGGGAGGCGAGCACGCTGGGCGGCACCATCACATGGGTCACGCGACGCCTGGCCAGGGTGCGGGCCAAGTCGTCGCCGACCAGGCGCCGGTCGTCCGGTATCACGAGGCAGGCGCCGGTGGTGAGCGTCTGGACCAGCTCCCAGAACGCGGCGTCGAAGCTGGGCGCCGCGACTTGGAGGACGCGCGCGTCCGGGGTCAGGGCGAGGCGTTCCCGCGTGGTGCGGCTGAGTGCCGCGAGGCCCGCGTGGGTGACGGTGACGCCCTTGGGGAGTCCGGTGGAGCCGGAGGTGAAGATGACGTACGCGGGGTGTTCCGGGAGCAGCGGGGTACCGGGGTCGGTGTCCGGGCCGCCCTCCCAGGCCGCTCGGATCTCGGGGGTGTCGACGGCCACGACCTCGGTGGTCAGTCCCGCCGGCAGCCCTTCGGCGCCGCCTCGCGTGGTGAGCAGCACGCCGGGGCCGGCGTCGGTGAGCATGAAGCGGATCCGGTCGGCCGGGTAGGTGAGGTCGACGGGCAGGTAGGCGGCGCCCGCCTTGAACACGCCGAGGGCCACGGCGACCTGCTCCGCGCAGCGGGGCATGGACACGCCGACCGGCTGCTCGGGGCCGGCGCCCCGGGCGATCAGCCACTGCGCGATGCGGTTCGCTCGCGCGTCCAGCTCCTTGTACGTCCAGGTCCGGTCGGCCGACTCCACCGCCGGCGCCTGCGGAGCCCGCAGCAGCTGCGCCCGGAAGAGCTCCGGGAAGGTGGCCGTCGGCACCGTCGGTGCGGCGTGCCCCGTACCGCCGAGGAGCGCCGCGTGCTCCTCGGCGGTGAGCAGGTCGACGTCGCCGATGCGCCGTGCGGGGTCCTGGACCACGGCGGCCAGGAGCCGCTCCCAGCGGGCGATCAGTGCCTCGATCGTGGAGGGGTCGAAGAGCACGGTCGAGTACTCGGCGGCGATGTGGATGCCCGCCGGCGTGCTGTGGTCCTCGAACGTCTCGTTCAGGCTCAGCGTGAGGTCGTACCGCGACGTTCCGGTGCCGGCGCCTTCGCTGACGACCCGCAGCCCGGGCAGCTCGAAGTCCGTGTCCTCGGTGTTCTGCAGGATCAGTGCGATCTGGAAGAGCGGGTTGACCGAGGCCGAGCGCACCGGGTTGAGCTTTTCCACCAGGGCCTCGAAGGGGATGTCCTGGTGGGTGTACGCGGCCAGGCTCGTCCTGCGCACCTGGCCGAGCAGGTCGGTGAAGGCCGGGTCGCCGGAGGTGTCCGCGCGCATCACCTGGACGTTGACGAACAGGCCGATGAGGTCGTTCAGGTTCTCGTCCACGCGGCCCGCGATGCCGCTGCCGAGGGCGATGTCGGTGCCCGCGCCCAGCCGGGTGAGCAGGGCCGCCATGGTGGCCTGCAGCACCATGAACGGGGTGGTGCCGGTGGTACGGGCGAGGTCCGCGACGCCCTGGTGCAAAGCCGCGTCCATGGTGAATTCCCGCAGGTCACCGCTGCGGTCGAGCTCCGCGGGACGGGGCCGGTCGGTGGGGACGGTGACCGTCTCGGGCAGCCGGGCCAGTTGCCTGGACCAGTAGCGGTACTGCCTGCTGAACAGGCTGTCGGGGTCCGTGTCGTCCCCCAGGAGCTGCCGCTGCCACAGGGCGTAGTCCGCGTACTGCAAGGGCAGCGGTGCCCACCGGGGGGCCTCACCCCGGGTGCGGGCCGCATAGGCGGTGGCCAGGTCCTTCGCCAGGGGCGTCGCGGACCAGCCGTCGGCCGCGATGTGATGGATCACCAGGACCAGGACGTGCTCGTCCGGGCGGACGCCCAGCAGGACGGCTTTCAACGGTGTCCCGGTGGTGATGTCGAAGGGGTGACGGGCCGCCGCGGCGATGGCCTCGGCCAGGCTCTCCTCGTCCGCCGCCGGCCGTACGGGCAGCGCGACACGGGCCTCCTCCGGACCCAGGATGTGCTGGTACGGCCTGCCTTCGGCCTCGCGGTACACGGTGCGCAGGATCTCGTGCCGGGAAACGAGGTCGTTGACCGTCTCCTCCAGGGCCCGTACGTCCAGGTCACCGCTGAGCCGCAGGATGAGCGGCATGTTGTACGTCGCCGCGTGGCCCTCGAACTTGTACAGGAACCACAGCCGCCGCTGCGCGAAGGACAGCGGAAGCCGCTCGGGCCGCTCCACCACCGGGGCCAGCGGGGCCCGGCCGCCGGTGCCGACGTCCAGGTGCGGGACGAGACCGGCGACGGTGGGGTGGGCGAACAGGGTCCGCAGCTCCACCTCGGTCCGCAGCGCGGCGCGGATGCGGTTGACCAGCTTGGTGGCCATGATCGAATGGCCGCCCAGGGCGAAGAAGTCGTCGTCGATCCCGACCCGCTCCACGTGCAGGACCTCGGCGAACAGCGCGCACAGCAGTTCTTCCTGCGCGGTGCGCGGTCCGCGGCCCGCGGCGGCCGCGGTGCGGTCCGGCGCGGGCAGTGCCGCGCGGTCCAGCTTGCCGTTGGCGGCGAGTGGCATGGCGTCGACCACGACGACCGCGGCGGGCACCAGGTGCGCGGGCAGGCGTTCCCGCAGATAGCCGTGGAGCGACTCGGCCGGGGCGCCGGCCGCCCGGTCCCGTTCCGCGAGGCCGGCGCCCCGTGCCGTGTGGCCCGCGCCCCGTTCCGTTCCTCCGATGCCGTCCGGGCCGGGCACCACGTAGGCGACGAGCCGCTTGTCCCCCGCGTCCGCCGCGTCCCGCGCGACCACGACGCACTGGGCGACGCCCGGGTGCGTGGCCAAGGCGCGCTCGACCTCGGCAGGCTCCACGCGGACACCGCGGATCTTGACCTGGTCGTCGCCGCGGCCGGCGTACTCCAGCTGCCCGTCATCGGTCCAGCGGGCCAGGTCGCCGGTGCGGTACATGCGCGAGCCGGCCGGGCCGTAGGGATCGGCGACGAAGCTCTGGGCGGTCAGGGCTGCACGGCCGAGGTAGCCGCGGGCGATGTTTCCGGCGACGTACAGCTCACCCACCACGCCGGGCGGTACGGGCAGCAGGTTCGGCCCCAGTACGTAGGTGCGCATGTTCCCGAGCGGCGTGCCGATCGGGACGGTGCCGGCGGTCTGCGGCTCTTCGCCCGCCGGAAGGGCGTACGTGGTGGCGTAGAACGACTCGGTCTGCCCGTAGGCGTTGACGACGCGCACGCCGGGCAGCGTCTCCCGGATGCGCCGCACGAGCGTGCCGGGCAGCGCCTCACCGGCGAAGACCACGGTCTTCAGGCCGGTCAGGGCGGCCATGCGGTCGCCCAGCTCCGCGAAGACCGACGGCACCGTGCTGATCACATTCGCCGGCACCCTCTCGTGCCCGGCGAGCACCAGCGCGTCCCGGACGACCTCGACGGTGCCGCCCCTGGCCAGCGTGGTGACGATCTCGAAGACGGACACGTCGAAGTTGACGGAGCTGCCCGCGAACATCCGGGTGCCGGAGTCCACGCCCACCCGCTCGGCGAGCCGCAGGACACCGTTGACCACGTCGGCGTGGCTGATGACCACGCCCTTCGGGATGCCGGTGGAGCCGGAGGTGTACATCACGTACGCCGCCTGCCGCGGTCGCGGCTCGGCCCTGGGGCTCACGGACACGTCGCCGGCTTCGAGGTCCACGTCCTCCAGAAGCAGCGCCGGCACCTCCGCGCCGGGCAGTGCCCGCGCGGTGTCGGCGTCGGTGAGCAGCAGCTGCGGCCGGGCGTCGGCCAGGAGGTGACCGAGGCGGGCGCTGGTGTACTTCGGATCGATCGGCAGGTACGCTCCGCCCGCCTTCAGGATGCCGAGGATGCCGGTGACCAGATCGGCCGTACGGGGCAGTGCCAGGCCCACCAGGGTCTCCGGCCCCGTGCCGCGCCCGACCAGTGCCCGGGCGAGGCGGTCGGCGCGCGCGTCCAGCTCCGCGTAGGTGTAGGCGAGTTCACCGCACCGCACCGCCACCGCGTCCGGCGTCTTCGCGGCCTGCCGCTCGAACAGGCCGGGGACGGTCAGTTCAGGGGTCTCGACGGCGTCGGCGTCGACGGCGGTCAGGAACCGTTCGCGTTCAGCGGGCTCCAGGAGGTCCACCCTGCTGAGCGGGGTCCGCGGGTCCGCTGCCAGCTGGGCGAGGACCCGGCCGAAGCGCCGCGCGATGACGGCCGCCCGCTCCGGACCGATGAGGTGGTGCTGGTACTGGAGGCTGACCTTCAGGTGCGGTTCGGCGAAGGCCATCACCACCAGGGGGTAGTGGGTGCCGCTGAGCGGGCTGATCCCCGTCACCGAGATTCCGGCGGCCTCGTACGCCTCGCTCAGGCCGGCGCTGTCGATCGGGTACGACTCGAAGACCACCATCGTGTCGAACAGCGTGCGCAGCCCGGTCGCCCGGTGGATGTCGAGCAGTCCGTGGTGGTGATGGTCGAGCAGGGCGCTCTGTCTCTCCTGCAGCTCCCCGAGGACGGCGCCGAGCGACGTGCCGGGAGCGCACCGCACCCGTACGGGCAGGGTGTTGATGAACATGCCGACCATCTCGTCCACGCCCGGGACCTGTGGCGGGCGCCCCGAGACGGTCGCGCCGAACACCACGTCCTGACGCCCGGTGTGGCCCGCGAGAAGGACCGCCCAGGCGCCCTGGACCAGGGTGTTGAGGGTCAGGCCCAGTTCACTCGCGCGGCGGGAGAGCGCCGCGGCTCCTTCCGGCGTGAGGGGCACCGCTGTCTGGCCGACCCCGGCGGGCTCCCCTTCCAGGCCGGTGGCCTCGGGTACGAGGAGCGTGGGCCCGTCGAGACCGTCGAGCTCCCGTGCCCAGACGCGGGCGGTCGCCTCGTGGTCCTGCCGGGCGAGCCAGCGCAGGAAGTCGCGGTAGCCGGGCGCCCTGCCGAGAACGGTGGCGTCCCCGGCCGAGCCGTACAGGCGCACCAGGTCCCGCATGAGCAGCGGCACCGACCAGCCGTCGAACAGGACGTGGTGGGCGGTGAGGACCAGGTCCCACCGGCCGGCGGCCAGCTCGATCAGCGACATCCGCAGCAGCGGGGCGGTGGCCGGGTCGAAGCGGGTGCGATGCTCCGCTTCGAGGAAGCGTCTGCGGCGGTCCTCGCGTTCGCCTTCGGCGAGGCCACTGAAGTCCTCGACGTGCCACGGCAGTTCGATGCCGTCCTGGACCAGCTGCATCCGGTCACCGTCGTCGTCGGTGACGAACGCGGCCCGCAGGTTGGGGTAGCGGTCGAGGAGCGCCTGCCCGGCCGCGCGCATCCGCTGCGGGTCGACGTCACCGCTGAGGTGGAAGACCATCTGCATCTGATAGGCGTCGAACGCGGCGCCGGCCAGCTCGGTGTGGAAGAGCAGTCCGCGCTGCATCGCGGTCGACGGCCACACGTCGGTCAGGCCCGCGTACCGCTCCCGCCACGCGTCCAGCTCCTCCTGGCTCAGTGCGACCAGGGGCACGTCCGACGGCGTGAGGCCGCCCGCGTCCGGTCTGGCGGCGTGCCGGGCCAGGCCCTTCAGCGCGGTGCTCCACAGCTCGGCGAGTTCGCGGACCTCGTCCGCGCTCAGGAGCCCGGTGGGGAATTCCAGGCGGGCGTCCAGGCGCGGTCCCTGCTCGGTGTCGGTGACGTGAGCGCTGACGCTCAAAGTGGCGAGGGCGGGCATGTCCCCGGCCGGCGGGGCCACCAGCATGGTGGTGTCCTCGGCCTGGGAGAAGCCCAGGTCACGCAGGTCCTGCGGCATGTTGGCCGAACCGGCGTAGTGGCCGAGGTAGTTGAAGGTGATCTGCCCGGTGGCGTGCTCCTTGAGGATCGCCGCGCTCTCCGGGTGCAGATAGCGCAGCATGCCGTACCCGACGCCCTTGTCCGGGACCGCGAGCAGCTGTTCCTTGACCGCCTTGACGGCGGCTCCCGCGGACGCGCCGCCCGCGAGGGCGTCGTCCAGATCGACTCCGGCCACATCGAGGCGGGCCGGGTACATGCTGGTGAACCAGCCCACGCTGCGGGAGAGGTCGGCACCGGGCACGACGGCCTCCTCGCGGCCGTGGCCCTCCAGACGGATCAGCGCGGACGCTTCGTCGATGCCGCGCCGCCTGCGCCACTCGGTGACGGCGAGGGTGAGCGCGGTGAGCAGACCGTCGTTGACGCCGCAGCGGAAAGCGGCGGGCAGCGTGGTCAGCAGGGTCCGCGTGGCCTCGGCCGGCAGCTCCAGGGAGACGTGCCCGAGGGTGGCCATGGTGTCGACGGCCGGGTCGAAGGGGCGTCCGCCCAGGTCGGGGTCGGGGCCGGAGACGACCCGGCGCCACAAGGGAAGCTCCGCCGCACGCCCGGACGCGGCCTCGGCCAGCGCTTGAGCCCAGCGGCGTACGGAGGTGCCGGCTTCGGGGAGCCGCGGGGTGCGGCCCGCACGGACCTGCCGCCAGGCAGCGGCGAGGTCGGGCAGCAGGATGCGCCAGGACACGCCGTCCACAGCGAAGTGGTGGAGCAGGATGCTCAGGCGTCCCGGGGTCTCGGCACCCGCGTCGAACCACACGAACTGCGCCATCACGCCACCCGTGGTGTCCAGCCGGCCCGCCGCCGCGTCGAGTTCGGCGACCGCCCGCGCCCGCCAGGTGTCGTCCCAGACACCGTTGCTCGCGACCCGGTGCACGAGCGGGCCCACGTCGACGGTGCCGGACGCGGCCACCACCAGCCCGGGGCGCTCGCCGGTGACCAGCCGGGAACGCAGGATGTCGTGCCGGCCGAAGGCCGCCGACAGCGTCGCCACCAGACCGTCCCGGTCGATGCCCGCCGGGAGGTCGACCGTCATCGCCATGGTGAACCGGTCGATGTCACCGCCCAGTTCCCGCAGGTAGTGGCCGATGGGCAGCAGCGGCATGAAGCCCGTGCCGCCGTCGGCGGGCTCCGGCAGGGCCGGACGGTTCCCGTGCGTGGCCACCCGGGCCAGTTCCGCCACGGTACGGGACTCGAAGATCTGCCGCGGGGTGACCTCGACGCCCTGCGCCCTGGCCCGCGGGACGACCTGGATGGAGCGGATGCTGTCGCCGCCGACGGCGAAGAAGTCGTCGTGCACGCCGACGCGGTCCAGGCCGAGCACCTCGGCGTAGACAGCGGTGAGGATCTTCTCGACCGGGGTGCGCGGGGCTTGGTAGGCGGAGCCGCTGAACCCGGGCGTGGGCAGCGCGTCGTGGTCCAGTTTGCCGTTGGGGGCCAGCGGGAGCCGGTCCAGCATCACCAGCACCGACGGCACCATGAACTCGGGCAGCCTGGCGGAGACGAACCTGCGCAGCTCGCGCGAGGAGACGGCGGCCGTCAGGTCGACGTCCAGGTCGCCCACGCTGTGCACCGTACCGAGCCCCGCGTCCCACCTGCCGGTCGGCACCACGTAGCCGACCAGCCGGGGACGGCCCTGGTCCGGCCGGGAGACCACCACGGCCTGGGCCACCGCCGGGTGCGCGGTCAGTGCGGCCTCCACCTCGCCCGGTTCGATGCGGAAGCCGCGCACCTTCACCTGCGCGTCGTCGCGGCCGGCGTATTCGAGCCGGCCCTCACCGGTCCAGCGCGCCCGGTCCCCGGTGCGGTACATCCGCTGACCGGGCGGGCCGAACGGGTCGGCGACGAACCGCTCGGCGGTCAGCCGGGCCTTGCCGAGGTAGCCGCGCGCCACGTTCCCCGCCACATACAGTTCGCCCACCACGCCCCGCGCGACCGGCTGGAGGCCGGGGCCGAGAACGTAGGCGCGCATGTTGCCCAGCGGGACGCCGATGGGCACGCCGGCGGTGCCGCTCCAGGTGCTGTCGACGGTGAAGGTGCTGGCGTAGAACGATTCGGTCTGCCCGTAGGCGTTGACCACGCGGACACCGGGGATGCGTTCGCGGACCCGCTCCACCAGTGAGGCGGACAGCGCCTCACCGGCGAAGACCACCGTGTCGGCCCGGATCTTGTCGCCCACCTGGTCGAGGAGTTCGGCGAACACCGACGGGACCGTGCTGATGACGCCACCGGACCAGCCGCCGCGCTCGCCGACGACCAGGACGTCACGGACGACCTCCAGGGTGCCGCCGGCCGCCAGAGTGGTGACCGTCTCGAAGACCGAGACGTCGAAGTTGACCGACGTACCGGCCAGGGTCCGCGTCCCCGCGCCGATACCGACGGCCTCGGCCAGCCGCAGCACGCCGTTGACCACGTCCCGGTGGGTGACCGTCACGCCCTTCGGCGTCCCGGTGGAACCCGAGGTGTACATCACGTACGCCGCGTTCGCGGGGTGCTGCGCGGCCGTCCGCACCGGCGGAGCGTCCGCCGCGGCCTCGATGTCACCGATCAACAGGGTGGGCACGTCCGTCGCCGGCAGCACCCCGGCCGTCTCCGCACCGGCCAGGACGAGCTGCGGGCGGGCGTCGGCCAGGATGTGGCCCAGTCGCGCGCCGGGGTACCGGGGATCGACCGGCAGGTACGCCCCGCCCGCCTTCCAGATCCCGAGCATGGCCACGACCAGCTCCGCCGAGCGCGGCAGGGCCAGCCCCACGACGCTCTCGGGCCCCACGCCCCGGCCGGCCAGCGCGCGGGCCAGCCGCTCCGCCCGGGCGTCCAGCTCCGCGTACGTCAGCTCCTCGTCCTCGCACACCACCGCGATCGCGTCCGGCGCCGCCGCCGCCTGCCGCTCGATCAAGCCCACGGCGCTCAGCCCGGGCGTCTCGGCAGCCGTGTCGTTGAAGGTACGCAGCACCAGCTCACGCTCGGCACGTGTCAGCACGTCCGCGCAGGCGGCGGGGCGGGACGGCGCGTCGACCAGCTGCCGGAGGAGGCGTACGAAACGGTCCAGCACGGCCTCCGCCGTGCAGCGGTCGAACAGGCTGGTCGCGTACTCCAGGCAGATCGAGAGGCCCGGTTCGGCGGGCTCGTCGAAGAAGGTGAATTCCAGGTCGAACTTGGCCACCGACGTCCACAACGGGCCGAAGGCCGCGTGCAGGTCCCCCGGCAGACCGAACTCGGCCCGGGCGCCGGTCGACCAGCTGAACATCACCTGGAACAGCGGGTGGTAGGCGGTGGACCGCTCGGGATTGAGGGTTTCCACCAGCCGCTCGAACGGCGCGTCCTGATGGTCGTACGCCGTCAGCGCCTTGCGCTGCACCTGAGCGAGGACCTCCGCGAAGGACGGGGTGCCCGACAGGTCGGTGCGCAGCACCCAGGTGTTGACGAAGAAGCCCACCAGGTCGGCGAGGTCGGCATCCCGGCGCCCGGCGATGGTGGAACCGATCGCGATGTCTTCGCCCGCACCCAGCTGCTGCAGGAGGACCGCGAGGGCGGCCTGGAACACCATCGGCTTCGACACCCCGACGTGCCGGGCCAGCTCTTCGACCCCGGCGAGCAGGTCCTCGTCGACGGTACGGTCGACGACATCACCGCGGTGGTCGGCCACCGGGGGACGCGGCCGGTCCGTGGGCAGCCGCATCGGCTGCGGCACGCCGTCCAGCTCCCTCCGCCAGTAGCCGAGCTGGGTGGACAGCACGCTCTCGGGATCGTCCTCGTCGCCCAGCAGCTCGCGCTGCCACAGCGTGTAGTCCACGTACTGCACCGGCAGTTCGGGCCACTTCGGGGGCTCGCCGGTGACGCGGGCGGTATAGGCGGCGGCCAGGTCACGAGCGAGCGGGCCGATCGATTCCCCGTCACTGGCGATGTGGTGGACCAGGAGCAGCAGCTGGTGCTCGGCAGCGCCCACGCGGAACAGCGTGGCGCGTACGGGCACCTCTTCCGACAGCTTGATCGTGGCGGTGGCGGCCTCCCGGACCGCGGCAGCCAGCTCCGCGCGGTCCACCTCGACCAGCGGGATGTCCAGGCCGGCCGTCCCGGCCGGGAGCACCCGCTGGGCGGGGACGCCGGCGGCGTCCTCCACGATCAGGGTGCGCAGGCTCTCGTGGCGTGCCACCACGTCACGCACCGCCTCCGTGAGCGCCGCGGTGTCCAGTTCACCCGTCAGCCGGACGAGGAAGGGCACGTTGTACATCGCCGACGGGCCCTCGAACCTGTCGATGAACCACAGACGGCGCTGCGCGAAAGACAGTGGGATCATGACTGGGCACTCCTGTTCATCCTGCGCAGGCGCGGCTGGTTCGCCGCAGGTGCGTTCTTCACCGTGTGCGCCAACTCGGCGAGGTCCCTGGACTCGTACACCTCCCGGATGAGCACCCGGGCGCCGATCGACCTGCCGATCAGGTTGGTGAGACGGGTGGCGAGCAGGGAGTCGCCCCCCAGGGCGACGAAGTTGTCGCCCAGGCCCACCCGCTCGACGCCCAGCACCCGCGCGACCAGGTCGCACAGCTGCTTTTCCTGGTGGGTGGCGGGTGGTACGTGACCGGGGCCCGCCGGCTCGGGCAGGGCCCGCCGGTCGAGCTTCCCGTTGGGGGTGAGCGGGAGGCGTTCCAGCACCACCAGGGCCGAGGGCACCATGAACTCCGGCAGCCTGCCGGAGACGAACGCGCGCAGACCGCGCACGGAAACGGCGCCCGGCACGTCGGCGTCCGGGCAGTCCGGTCCGCCCGGGCCGTCGGCAGTGCCGGGCCCGGATGCCCGCCTGCCGGCCGGCACCACGTACCCCACGAGCCGGGTCCGGCCCTGGTGCTGACGCGCGACGACCACCGCCTGCGCCACACCAGGATGCGCGGCCAGCGCCGCTTCCACCTCGCCCGGCTCGATCCGGAAACCGCGCACCTTCAGCTGGGCGTCCGCTCGGCCCGCGTACTCCAGCTGTCCGTCGCCCGACCACCGGGCCAGGTCCCCGGTACGGTACATCCGCCCGCCGGCCGGGCCATGAGGGTCGGCGACGAACCGCTCGGCGGTCAGCGCCGCCTTTCCCCAGTATCCACGCGCCACATTTCCGGCCACATACAGCTCCCCCACCGCGCCGGGCGGCACCGGATTCAGTTCAGGGCCCAGCACATAGGCGCGCGTATTCCGCAATGGCACACCGATGGGCGCGCCGGCCTCTTTTCCCCAGCTTCCGTCATCGGCGGAGACGGTCGCGTAGAACGACTCGGTCTGCCCATAGGCATTCACCACCCGCGCGCCCGGCATCAGCTCATGAACCCGGTCCACCAGCCGGCCCGGCAACGCCTCACCGGCGAAGACCACCGATTCCGCCTCGATCTCTCCGCCCACCTGCTCCAGCAATTCGGCGAACACCGACGGGACCGTGCTGACCACGCCACCGGACCAGCCACCGCGCTCACCGATCGCCAGGACGTCCCGCACCATCTCGACCACACCACCGGCCGACAACGTGGTGACCACTTCGAATACCGACACATCGAAATTGACCGACGTACCCGCCAGCACGCGTGTGCCCGCACCGATTCCGGCCCGCTCGGCCAGGTCCGGCACGGCATTGACCACGCTGTGGTGAGTGACCACCACTCCCTTGGGCGCGGCGGTCGAACCCGACGTGTACATCACGTACGCCGCCTGGGCCGGCTGCGGCGCTCTCGGGCCCGGCCCCGGCCACGGTCCCGGCGCGGTGAAATCGATGGCGTCGACCCGCAGAACCGGCACCTCCGTACCCGCCTCCGACAACACCCCCAGCGCGCCCGCGTCGGAAAGCACCCATTGCGGTCGCGCATCGGAAAGGATGTGGCCCAAACGGGCACTGGGGTACCGGGGGTCGACCGGCACGTACGCGCCGCCCGCCTTCCACACGGCCAGCATCGCCACCACCAGGCCCGCCGTGCGCGGCAACGCCAGACCCACCAGCGTCTCCGGACCGACACCCCGGCCGGCCAGCTCCCGGGCCAGCCGCTCGGCCCGCGCGTCCAGCTCCGCGTACGTCAGCTCGACGCCCTCGCACACCACCGCGACCGCGTCCGGCGTTTCTTTCACCTGGCGTTCGATCAGCCCGGCGGCGCTCAGTCCGGAAGTCTCGGGCACCCCGCCGTCGAACGTGTCCCGGAGTGCAGTCGGAGACGAGGGGGACGGCCTTCCGGTGAACTTCTCAGCGGGTGCCTCAGGGATGTCAGTCACGCAATCTCCAGAAGCTCAGGAAACCGTGCGAGGGGATGGGCGAAGCGCACGGCCCGCTCCCCCACCGGCGGCCGGTCGGCAACCGGGTCTCAGCGGGAGCGGTACCGGGCCGTGAGCTGTTCCAGTTCGTGGACCACTTCGGCGGGTGTCGGCTGGGCCAGCAGTTCCTTGCGCAGCCGCCCGGAGCCCTCCCGGAACGCGGGCTCGTCCAGGAGCCGTACCAGGAGTTCCCGGATCCGCGGCCCGTTCGTCTCACGCGGCCGGAGCCACAGCCCGCCCCCGGCCCGCTCCAGTCGCGGACCGCGCTCCTCGATGTCGGGGATGACGCGCCCGACGATGAGCTGGGGCACCTCGTGGGCGATCGAGTCCAGGAACGCGGGGGCTCCCCCGTGATGGATCACCACCGAGCACGACGGAATGACGACGTGCAACGGCACGAACTCCACCAGTCTGGTGTTGTCGGGCACCCGCTTGAGTTTCTTCTGCAGGCGCTCGGGCAGCGTCACGACCAGCTCGATGTCGAGGTCGGCGACGGAGTCCAGCATCCCCTGCACCTGTCCGAGGCCGAGGGCCTGGTGCTCCACCGCCAGTGTCTGGCTCATTCCGAAGGTGGCCAGCACCCGGCGCCGCGGAGGGTCGCGGCGGAGCCAGTCCGGCACCACGGCAGGCCCGTTGTAGGGGACGTAGCGCATGGCCACCTGGGGCACGGCCGAGTCCAGCCGCATGGAGCTCATCATCTGTTCGACGGTGAAGTGCCCGGTGACCATGGACTCCGAGAACGACGCCCCGTACTTCTCCGCCCAGCCGCCCAGCCAGTCCGCGAGCGCGTCCTGACGGTCCTCCGGCGCCTGCTCGTCACGTACCCGCACGAAGCGCCGGCGGAATCTGGCATCCACGTCCGTCGTGGTGGGCACGCGCGCGTGGGCCGCCCCCACCGCGGCGGCCGCGACCGAGCCCGCGTAGCTCAGGTAGTCCCGGACCACCAGATCGGGTTTCCACCAGCGGCAGTACTCCACCAGGTCCTCGACCATGGAATCGTTCATGACCTTGAGCACTTCGGTGACGAACGCGGTCAGCCACGGCAGGCGTTCCCAGGTGAGCATCGCCTCACGGTGTTCGGCGAAGTCGAAGAGCAGTTCGTCACGCCACCCGAGGCCTTCGAGAGCCTCGTGCATCGCGTCGCTGTACAGCCCGTTGAGCTTGTCCATGACGGGCTCGTCGGAGCCCACCGGGACCGCGGTCAGCCCCGCTCCGGTAATGGCGTCGGTCAGCTCCGGGCCACTGGCCACACGCACCTCGTGCCCCGCCGCCTGCAGGGCCCAGCACAACGACACCGAGCCGTGGAAATGGGTCCGCCAGGGGAATGTGACAAACAGGACGCGCATTGCGGTCTTCACCTCCGTGGTCACCGGGAAATGACCATTGCCGCCCCGCCTTAAGCAGACCTTGAACTGTTCTTGTCGCATCCAGGAACCGCCGGAGGACCGGCACCCCGCGGAATTCCCGGCGGAATGGCGCAGAAGGCCGGCCCTAGATCTGCTTTAGCCCGGCGGGTCATGCTCGGCGGGCAGGTTCGTGTGAACGCCTACGGAGTGGAGGGCCGGATGGCAGGGAGCTTCCGAGCCGGCCGGCAGGCCCCGGACACGAAGGACGGTGCCCGCTGGTGAGCCGAGCGCTGACCGGCCGGCCGGTGCTCGTACTGGGCGCGTCCGGCTACTTGGGGCAGCACATCTGCACGGCGTTCGCCGCGGCGGGCGCCCGGGTGACCGGGGTCAGCAGGGGTGCCCGGCAGGGCGCCCCGAGCAGGCCCGACGGCCGGAGCGCCGGCACCGCGGGCGCCGCCATGACCGACACCGTGCACCTGGACCTCGCCGCCTCGGGCAGCGCCGCACTCACCCGTCTGTGCGCGGCTTCCGCGGCACAGGTCGTGGTCAACGCCGTAGGGACGGTGTGGCAAGGCACCGAGGACCAGATGGCCGAGTGCAACACACGCCTGGTGGAGCGGCTGACGGACGCCGTGGCGGCTCTGCCGCGGCGGCCCCGGCTCATCCAGATCGGCACGGCCTACGAGTACGGGCCGGCCGGTCCCGACGACCTCATCGGCGAGGACTGGCCACCGGCACCGGCGACCGCCTACGGCCGCACCAAGCTGGCGGGCACCCGTGCCGTCCTCGGCGCCGTCCGGAAGGGAGAGGTCGACGGGGTGGTCCTGCGTGCTTCGGTCACGTGCGGGCCGGGCGCTCCCCGGGGCAGCCTCCCCGGGAACGTGGCCGCCGACCTGGCGGCGGGCCGCGGCGTGCTGCGGCTCGCACCGCTGCGTGCCCACCGCGACATCCTGGACGTACGGGACGTCGCCGATGCCGTCGTCGCGGCGGCCCGGGTTCCCGGACCGGCGATCGCCGAAGCGGGCGCCGTCATCAACATCGCCCGGGGCGAGTCCGTCCCGGTCCGCCGGCTCGTCGACCTGATGATCGCGTGCAGCGGACGCTCCGTGCGCGTACGGGAGGAGCAGCCCGACGCGAACCGCTCGGGCACCCTGTGGCAGCGCCTGGACGTCTCGCGAGCGCGGCACCTGCTCGGCTGGACACCGCACCGGTCCCTGACGGAATCGGTGCGCGATCTCCTCACGGCCGCGGGCGTGGCCGTACCCGGCGTGCCGGAAGACGTCGCCTCCGGATCATCGACATTCTTAGGGACAGTCCATGAGTGAACGGTCCGCGCACATCCTCGACGAGGTCCGCACCTACCATCAGGACGTCCGGGACACCCAGGCCTTCGTGCCCGGTGTCACGGAGATCTGGCCGTCCGGAGCCGTCCTCGACGAGGAGGACCGGGCAGCCCTGGTCGAGGCCGCCCTGGACCTGCGGATCGCGGCGGGCAAGTCGTCGCGCAAGTTCGAGTCGGCCTTCGCCCGCAGGATGCAGCGGCGCAAGGCGCATCTGACCAACTCCGGCTCCTCGGCGAATCTGCTGGCCCTCACCGCCCTGACGTCCCCGCAGTTGGAGGACCGCAGGCTCACGCCGGGCGACGAGGTGATCACGGTGGCGGCGGGCTTCCCCACGACCGTCAACCCCATCCTGCAGAACGGCCTGGTCCCGGTCTTCGTGGACATCGAGCTGAACACCTACAACACCACCGTCGACCGCGTCGAGAAGGCCATCGGCCCCCGTACCCGGGCCATCATGATCGCGCACGCCCTCGGCAACCCCTTCGAGGTCGCGGAGGTGGCGCAGCTGGCCGAGGAACACGGCCTGCTGCTGATCGAGGACACCTGCGACGCGGTCGGCACCACCTACAAGGGGCGCCTCGCCGGGACCTTCGGCGACCTGACCACCGTCAGTTTCTATCCGGCCCACCACCTCACCATGGGTGAGGGCGGCTGTGTGCTCACCTCGAACCTGTCGCTGGCCCGGATCGTGGAGTCGCTGCGGGACTGGGGCCGGGACTGCTGGTGCGAACCGGGCGAGAGCGACACCTGCCTGAAGCGGTTCGACTTCCAGATGGGGACGCTGCCGGCCGGTTACGACCACAAGTACATTTTCTCCCACGTGGGTTACAACCTGAAAGCCACCGATCTCCAGGCGGCCCTCGGTCTCACCCAGCTCAGCAAGCTCGACGCGTTCTGCACGGCACGGCGGCGCAACTGGCGGCGGCTGCGCGAAGGGCTGGAGGACGTACCGTGGCTGCTGTTGCCCGAGCCCACGCCGGGCAGCGATCCGAGCTGGTTCGGCTTCGTCATCACCGTCGATCCCGAGGCGCCCTTCCAGCGCGCGGAGCTCGTGCACTTCCTGGAGAGCCGCAAGATCGGCACACGCCGGCTGTTCGCCGGCAACCTGACGCGCCACCCCGCCTACGCCGACCGCGCGTTCCGGGTCTCCGGCGAGCTGACGAACAGCGACACCGTCACCGAGCACACCTTCTGGGTCGGTGTCTACCCCGGCCTCACCGAGGAGATGATCGATTACGTCATCGCCTCCATCACCGCATTCGTGGGGAGCCACCGATGACCGCGACGTGGGACACCCGCCCCTGGCCGGCGCTCAAGGAGCGGCAGGACGCCTCGCTGCCCGACCGCTTCGCCCGGTCCGCGGCCGAGCGGCCGGACGGGACCGTGGAGGAGGTGCTGGGCTGGCTGGGCCGGCGGCGCGCGCAGGTCCCGTTCGCGGTGGAGCGCATTCCCTTCCACGCGCTCGACGGCTGGTCGTCCGAGCCGGGGACCGGAAACCTCGTGCACCGCAGCGGCCGCTTCTTCACCGTGGAGGGTCTGCACGTCAGGATCGGTGAGCAGCCCGGCTGCGTCGAGTGGCACCAGCCCGTCATCGTCCAGCCGGAGGTGGGCATCCTGGGAGTCCTGGCCCGGGAGTTCGACGGGGTTCTGCACTTCCTCATGCAGGCCAAGATGGAGCCCGGCAACCCCGGACTGCTCCAGCTCTCCCCCACCGTCCAGGCCACGTACAGCAACTACACCAAGGTCCACAAAGGCGCGGCCGTCCGCTACCTGGAGTACTTCACCGACCCGTCCCAGGGCCGCGTCCTGGCGGACACGCTCCAGTCCGAGCACGGCTCCTGGTTCCACCGCAAGCGCAATCGCAACATGGTCGTCGAAGCGGTCGGCCCGGTGCCCGAGCACGAGGACTTCCGCTGGCTCACCCTGGGCCAGATCCACGAACTGCTCAGGCACGACAACACGGTGAACCTGGACGCGCGCTCGGCCCTCGCCGGCCTGTACGTGCCCGGCACGCCCGGCGCCCTGCACTCCGACACCGAACTGCTGTCCTGGCTGGCCGCCCAGCGGTCCGTGACCCCGATCCGCAGCACACGCGTCCCGCTCGCCGGCCTGCCGTCCTGGACGTACGGCGACTCCTCGGTGGACCACGAGGACGGTCTCCACTTCCGGGTCGTGGCCCTGTCGGTGCAGGCGGGCAACCGCGAGGTCGGCCACTGGACCCAGCCCCTGTTCGAACCCCGTGAACAGGGCGTCGTCGCGTTCCTGACCCGTACGGTCGAGGGCGTTCCGCACGTACTGGCCCGGGCTCGCGCGGAGGGCGGCTTCCTCGACGCGGAACTGGGCCCCACCGTCCAGTGCCAGCCCGGCACCTACGCGCATCTGCCCGCAACGGACCGGCCGCCCTTCCTCGACCGGGTGCTGGCGGCCGACCCGTCCCGGATCCGCTTCTCCGCGCTGCTCTCCGAGGAGGGCGGCCGCTTCTTGAACGCGGTGAGCCGCTACCTGATCGTGGAAGCCGACGAGAGCGACGCGCCGTTCGACACGCCGCCGGGGTTCCGCTGGGTCTCGCGCGACCAGCTCGCCGTCCTGACCAGGTACAGCCACTACGTCACCATCCAGGCGCGGACGCTCCTGCTGTGCCTCAACTCGCTGGACGCCTGATGAGCCGCCTGGGCCGGAGGTCCGTCGTCGGCCGGGCGTGAGCGGTGCGGGTATGCGCGGCCCGGGTGGTGCCGTCCGGGCCCGGAGACGTCGCCGACCTCGGCAGCCGGCCGGCTGCCGAGGTCGTCCGGTGTCCTGGGATTCCGCCGTCAGACCGCGGCAGCGCGGGTGAGCGGCTGCCACCAGGAGCGGTTCTCCCGGTACCAGGCGACCGTGTCGGCGAGCCCGGACGCGAAGTCCCGCCGGGGGCGGTAACCGAGCTCCGTGCGGGCCTTGTCGTCGTGGATCGAGTAGCGCCGGTCGTGGCCCTTGCGGTCCGCCACCTGGCGCACCTGGTCCCAGCTGCCGCCACAGGCGTCGAGCAGCAGCCCGGTCAGTTCGAGGTTGCTGAGTTCGGTGCCACCGCTGATGTTGTAGATCTCGCCCGGACGCCCGCCGGCCCGCACCAGGTCCACGCCGCGGCAGTGGTCCTCGACGTGCAGCCAGTCCCGGACGTTCTTGCCGTCGCCGTACAGCGGTACCCGGCCGCCGTCGAGCAGCCGCGAGATGAACAGGGGGATGACCTTCTCGGGGAACTGCCGCGGCCCGTAGTTGTTGCAGCAGCGGGTCACCCGCACATCCAGGCCATGGGTGCGGTGGCAGGACAGGGCGATGAGGTCGGAGGCCGCCTTGGACGCCGCGTAGGGCGAGTTGGGCCCCAGGCGGTCCTCCTCGGTGAAGGATCCGGTGGCGATGGATCCGTAGACCTCGTCGGTGGACACGTGCACGAAGCGGCCGACCCCGTGGCGGACCGCTGCTTCCAGGAGCCGGTGGGTGCCGGTCACGTTGGTACGAACGAACGCGTCCGCGTCGGCGATGGAGCGGTCGACATGTGACTCCGCCGCGAAGTGCACCACCTGGTCGGCCCCGGCCATCAGACGGTCGACGAGCCCGGCGTCGCAGATGTCGCCCTGGACGAGGCTCAGCCGCGGATGGGTGAGGTCGAGGTTCTCCGGCCTGCCGGCGTAGGTGAGCTTGTCGAGGACGGTGATCTCGGAGACGTCGGCCGCCGACTCGGGAGCGCCGGGCGCCAGCAGCATCCGTACGTAGGCCGAACCGATGAAGCCGGCGGCGCCGGTGACCAGGAGACGCATCAGTACTCCAGAAGCTCGGTGGGCACCGGGTTGTCACGGTGGGTGCGGGCGCTCTCCATGACGTACTGGCCGTAGGGCGAACCGGGCATCTCGGCGCCGAGGTCGAAACAGGCCTCCGGGCTGATGAAGCCCATGAACATGGCGACCTCCTCGACACAGCCGAGACGGATGCCCTGGTAGTGCTGCATGTCCCGGACGAACCGGCCGGCGTCCAGCAGGGATTCATGGGTTCCGGTGTCCAGCCAGGTGACGCCCCTGCCGAGCCGCACCAGATCGGCGCGTCCCTCCGCCAGGTAGGCGCGCAGGACGTCGGTGATCTCCAGCTCGCCGCGGGCCGAGGGCCGCAGGCCGCCGGCGATGTCGGTCACGGTGTCGTCGAAGAAGTACAGGCCCGGGATCGCGAGGTTGGAGCGCGGGTGCTCCGGCTTCTCCTCGATCGAGAGGAGCTTGCCCTTCGCGTCGGTCTCGACGACCCCGAAGCGCCAGGGCTCGGCGACCTGGTGCCCGAACAGCACACAGCCGCGCAGTTCCCGAGCGGCCCTGCGCAGCAAGGAGGGCAGCCTGGCCCCGTGGAAGAGGTTGTCGCCCAGGATCAGGGCGCACTCCTCGCCCTCGATGTGGTCGGCGCCGACCCGGAAGGCGTCGGCGATGCCCCGCGGCTCGTCCTGGGCCGCGTAGGCGATGCGCATGCCCAGCCTGCTGCCGTCTCCGAACAGGCCGCGGAACTGCTCGACCTCCGTCGGGCGGGCGATGATCAGGACGTCGTCGATGCCCGCGAGCATCAGCATCGACATCGGGTAATAGACCATGGGCTTGTCGTAGATCGGCGCAAGCTGTTTGGAGCCCACGAGGGTGAGGGGCCGCAGCCGCGTCCCGTTTCCCCCCGCCAGCACTATGCCCTTCACCGGACTGCGGTCGTGCGACCGGGGACTGCGGCCTTTCGGCGCCACGCCCGCGACTTGGGCTGAACCACGAATCCTCCAGGTGCGACAGACTTCTGCGGCTCGCTCCATACTGAGCGGTCGTCTAAAGCCGGTCTTGGGCCGGTCGAAAACTCCGGCGCAGCGGCGCACCCGAAAGCTCCGAGCGGTTGGTTCACGCGTGGCTGCGGGGCTGCTCATGCAGGGGCCACGTTGATATCCCGCTGCCTTTCCCTTGTACTGTCGCCAGGACAGGACTGCGGCGGGACGTAGCCTGCTCTGCTGCCGTTCTCCCGGGGCCGCGTCCGTTCCCGGCAGCGCATCATTGAAGCGAAAGCGGTGGCCCGCATAGGGTTCCGGCCAGCTGCCCTGTAGACGGCCCTCGTTGGAGGCGCGATCGTGACGGTGTCGGAGCACATCCCCAGTCTCACTTCGGAGTTCGTCAGTACCGCCGACGGCTATCGCGCCCTGCGCGAGCAGGCCCCACTGGTCCAGGTGAAACTCCCGGACGTGGACACCCCTATGTGGCTCGTCACTCGCTACGCGCACATGAAGGAAATTCTGAGCGATTCCCGTTTCGTCCGCGATGCCGCCAAGCTCTCCGATCAGGAGGGCCCCAGCGTCGTGGACCAGATGATCGAGGCGTACGGGCTGCCGCCGGAATTCGGCGATTACCACAGCATTCTGGTGCTGGCCGACGGGGACGAGCACCTTCGGATGCGCAGGATCATCACGCGCGCGTTCACCGCCCGCCGTGTCAACGCGCTGCGCCCCACCCTCGAACGCCTCACCCGGGAACTGCACCGGTCCCTGTCCGCGAAGGGGAAGGCTGAACTCCTCGAAGAGTTCTGCTACCCCCTGGCATGCGCCGCGATCTGCGAACTGCTCGGCATCGTGGAAGTCGACCAGCCCCAGGTGCGCAAGCAGATGATGGATGCCATCTCCGGTGAACCCGGGCGGCTGGTCCCCGCGTTCACCAGCATGGTCGAGCGCAGCAAGGCGCTGATCGAGCTGCGCCGGGAAAACCCTCAGGACGACCTGATCTCCGATCTGCTGCGAGTCGCCCGGGAGGAGGACCGCTTCGACCAGAAGCAGATCGTCGCGATCACCATGGTGCTCATCGACACCGGGGTCGGGCCCGCCGCGCATTTCCTCGCGGACATGATCCTGGCCCTGCTCGACCACCCCGGCCAGCTCGCACGGCTGCGCGAGGAGCCCCAGCTCCTGCACACCCGGGCCGTGCCCGAACTCCTGCGCTTCACCTCCTCCGTCCCGGTCGGCGCCCCGATGTACGCCACCGAGGACCTGGACTTCGCCGGCGTACGCATCACACGTGGCGAAGCGGTCATCCCCGGCATCCTGGCCGCCAACCACGACCCGCACGAGTACCCTGACGACGCCCTGGGCCTCGATCTGGGCCGTGCACCCGGCACCGGCGTGGGCCATATGGCCTTCGGTCACGGCCCCCACTTCTGCATCGGCGCCGCGCTCGCCCGCATGGAAGCCGAGATCGTCATCGACCGGCTGTTCCTCCAAGGCGACGCCCCCGAGCTGGCCGTCCACCGCGACGCACTGCAATTCGCGGCACGGCCCGGCGACGGCGTCCACCTCAAAGCCCTGCCGGTGCGCTTCCCCACCCTTGACTGACCGCCTACGACCCTGGAGGTAATGGTGCGCATCGGCGTGACTCTCGACGAGCACGACGGGCCGGACGCGCTGCCGCGGCTGACCGATGACCTGCGGCGCGCGAACGACGACGGCTTCGCCTCCGCCTGGATGTCGCACATCTTCGGCATGGACGCGCTCACGGCCCTCGCGGTGGCGGGCGCCCGGGTGCCGGACATCGAGGTGGGCACGGCCGTCGTACCGACGTTCCCGCGCCACCCGGCCGCGCTGGCACAGCAGGCCCGCACCACCGCTCTGGCGACCGGGCCGGGGCGGCTGACCCTGGGCGTCGGCCTGTCGCACCGGGTCATCGTCGAGGACTTCTACGGCTACTCCTTCAAGCGGCCGCTGCGGCACATGGACGAATACCTCTCGGTGCTCCTCCCGCTCCTGGAAGGGCGTCCCGCCTCGTTCAGCGGCGAGACGGTGCAGGCGCAGATCCGGCTGACGGGCCCCTGCGAGAGCCGTGTGCCGGTGCTGCTCGCGGCGCTCGGCCCCAAGATGCTGAGGCTCGCCGCCGAACGCACCGAGGGCACCGTGCTGTGGATGACCGGGCCGGCCACCGTACGGGACCATGTCGTGCCGGTCATCACGGCCGCCGCGCAGGCCGCCGGCCGCCCGGCACCGCGGGTGGTGTGCATCCTGCCGGTCGGTGTGACGAGCGACCCGGAGAGCGCGTACGCCCGCGCGGCGACGGCCTTCAGGGCGTACGGCACGCTCCCGTCGTACCGGGCGATGATCGACCGCGAGGGCGTCGCAGGCCCCGCCGATCTGGCCCTGATCGGTGACGAGGACACCGTGGCCGCCCAGCTCGACGGACTCGCCAAGGCCGGCGTCACCGACTTCGTGGCGCTCGGATTCCTGACCGGCGCCGACGCCGTCCGCACCCGCGCGTTCCTCACGTCGCTCGTCACCTGACCGGCCCGCTCCCGGCCCTCGCCCCCGCCCCCGCCCCGGCATCGAAGGAGTTCGCTCAGTGAAGTCACGCAAGCTCACCGTCGAGGGGGCCCTGGAGTTCACCCCCCGCGTGTTCGAGGACCAGCGCGGGCTCTTCGTCTCCCCGTTCCAGGGGCCGGCGTTCGCCGAGGCGGCGGACGGGCCGCTGTTCCCCGTGGAACAGACCAACCACAGCCGTTCACGGCGCGGCGTGGTGCGGGGCATCCACTTCACCGTCACACCGCCCGGGACGGCGAAGTACGTCTACTGCGCGCGCGGCGCGGTGCTGGACATCGTCGTGGATGTCCGGGTGGGCTCACCGACGTTCGGCGCGTGGGACACGGTACGGATGGACCAGGTGGACTTCCGGACCATGTACTGCCCGGTCGGTGTCGGACACGCCTTCGTCGTGCTGGAGGACGACACGGTGATGTCCTACATGCTCTCCTCCAGTTACGTCCCGGAGAACGAACTGGCACTGGACGTACGCGACCCGGCACTCGCGCTCCCCCTCCTGGACGACGTCGAGCCGATCCTGTCCGAGCGCGACCAGGCCGCGCCCACACTGGCCCAGGCCAAGGCCGAGGGCCTTCTCCCGGACTACGCCCGCTGTCGCGAGATCGAGGACGCGCTGCGCGGCAGGCGGACGTCCGTGGCGGGCTGAGCGCGCCGTGCGGCAGGGCCGCGATCACCCCGCGGTGCGTTCCGCGTCGCCCCAGAACTCCTGACTGTCGAACTTCAGGTTCAGGTACGAATTGGGTGCCCGCAGCACGTTACCGGCCTTGTCACACGTCGGCCACTGCAGCTTCCACCTGAGGCGGCCGTTCTGGCCCTCAAGAGCGATCATGCCGAGCACGTTGGTGACTTTCACCCCCGTTTCCGGCGCCCAATCTGTGCCGTTGACCGCCACTCTGGCCCTGTCGCCGGCTTTGTTGATGCCCACCTCCAGCGATACGCTACTGCCGGATTTCGGCGCCATCTTCTGAGCGTGGTACGTCGTACCGCCTGCCCCTCTCCAGTCGTTCAACTGGCTGCCACACGCCCTTTGTTGTGCCCGCCCTTGCGAAGTCGCGCCGACATGTGACGCGCCGGAGAGGGAGACCAGTACGGTGCTGCTGATGACGGCTGCGAGGTGCTTGCGGTTGAGGTGCATCGGGCTTCCTGTTCTGTGACCCGCCCCGGATTTCTGACGGCTCTTGCCGCGATGTCCAGCTTCGACCCGGCCTGTCGACATGTCGCGCTGCGCTGCCCCCGGCTACCGCAAAAGAGTGACAACTCACAGGTGGATCTTCCTGGGCCTCCCGCCCGACCGCTGCGGGTGTCGGGAGGGAACAATTCCGGGGCGTGGTCCTCCCTCGCCATGACGAGCATCCGGCCCCATGTCGGGCTCGTCGGGATACGGGTACCAGCAGGCGTTCGCGTACCGGCGTACCCCCTCCGGACAGCAGGTGAAGAGGTCGAGGCCGGGCGCGAGTTCGACCATGACGTCGTCCGGGGCTCCCAGGTCACAGGCTGACGCGCGGGCGCGGCTCGCGCCAGGTTCGAGTGCCGCGGGCAATGCACCGGCCGGTATGCGCTGCACGGCGTAGGGCGCGAACGCCTCATCGACGCGCGGGGCAGTCAGCGGCCCGTCCGCGGATGCGGCGAGCGGAACCTTCCCGGGGCTGCCGTCCTCTGCCGAGGCATGATCCATCTGTCCACGCGGCCAGCCGCGCAGGACAGCCGGGTCGGCGCCGAGCAGCGCGAGACCGTGTGCGTCACCGGACGCCACCACGCCCGGACCGCCCGCCACGGCACCCCCGGAGCCGGCTCCGGCCCCTGACCGAGCGGATCGACGAGGCCCAGGCATCCGAGCCGGACGGCGGCCTGGTCCGCGCTGTGGCGAGACCGGTGATCTCTCCACGGAGAACCTGACCGGTGAGGAACCGGCCTCCACACCCACTTCGCGATACGGGCGGCCGGATCGCCTACGTCTCACTTCCCGAGCAGTGCTTCGTCAGTTCCGCCTTTCCCGCGCCGCCGCGCCGCCGTGTCTCCGCGCCGCCGCGCCGCCGTACCTCGTCAACTCGCCCTCGCACCACAGGCGTTCCCTGAAAGATTCACCGGCAGTGCGACCGGCCCGCGGACGACCGCTTCGGGACGCCGCCAGCGGAGCGAGGACAGTGGAACCCGCGGGGTGAGGCCGGGAGCCGCCGTGGCCAGTTCCTCCAGGGCCACGCGCAGCTGGGTGCGGGCCAGTTGGGCGCCCAGGCAGGTGTGGGCGCCGTGTCCGAAGGTCAGGTGGCGGGCGTGGGGGCGGGTGACGTCCAGCCGGGAGGCGTCCGGATGCGTACGCGGGTCGAAGCCGGCGTGCAGCAGGGACACCACGACGGCCTCTCCGGCACGTATCCGGACCGTACCGAGGACCAGGTCCTGCCGCGCGACGCGGGTGAAACTCATCGGTACGACGGGGGCGTAGCGCAGCAGTTCCTCCACGGCCGCGGACGGCGCGTGCTCCGGGTGCGCCGCTGTGGCCAGGAGGCGCCACTGCTCCGGGTGGTCGAGCAGGGCGACGACGGCCAGGCCCAGTTGGCCGACGGAGGTCTCGTAGCCCGCGTTGAGGAGCAGCTCGACCAGGGCCGTCAGCTCCTGGTGGCTCAGCGCTCCGCTCTCGTCGTGCGCGGTGGCCAGCGCGCCCAGCATGTGCCCGCCGGGGCGGCGCCGGGCTTCGGCGATCAGCTTGCGGATGTAGTCGCGCAGCGCGTCCCTGGCCAGGCTCTGCTCCTCGAAGATCCCGGTGGTGATGCCCAGGGCGCGGTCCGCCAGGCCGGCGAAGTGCGCGTGGTCGCCCTCGGGGACGCCGAGTACGCGGCAGATCGTAGTGGCCGACAGGGGCATGGCGTACTGCGCGACGAGGTCGATGCGGGTACGGCCGACGAGCAGCCGACGGGCCGTGTGCCGGATGCCGTCTTCCAGGCGGGCGACGGCCTGCGGGGTCAAGGACCGGTTCACCAGCCTGCGCAGCCGGGTGTGCTGTGGCGGATCGAGGCTGGTGAGGGCGGCCGGGTCGGGACGGAGCGGGTGGATGGCCGGTGCGGTGGGGGTGACCGCCGCGGCGCGGCTGAACCGGTCGTCGGTGAGGACCTTGCGGCCCAGGTCGAAGCCGGTGACGAGCCAGATGTGGTCTCCCGTGGGAGCGACGACGGGGACGACGTCCGCGCCGCTGTCCCCGGTGGGCAGGAAATCGGGGAGCGGCCCGCGCTGGGTGGCTTGAGCGAGGGCGAGGTGGTCGGCGGGCGCCGTGGGGGGAAAGGGGGCACGGGGACGGTCAGGTGCGGCCCCGCCGGGCCGGGCCGGGTGATTCATCGGTGTTCGCTCTCTCCCGGTGGAGGGGTGGGTGGGGCAGCCCGGAGGAGGCGGTCGGACGGGGACGGCCGGACGAACGGCCGGATGGCGGCAGCCGGACGCCGGGCCGTTCGTCTGCCCGCCCCCACGTCTCCCGCCTGCCGCTCCCGTCACTCCCGCTCCTTCGATGGCGCTACTTCGTACCGACGACGAGGTACTCCGGACCGTCGAGGTGGCGGACGGATGTGTCCCGGAATCCGGCCCCGGCCATCCACGCCCGGCAGTCGGCACCGGTGTATCCCAGCCCCCCGGCGGAGACCAGCGAGACGTTGAGGCTGATCAGCAGGCCGGTGGTACGGGCCCTGCGGTCGTCGTCGATCAGGGACTCGTAGATGAGCAGCGCACCGCCCTGGGGCAGCGCGTCGTACGCCTTGCGGATGAGCATCTTCTTCGTGTCCAGGTCCCAGTCGTGCAGGACGTGGCCCATGATGAGGACGTCGGCCGTCGGCAGCGGCCCGGTGAAGAAGTCCCCGCCCTCGAACCGCGCCCGGTCGGCGATGCCCAGTTGCTTGGTGTGGGCCGTGAACCCCGCTTCGACCGCGGGCAGGTCGAAGCCGATGCCTTCCACGTGCTCGTGGCGGGTGAGGATCTGGGCCAGCAGAGCGCCCTCGGCACAGCCCACGTCCGCCACGGAGCCGACCTGGTGCCAGTCGTACGTCTCGGCCAGCGCGTGGTTGGCGCCCATGCTGTATCCGGTCATCGCCCGCAGGAAGCCGGTCACCTGGTCCGGGGCGGCGAACGCGGCACCGAAGGTGTCGCTGCCGGCATCGGTGGCGACCGGTTCGGGGCCGGCCGGTGCCGCGTCGCCGGAACCGCCGGATACGGCCAGGGCGCGGGAGAAGTCGAGCCGTCCGCCGGTGCGCAGGGCTTCGGTGAGACCGGCCCAGCAGGGGAAGCCCGCGTTGAGGAACTCCAGGTACCCCGAGATGTCGGTGCCCGGCTTGCCGGGGTCGAGGTGGCGGTCGGCCGTCGGGGAGTTGCGGTAGACGCCGTCCTGCCGCTCCAGCAGGCCCATCGACACCAGGGCGTCGAGGAAGTCGGCACCGCCGCGGCCGGTGATGCCGAGGCGGGCGCGCAGCTCCGCACCGGTCGCCGGCTGCCGGGCCAGGGTCTCGAAGACGTTGAGTTCCACGGCGCTCAGCAGGACCTTCGACTTCCAGAAGGCGACCGCGAGATCGATGATGGCGTGCGGCGAGTCGGACACCGAGGGCTTGGTCATGCGGGACTCCGTCCAGGGTCGTGAGTGATGAGGGCCGTCGGCCGGAAGGCCGAGGCAGGGGGAAAGGGCGGCAGTGGTCGGGTCACGCCAGGCCCAGGTCTTCGTAGAGGGCGTCGCCGATCGCGATCATGCGTTGCTGGTGCTCCTCCTGCCACGTCTTGCCATTGAGGTGCAGCGCCACGATGAGTCCGGCGTCGGGGTCCGCGAAGGCCGCCGACGTCCACAGTCCGTAGTGGCCGAACGTGCGCAGCGAGGCGTGGCGGCTGAAAGCCGTGCAGACGGCGCCGAGGTGGTGCGACTCGTTGCGGAAACCCAGTCCCCAGTCGGCGTTGCCGAAGGGGTCGACCAGGCCCACCCGGTGGCGAGCGGTGAGTGCCATGACGGTCTGGGGCCGCAGGACGCGGTCCACCCGGCCCTGGCCGCCGTTCATCAGCGCCTCGAAGAACAGCACGAGGTCCGACATCGGGCCGCGCAGGTTGAGCCCGGGGATGGGCCGGGTGCAGGACGCCTCGGTGGCGTACCAGTGGGTGGGCTGGATGGGGGCGCCGCCCCCGGCGACATGGATCAGCGGCAGCCGGTCCGCCGTACGCCGGTACTCCCGCGGTGTGAGGACCACCCGGGTGTCGCGCATGCCGCAGGGCGCCAGGACCTCCTCGGCGAGGAACTGCTCGTATGCCCGTCCGTCGACCGCCCGGACCACTTCGGCGAGCAGGAACCACGCCCACCACGGTCCGTACGTGATCTTCGTGCCCGGCCGGACGTCGCGGGGCACCGTCATCGCGCGCAGCTGCTCGCGGCGGAGCGCCACGGGCGCGGCCATGGTGCCGTGCAGGGGGTCGAGCCCCATCGGTACGGCCGAGGTGTGGGTGAGCAGCTGGTACAGGGTGACGGTCTCCCTGCCGTCGCCCGTGAACCACGGCAGGTACGCGGCGACCGGTCGCATCGGGTCGAGCAGGTCCCGCTCCCACAGCCGGCCGGCGGCCACGGCGCCGACCGGCTTGGAGCAGCAGTACCAGATCGGCAGGGCGTCGCGGGTGAACGGTACGCCGGGCCGGCAGTCGCCGAGGGCCACGGACAGCCTGGTGCCCGAGTCGTGGTGCGCAATGGCGAACTGCGCGCCGGGCGTACTGCGGCCGATCTCGTCGCGCAGTACGGACATGGTGCGCGGCAGCACCCGTTCGGCCTGCCTTCTCGCCTCCGTGTCCGGGTCCTCGTCGCCGGTTCCGGGCTCCGGCGGGTACGACGGGCGACGGTCGGTTCCCTCGGAGGTCCACTGTGCGGCGGCCGGGCCGTGGTCCGCGGATGGAGCGAGGCCCTCGGTCACGGTCCGCAACCGGGCCAGGACGCCGGACCGGTCCTGTTGGAGCATGCGGTCCAGGAAGAAGACGAACAGGAAGACGCCTTCCAGACGCAGCCCACCGTGTTCGAACAGCTGCACCCGCTGCCTGCCGTCCCCGAACAGCAGGGTCGCGGCGTCCGCGACGCTCAGGGTGAGCACGAGGGTGGGCCGCTCGTCCCAGCCCCCGCCGGTGAAGTGCAGGTGACCGTCGGACAGGTCGGCCCGGACGAGGATGCGATCGGCGGTGCCGGCCGGTGCGTCGGTGAGGCACAGGCCCAGGGCCAGTGCCGCTGACGTGTCCAGGAGGTCGGGGCCCGTCAGTTCGGCGGCGCACCGGAGCCAGCGCGGGGAGAAGAGGGGGCAGGGGGCAGGGGCGGTGGCCGTCCGGGCATCGGCCTCTACCGTCTCGCCGACCCCCGTCACGGCATCGTCTCCGTGGCCGTCGACGGCTGTGTACGTGCGACCGTGAAGCGCACCGCCGAGGTGTTGGTCAGGCTGCCGTCGGGGGCCCGCAGCCGGTCGAGTTCGGCGTCGACCGCCGCTTTGGCGCGCTCCATCGACGAGGCCGGTACGCCTTCCCAGAACATCCGCCCGGCGGTGGACCACACCCAGTCCCACCACTGGTGCGCCCCTCGGAAACGCGTCACGTACTGCTGCTCGTCCGTCTCCACGGAGGCGTAACCGGCCTCCTTGAGCATGGTGTGCAGCGCGTCGACGGAGCGGAAGGGGCTGCCCTCGGGCAGGGCGTGCGAGGAGCCGCCCCGTCCGTAGGGCGCGCTGGCGGCGAAGACCGGGTTCCAGCGGGGGTCCGGCCGTCCCCACCACGAGATGGCGAGCCGGCCCCCGGGGGACAGCAGTTCCCGGTAGCGGGCCACGGCCTGGTGCGGGTGCGGGAAGAAGAACAGGGAGATGCCGGCGAACACGGCGTCGAGCGACCCGTTCGCAGGCGGCGGCACCGCGTGCTCCCCGGCGTCCCAGTCGATCGTCTCGGCATCGGCGACCACCGCGTGGGCGTGCGTCAGGCCCGCCTCGCGCAGCGCCTCGCGAGAGCGCGCGACCATGCCGGAGGACAGGTCGACGCCGAGGGCACTGCCGGTGGAACCGGTCGCTTCGGCGGCCGGGACGAGTACGGCGCCGGTGCCGCACCCGACGTCCAGCAGCCGGTCGCCGGGGAGGACGGCGGCATGTCCGACGAGGCGCCGCCCCAGCTCGGTGAAGTGGTCGACCCCGACCCGCTCGTAGGTCGGCGCACTGCGGTCGAAGAGCCCGGCGAGCGCGGCCTTGCGGTCCTGCGCGGTGGGGCGCGGCGCGGCGTCGGTGACGTGCTGCGCAGGCACGGTCTCGGTCACGGTGATGTCCTTTCGGGGGCGTCCGGCCTGTCGGCAGAGCCGGCAGGACCCGTGGGAGCGACAGGGCGGGTACGGACCGCGGTGCCGGCGCGGGCCGAGGCGTAGACGGCGGTCACCACCTCCAGCGCCCGGCGGGCGCCGGGACCGTCGGCCAGCGGCGGACGGCCGTCGCGTACGGCGGCGCAGAAGTCGGCGATCTGGTCGCGGTGCGGCTGGTACAGCAGCCCGCTCCGGTCGCGCACCGGCTCGGTCCGCTGCCGTGGAAGGATGTCCGCGACCTGGTTGCCCGCGCCGAACGCCCCGTAGGCCGCGGCATGTTCGCCGTCGCGTGCCGCGTGGAAGTAGACCAGCTCGTCGTTGTCGATCACCGCGCTGCCGCGGTCGCCGTGCACCGCCAGGCGAGCGGTGCGGCCCGGGTACGCGGCCGTGGTGGCCAGCAGCACGCCCTGCGCGCCGCAGGCGAACCGCAGGCTCGCGGTCGCCACGTCCTCGACCTCGATGCCGTGGTGTGCCAGCAGTCCGGTGTGCGCGACGGCCTCCGTGACCGGCCCGGCCAACCACTGGGCCAGGTCGACCAGGTGCACGGCCTGGTTGATCAGCGCGCCGCCGCCGTCCAGTTCCCGGGAGCCGCGCCAGGAGCCGGAGGCGTAGTACGCCTGCTCGCGCCACCACGGCAGTTCGACGACGAGCGAGGTCAGACGTCCGAAGCGGCCGTTGTCCACGGCGGACTTGACGATGCGGACGGCGGGGTCGAAGCGGTGCTGGGAGACGACGCCGAGGGTCTGACCGGTCTCTCGTGCGGCGCGCAGCAGCCGGTCGGCGGCGTCGGTGGTGACGTCGATGGGCTTTTCGACCAGTACGTGCTTGCCCGCGCGCAGCGCCCGGACGCCCAGCTCGGCGTGGGTGCCGCTCGGAGTGCATACGGCCACGGCGTCGATGTCCGGGCGGGCGAGCAGGTCGGTGACGGTCAGCGGGTCGCAGCCCAGGGCGTCGGCCGTGTCCTTGGTGCGCTGTGGATCGCGGCCGGCGACCGCCGCCAGCCGGGCCGCGTCCGGCAGCCCCTCCCGCTCGTGGGTCAGCAGCCGTCCGAGGAATGAGCCGAGCACACCGCATCCGATGATGCCGAAGCGCAGCACGGCGCTCACCCCGCCGTCGGGACGATGGCGTTGCCCAGGAAGTTCGGCAGCTCCGTCAGCCTGGCCTGCTGGGCGTCCAGGTCGGCCGGGTAGGTGGCGCGGTAGTGCCGGGTGACCTCCTGCACCTCCCGCCAGGTCGTCGGTGTCCGGCCGCCGTTGTGCGCGGGTGCGAGCTGGTCGTAGAGCGTGGTGCCCGGCCGCAGGTAGAGCTGGTTGATGCCGAACCAGGCCGGCAGTCCGGCGGCCCAGTCGACCAGCCGGCCCGAGACGCACGCCTCGTCGTCCGGCAGGCCCATGAGGACGAACGCGAAGGGCACGATGCCCGCGTCGCGCAGCTTGATCACCGCCTGGCTGATCTGCTCCTCGCTGACCCGCTTGTGCACGCCGGTGCCGGCGATGGCGGGCGACTCGGCGCCCAGCCACATGCCCTGGCAGCCCGCCCGCGCCCATTGGGACACGTCGCTCTTGAGCACGATCTCCGCGCGGGTCTGTCCCACCCAGCCCAGGCCGCGGCCTTGCAGCCGGTCGCACAGTTCGCCGTAGAAGGTGCGGTTGATGCCGAAGACGTAGTCGAGGAAGAAGACGAACTCCAGCCCCGCGGCCTGCTGGGCGCCGATCTCCGCCAGCACCCGGTCCAGTGGCTGGTTGCGCATGCGGGTACCGAACGGCAGGTGGCAGAAGGTGCAGCCGTACGTGCAGCCGCGGGCGGCCAGGACCATGCCGCACGGGCCGGGGAGCGGCAGCCCGCCGGAGATGACCTCGGCGGTGTAGTCGGCGGTGGGCACCAGGTCGAAGGCGGGGAAGGCGAAGCCGTCGAGGGGGATGTTGGGGTAGGGCCGCGGGCGGGAGTCCGGGGAGTCCAGCAGGTTGTGGGGGGTGCTCCGGTCGCACAGCACCGGCTCTTCGACGCCCGCCAGGACGTCGGCGACCGCGCCGACGGTCGCCGAGTCGGTCTCGCCGACGGCTATGTGGTCGACGGCGAGGTCGGCGCGCGTCGATCCGGGCAGGTGGGTGCCGTGCGGGCCGACCGCGACGGTGCGGGCCGAGGGGAAGCGGGCGACGGCCCGTTCCACGGCCGCCCGTACCGGGTCCAGGTCAAGGGGGTAGCACTGGGCCCGGTCCGCGATGGCGGTGAAGACGACCAGGACGTCGTACGCGTCGCCGGCCGGCGCGTCCTGGAGGCGCTGGTCCCAGATGGTGACGGAGTGGCCCGCGGCCCTGAGCTGGCCGGCCGCGGTCACCGCGTCCAGGGGCAGTTGGATGAAGTACTGGTCGAAGGGGTTGCTGGGGATGACGAGGCAGACACTGCTCATGGCTTCACTTCCACAGTCGGGTCCGGGACACGGCGGCTGAGCGCGCCGACGGGCAGCCGCTCACGGGTGCGGGCCAGCGCGGCGAGCCGGCTGATACGGCCGATGCCGCGCAGGTCCGCCTCCGGGCGCGCTCCCGGGGCGAACAGCGCGGACAGGGCCCAGCGCAGGGCGTTCTCCATGGGGGAGTCGTGGATGAGCCACTCGCGCTCACCTGCGGGCCGCCGCATGGTGAGCCGGTGCATGTTGGGGGGCAGTGGAGTGCCGCCGGGCAGGCTGACCGGGGCCAGTTCGAGGGTGAAGTGCGCCGGTCCGGCAGCGACCTGTACCAGCCGCTGCCGGCTCTCGCGGCCCGGCAGCGGACGGGGGCACCAGGCGGGCACCGTCCAGCCGGGTGCGGCCCGGGGCCCGGTGATCGTCGAGTACAGCTCCACGGTGGGGCCGCCGTCCGGGCGGGACAGGTCGTGGGCCGCGACGCTGGTCAGTTCCGGGTCGTGGGCGACCCGCAGGTCCCCCGGGCGGGGGTCGGCGGTCAGGTAGCGGTGCTGGACGTCGCGCGGCAGGACCGCGCCCAGCAGGGCGAGCATGTGCAGCCACTCGTAGCCGAACACGCCGTAGTCCCGGTCGACGAAGCGGCCCGCCGCTATGTCCGCCCGCCGGTCCTTGCCGAAGGCGATCCGGACGGCGTCGACGGGGTGGCCGGGCGCCCACTCCTTCATGGCGGCTTTGAGCACGCCCAGTGCCGAGGTGTGCGCGTACTGGTTCATCACCACCAGACGGCTCTCGTCGTACTCGGCGAGCAGGGCGGACAGTTCGGGGGCCTCCCAGGAACGGCAGACCGGCTTCTCCACCAGCAGCCGGGCGCGTGGATCCCGCTTGAGTACCGCGGCGACCGTCTCCAGGTGCGCGGCGGTCGGCGTGCACACCGACCAGACGTCGACCGGCGGATCGTGCGGTACGTCCTCGATCCGGGTGACGGCGGGGGTGGCGGACGGCAGCGCGGTGGCGAGCGGGTCGACGACGGAGACGCGTACGCCCAGTCCGGTGAGCAGGTGGTGGTGCAGCCGGCCCGCGACACCGTGGCCGATGACGCACACGTGGGTCCTATTGGGCATGTGCGTCCCCCGCGGGCGCGGCGGCGGTGCCGTACGGGCGGGTGCCGCCGGGCTGCCCGTCGTGCAGGTAGCAGTCGTAGTACGCGGCGAAGAGTCCGGCCTCGTCGATGAGTTCGTCGACGACGTCGAGGTGGACCCCCGGGGGGAAGGAGTCCACGTCCCGGCAGAGTCTCTTCGCCGCGAGCAGGGTTCCGGCCCGGTACGCGTCGTATCCCCGGTTGGCGATGCCCTCGTACTCGAAGAGGTTGAGTGAGCGGCCGTCGCCGAGCAGGGTGACCGTCGCGCCGTGCGGCAGGCGGTGGCGCACCCCGACGTGCGGGACGGGTGTCTCCGTGGCACCGCAGCGGCCCTCGCTGAGCACGCTGAAGTCCTTGGTGGCGAAGCCTGCCAGGAACGTGCCGTCGGGCAGCAGCGGTACGTCCTGCTCGGTGATGGCGGTGCCGCCGCTGCTGCCCACGACGAGGAAGGGGCGGTGCAGGGTGAGCGCCTGGGCGATGGTGCGGTGCGTCTCGAAACCGTCTTCCGCGGCGGTGATGAGCGCGAGGATGTCGGTGTCGACGATGTGGACGCGGCAGCCGAGCCCGCGCAGAGCCTGCGCCGCGCGCTTGCCGAGCGTGCCGTAACCGAGGAGCAGGACGTGCCGTCCGATGAACTTCTCACCGGGGACGATGGCCCGCAGCCGGCGGATGCAGGAGTCGGCGATCTCGTTGTAGCCCAGGTGCGACTTCAGGCGCGAGCGGGCCATGTTCAGCACCGGGACGGCGAGCCGGCCCGGGGCGTTCTGGATGCGCTTGAGGCCGCTGACGGTGAGTTCGACGGCCGCGTCCACCCGCTCGACGAGGCCGTTGTCGCTCCCGCGGCCCTGGGCGAGCAGGCCGCCGTCGTCGATGACGAGGACCCTGCGGCCGACGGCGTGCGCCCGGCGGATGAAGTCCTCCACGCGGGCGTCGACCGCCAGCGCCTCGGCACGGGCGGATGCGTCCGCCGTACCGTTGATCACCGAGTTGTCCAGCACGTCGCTGGCGTAGCCGCGGTGCACGAACCACGCGTGCACCCGGTCGCGGTGCAGGGTGCGGTCGCCCTTGGACAGGGCGTAGATCCACGCGGGGTCGAGCCCGGCCCGTTCCATGGCGAGCAGGAAGCCGACGCTGTTCTCCACGTAGTGGTCGCGGAAGACCAGGGCCCAGTCGGCGAGGGCCGGTTCGGGGGCGTCGAAGCGGCTGAGCAGCGGCATCGCGTCGACGATGGACGCGATCTCGGCGTCGGTGTAGCAGCGGGCCCGCCGGCCGAGCTCCTCCACGAGCGCGGCGAACACCGTCTGCGCACGGGGCGGCAGCGGTCCGGAGGCCGTCACCAGCACGCGGCGCTCGCCGGGTCCGGACGGAACGGGGTCGAGCGTGCCGGGCGGCTGGTGAGGCAGGGGGGCGCTGCGGATCGTCACCACGGTGCCCTCAATGCGCACGGTGCACCGGCCGGGCCCTTCGTCCTCCAGCCGGGCCGGCTCCCGGGGCCAGGTCTGGCCGGCGATCACCGTACGCACCGCCGCCAGGATCGCGGCGGGTTCCAGCCGGCCGTCCACCACCTCGAACGGGCCCGGTGGGCCGGAGTGCGGCGTTTCCGCCGCCTGCTGAGCGTGACTCGAATCCACTTCAGATACCGACATATATCCACCCACGCCAGGCGTGCATTCCTCGTGAGAACGGACCTGTGCGGCCGAGTCGGTGCTCTGTGCAAAGCATCCGGTGATCGGCCTCGGCAGCTACCTTCCGCCGGGGACCGACGGCCGGGCATCTGTCGGGTTACGAGTCTTTCCGTGCGGCACGGCGGGCGAGGATCACGTAACAGGACGGCATGAACCGCCGCGCATCCGTCAATGCATCAGTCGACGGGGGCGGTCACCAGGAAAGGCACACCGGATGCTCGTCGGGCGGGAGCAGGAAGAACGTGAACTGACGCGGATCGTCGCCGCGTTGCGGGAGGGCCGGAGCGGCTCTCTCGTCCTGAGAGGCGCGGCCGGTATCGGCAAGAGCGCACTGCTGCAGCAACTGAGGCACGAAGCGCAACCGGACGTGACGGTGTTCGGCGCGGTCGGCGTCGAGAGCGAGGCCGAACTGCCCTTCGCCGCTTTGCATCAGTTACTCCTGCCCTTACTCAGCTCCGTGGACCGGCTTCCGCCGCCCCAGAGCGTCGCCCTGCGCTCGGCCTTCGGCCTGCAGAGCACCCCCGCCGACCGGTTCCTGGTGGCGCTCGCCGCGCTCACCCTCCTGTCGGAGGCGTCCCGCACCACTCCGCTGCTGCTCCTGGTCGACGACGCCCAATGGCTCGACGCCCCGTCGGCGGACGCCCTCCTGTTCGTCGCCCGGCGCCTGGGCGCGGAAGCCGTCGGCATCGTCTTCGCCGTACGCGACGGCTCGCGTCCCTTTCCCGCACCGGGCCTGGCCGAGCTGCACATCGGCCCGCTGGCCCCGGCCGCCGCCACGACCCTCTTGGCCCGGCACCTGCCGCGCACCGCCCCCGCCACCCGCGACAGGCTGCTGCGCGCGGCCGGCGGCAATCCGCTGGCCCTGACCGAACTCCCCCTCGCCCTCAGCCGCGCCCAGCTCGACGGCGCGGCGGCGCTGCCCGAGGAACTGCCGCTCACCGAACGGCTGCAACGGCTCTACCGGCACCGGATCAGCGACCTGCTCGCCCGGCCGGGCAACGCCTGCCTGCTGGCCGCGGCCGAGGGCGACGGTGAACTGGCCGTCATCCTGCGCGCCGCCGGCGACACCGACCGGGCCATGGACGAACTGGCCGCCGCGGAGAGCGCGGGCCTGCTCACCCTCGACCAGCAACACCTGCGCTTCCGGCACCCCCTGGTCCGCTCCGCCTTCTACCAGGGCGCGCCGCTGAGCCTGCGCCGCGCCGCGCACATCGCCCTGGCCGAGGCCCTCGACGCAGGCGACGACCGGCACGTATGGCATCGGGCCGCCGCGGCCGTGGGCCCGGACCAGCAGGTCTGCCACCTGCTGGCGGAGATGGCCGCCCGGACCCGGTACACCGGGGGCGTCGCCACCGCCGCCAAGGCCCTGCGCCGCGCGGCCGCCCTCGCGCCGTCGCCCCCTTTACGGGCCCAGCTGCTCATCGACGCCGCCGACTGCGCCTGGACCGCGGCTCAGGCCACCGAGGCCGAGGCCCTCCTCAAGGAGGCGGAGCCGCTGGTGGACCGGCCGGCGTCACGGGCCCGGCTGGTGCGGGTGCGCGGCACCATCACCCATGCCTCCGGCGACCCGTCCATAGCCTGCGTGACGCTCCTCGAAAGCGCCGAGCTGACAGGGCGTTCCGATCCGTACCTCGCCCGGGAGTCCCTGGCCATGGCCGCCCGCTCCGCGTGGGTCGCCGACGATCCCGGCCGGCTGGCACACGTGGCGGGTCTGCTGGAACGTCTGGCCACGACGGACGGCGACCGTCCCGGCGTACAGCGGGGCGAGTCCCCCGATCCGCTCGCCCGGCACCTGCGGTACCTGAGCGGCCTGGCCGCCGACCGCACCACCTCTCCCCCGGGCTCCGCCGACGCCGACGTACGCGGCGCGCGCATCCCCGACACCTGGATCCGCCCCGAGGACCCCCGCCCGTGGGTGTGGCCGCCGACCTTCCTGCCGCACCTCCTGAACGCCACCCTGCCCCTGCGCGACACCCTCCGACAGGCCGTGGACACCCTGCGCCGCAACGGCGCGATCGGCGCGCTGCCCATGTCCCTGGCGCCGCTGGTCGCCCTCCAGATGGTCACCGGCCCGTGGTCCGAGGCCACCGCCCACGGCAACGAAGCCCTCGCCCTGGCCCTGGAGACGGGACAGCTCGGCGCCGCGAGCCACCTGCGCGCGATGCTCGCCTGGATGGCCGCTGCCCAGGGCGACAGTGCCCGCTGTCTGCTCCTGGCGCGGGAGTCCCTGGACATCGCCGTACCGCGCCGCATAGCCAGCGCGGTGACGCTCGGCCACTGGGCACTGGGGCTGAACAGCCTGGCCGAGCGCCGGCCTGCGCAGGCCGCGCAGCTGCTGGGCGAGGTCTGCGCGGAAGGCGGTGCGGCCGGCCACTTCATGCTGCGCCGCCTCGTCCTTCCCGACTACGTCGAGGCCGGCGTACGGGCCGGCGAACCCCGGCGCGCTGAGGAGGCACTACGGCGCATCGGTGGCCTCCACCCGCACGACGGTCCGCACCTGCTCGCGGCCCGGCTGCGCTGCCAAGCCCTGCTCGCCCAGGGCGACCGTGCCGAAGAACTCTTCACCGCCGCTCTGGACAAGGCCGACGTCTCCCCCTTCGAAACGGGCCGCACCCTGCTGCTGTACGGCGAGTGGCTGCGACGCGAGCGCCGCATCAAGTTCGCCCGCAAGCAATTGCGGCTGGCCGAGATCCATCTGCGCAGGATCGGCGCCCTGCCGTGGGCCCGGCTGGCCCGTATGGAACTGGCAGCGGCGGGCGACCGGTCCGCCCGTGCCGCCGCGCCCGCCAGGGCCGCTGACGAGTCCTCCCTCACCGTGCGGGAACACCAAGTCGTACACCTCGCAGCACAGGGGCTGAGCAACGGCGAGATCGGCGCGCGTCTCTTCCTCAGCCCCCGCACCGTGGGCTACCACCTCTACAAGGCGTTCCCCAAACTGGGTGTGGGCTCCCGCGCCGAACTGCGCGGCATGGCCTTCGACGAGGCACGGTGACCGGCACCCGGCCGCCCCATGGAAGCGCCCCGCCCCCGGCGACCTGCAAAATGACAGGCCCCAGGGGGCGAAGCGAAGCACACCTGCGGATGGCGTCGAGCAGCGACGGGAGCTCGGCGACATGAGCGCGGCTGTGGCCGGCCGATCAGTTCGCCATCAACCTCGCCTTCTGCATGCTCACCTGCTTGTGGTGAAAAGGCGTGTCTACTGTCCGTGCGCCGGTTTCCGTCGGCATGGTCCCGAAGCCCAGCAGGGCGAACCAGCCGACCGATGGGTGCGCCTGTGACCGGCTCAGTTCCTTCACCGCCCGCCACGGGGCCGGTCAGGGGGCTGTCGAGTGGTCCAGGGCAGCGGTGGCGCGTTCTCCGGGCAGGACGAGGGCGCCGTCGAGGATGAGGATGAAGCGTTCCAGGCCGAGGGGGAGGGTGTGGGCCGCGGTGATGCCGCCGGGCAGGCGGGCCACGGTGCGGTGGTAGGGCGGGTGGCCGGCGGCGGTCAGGAGGCGGGTGAGCTCGTGGAGGTGACCGTCGGGGTGGTGGGGCGCGGCCGGGGTGGTCCGGTAGGCGACGGTGCGGGCGCCGGTCAGGTGCGTGGTGAGGTCGAAGCGGGCGCAGGCGTGGAGTTCGGGGTAGGGCGCCAGCGCGGACAGGTCGGCCGGCTGCATGCCCATGTGGTCGTCGGCGAGGCTGCCTTGGACGTGTTCGCTGATGGCGCGCCAGGCGGCGTAGCGGGCGTCCAGGGAGGTGCCGCAGCCGCGCTGGTGCGGCCGGTCGCCGGCGGGGGCGGTGTAGGCCAAGAAGGTGGGTACGCCCAGGTCGGTGGTGATGTCGAGCAGGTGGACCGGGTGGCCGGCGTGGTGGCGGGCCACTTCCAGGGCGTGGGCGAGGTCGCCGGGCAGGGTGGTGGGGTCGATCACGCGCAGGGGGTGGCCGGCGAGGAAGGTGCGGGCCAGCAGCAGGGAGAAGGCGTCGCGTTCGATGGCTTCGTCGAGACCGTGCACGGCCGCTTCGGCGGCGCTGACCCCGATGGCGGAGCCGCTGTTGCAGCTGTAGCGGCCCACCGGGGTGTAGTCGAAGGCGTCACCGGCGCGGTGCCGCCAGGCGGGTTCGTCGATGTACCACGGGCACGGCAAGAACACCGGTACGGCCAGGGGGTTTGCCCGGGGCGGCCGGTGCGGGGACCGGCGGCCGGTGTCCAGGCGGTGGTAGCGGTGGCAGGCCAGCGGTACCGAAGAGGGCTGCAGCAGCGGGGCGATGACATCGGCGGCCAGGTCCTGGGCCACGGTGGCGGCGGGCAGCTGCTCCACGGCGGCCGGGTCGAAGCGTGCCGGGCCGCTCAGGTAGTGCTCCAGCGCCTCGAACAGCGCGCCCACCCGGGCCTCGTCCCGACTGCCCTTGCCCGCGCCCTGCGCCTCCGGCGCGAGCCCGCCGTCGCGCGTGCGCAGTTCGCACCGCCAGGCGGTCGGCTCGCCGCCGTCTCCCAGTTCGGTCAGATGGGGTTGCAGGTCGAGTGCCTGGAGCGCCGCCGTCACTCGCCGTGCGGCCTCGGCCGGCGGCACCTCCCGCTCCGTACCGGAAAGCGGCATGCTCTCGGCCGGGCCCAGCCGGCCGGCGGCACGGCGCACTGATGTGTTCATCCGGTCTCCCGCCGCAGCACGTACGCAGGCACGGGCAGCGCGCCCGTGCCCACCTCGGTATGCCGGCCTTGCCGGGCCCGGCTCTACTTGCTGCTGCGACGGACCTGAGCCAGCAGCCGCTGCAGCCGCTGCTGCTCCGCGGAGGTCAGCTTCTGCTGGGCTTCCAGGGCCCTGCCCCATTCTCTGACTTTGCCCATGACCAGTCCTTCCTAGGTGAATCACCTTTTGTCTCAATTATCCGCAGATTCGGGTGCGGCGCCTGGGCAGGCAACGTGATCATGAGCGTGGCGGCGGGTGCGGCTGGCAGGGTGCCGGCCGGCCATCACGTTCCGGCGGCCGCAGGAGGCGTCGGGGACCTCCTTCCGCCGGCTTTCGGTACCAGCTGCGCATGATCACTGGCGGAATCGGCGCGTACCCCGCAGCGTCCTGGCAGGCTGAAGCTGCCGCCCGTGACAACCGTCTTCGACGGGGCTGGGACAAGACGCCGGCCGCTACCGCGGCACAGAGCGCCTCAGCCTGCGGGCAGTGTGACGCGCCAGGAACCGGGCCGGGAGAGGCGCTTCCGGACGAAGTCCCGGAGAGCAGCCGGCTTCCGAGGCTGCCGAGCCGGCGCGGGACTGGCGGGCGTTCTTGGCTCTGACCGGTCCGGCCAGAGTGACGCCGTGCTCCGGCGTCTGGCGGAGGGTCAGCAGACGACGGTGATCGAGAACGGCCGGTCACTGTCCACGGCTGCGCTGCCGGACCCGGACGGCGTCGCGGTGCGGACGAAGAGGGTGTTCCCGTTCACCTGGCCGACCAGGATGGACGCGCTGCCCGGCCCGGGGTCGCTGCCGCCGCTGGTGTTGATGGTGCCCAGGAGGGCGCACCCGTTGAGGCCGGAGGTCGTGGTGATGTTGTAGCGGCCGATGCCGAACTTGTTGATCCCGGTGATGCCCTGGCCGCCCAGGAGCTGACCGTTCGAGGTGACCTTGGCCCATGCGGTGGTGGTGGCCGTCACCGCGGCCTGAGCGGACTCGGCGGACGCGGACGATGCCGCGACCGAGCCGCCGAGCGTGAGAGTCACCGCTGCGGCGCCCACGGCCAGCTTCTTGGATCCGTTCATAGTTGTCTCCCTGCTCGCAACGAAGATCTGTAGAAGTTCCCCCGCCCGTCATGGAGCCGGCCTGAGCGCCCTCTCCGGGGCGGGCTGCACGAGCCGGGGCACAGTCTGTGGTGCCGCAGATGCGGAAGATGAGCGAAGAACCAGCCATCCCTGCCGGAACCACAGCGCACCAGCGGCCAGGCACCGAAAGAACGGCTACTGCGCCCGGGGACACGGCAGGCCCGCCCCGGACTGCACGGCGCGCGGCCCTCACCGTTTGCGGTGACGGCAGCGCCGGTATCGGCCACAATTCACATCTGACGCTCTCTTCACGGGCGTGACGATTACTGTGGCCGCCGATGACGGCCGACCGTGCAGTACCGCTCGGCTGCTCCGCGTCCCGGACCGGAGCGGTGATCCTGGTACTGCTTGCTGCCCTGGCCCACGTACTGGTCTGCGCGCACGGACCGGGACCGGCAGGTGCCGGTCGCATCGACACCCCCGTCACGGCAGTCGCCTTCGACTGCGCGGACGCACCGGAACAGCGCACGGACACCGCGGCCGCGCACGCGCTGCACGGACACGGGGAAGCGTGCTCAGGTTTGGACAGTCCGACACTCCAGCCCTCACGGCAGGTCACCTCTCCCCCGCCGTTTCCGGGCCTTGTGCCGACCGGATTCACCAAAGCCGAGCCGGACAGCGCGGCGGCTGACCAGCCGCCGCCCCCCAATCCCGGCCGCACGTCGGCCGGGCAGGAGCGGGCCCGCCTTGGCGTGTGGCGGACCTGAGCGCTCCGAGGGCCGCGCCGGCTCCGGGCGCGGCCAGTGAGCACGTCCGCCTTTCCCGACTCACGGCCGGTGGCCGCCGTACGGCGCCGGCCGCAGGAGGAACACGCCTTGAACCAGCTCACCCGCACTGCCGTGCCCACCGCCCCGGCCCAACTGCTGGCCGGCGCCCGGCGCCCGATGCACACCCCCGCCGGCCTCGTCGGAGACACCCCCGTCCTGTGGATCGGCGAGCCCTTCACCGCCCCCGGGCGGGGTTTCTGGGCGAAGCTCGAAGGACACAATCCCGGCGGCATCAAGGACCGCACCGCCTTGCACATGGTCCGTGAGGCGCGGGCGCGGGGGCAGCTGCTGCCCGGCGCCCGCATCGTCGAATCCACCTCAGGCACCCTGGGCCTCGGACTGGCCCTGGCCGGCGCCACCTTCGGCCATCCGGTCACCGTTGTCACCGACCCGGGCATGGAACCCCTGATGACGGGCCTGCTCACCGCCTACGGTGCCGACATCACCCTGGTGAATCGCCCCCACCCGGCCGGCGGCTGGCAGCAGGCCCGCCGCCACCGCGTCGAAGAACTCCTGGCCGCACACCGTGACGCCTGGTGCCCCGACCAGTACAACAACCCCGACAACGTAGCCGCCTACGCCCCGCTCGCCCACGAACTGACCGCTCAGCTCGGCCGGATCGACACCCTGGTGGTGTCGGTGGGAACCGGCGGCCACTCGGCCGGCATCGCCTCCGTCCTGCGCGGCTTCTTCCCGCGCCTGCGCGTCGTCGGCGTCGACACCACCGGCTCCACGATCTTCGGCCAGCCCGCCGCGCCTCGCCTGATGCGTGGTCTGGGCTCCAGCATCTACCCCCGCAACGTCGCCTACCACCTCTTCGACGAGGTGCACTGGGTCGCCGCCCCCGAAGCCGTCTGGGCCGCACGACGCCTGGCCCGCCACCACTACGCCACCGGCGGCTGGAGCGTGGGCGCCGTCGCCCTGGTCGCCCGCTGGCTGGCCCGCACCGTGCCCGCCGAGGAACGGATCGTCGCGGTCTTCCCCGACGGCCCGCAGCGCTACGTCAGCACCGTCTTCGACGACACCTACGGCCGCGAACACCACCTGCTGGACCAGCTGCCCGCCGAAGACCCCGACGAGATCGACGCCCCCGGCCAGCGGGTCGTCACCCGCTGGACCCGCTGCCGCCACGTCACCGACCCGACCCGACCCACCGCCTGCCACGACCGGACCGCCGCGGGAGCAGTCCGATGAAGCGCCTGTGGCAGCAGACCCGCTCCTTTCCGCCCGCAGCACAGCTGCTGATGGCCAACCAGTTCGCCATCAACCTCGCCTTCTACATGCTCATGCCCTATCTCGCCGCCCACCTGGCCGGCACCCTGGCCCTGGCAGCCTGGGCCGTCGGCCTCGTCCTGGGCGTACGCAACTTCTCCCAGCAGGGCATGTTCCTCATCGGCGGCACCCTCGCCGACCGCGTCGGCTACAAGATCCCCATCATGGCCGGCTGCCTGCTGCGCACCGTCGGCTTCGGCCTGCTCGGCTGGGTCGACAGCCTGCCCGCCCTGATCGCCGCCTCCGCAGCGACCGGCTTCGCCGGCGCCCTGTTCAACCCGGCCGTCCGCGCCTACCTCGCCGCCGAAGCCGGCCCGCGGCGGGTGGACGCCTTCGCCACCTTCAACGTCTACTACCAAGCCGGCATGCTCGCAGGTCCGCTCGTCGGCCTGGCGCTGCTGACCGCCGACTTCCGCCTGGTGTGCACGGTCGCCGCCGCCGTGTTCGCCGCACTCACCCTGCTGCAATGGCGCACCCTGCCCCGGCTCAGCGGCACGACCGCCATCGCACGGGAACGGGTGCTCACGCAGTGGCGCACGGTCGCCTCGAACCGGCCCTTCCTGCTGTTCTCGCTGGCGATGGTCGGTTCCTACGTCCTGACCTTTCAGGTCTACCTCGCCCTGCCGCTGGCCGCCTCCGACGCCCTCGGTGCCCGGGGCACCCTGGCCACCAGCGGCCTGTTCGTCATCTCGGCCGCCGTCACCGTCGCCGGCCAACTCCGGCTGACCGGCTGGGCCAAGGCCCGGTGGAGCCCCAGCCAGGCCCTGGTGCGCGGCCTGGCCGCCATGGGGCTCGCGTTCTTCCCCCTGGCCTTGACTTCTTCCGGCGTACCCGCTGCGGTCCTGGCCGCGCTCGTCGCCGCCGTCGTCCTGCTGGCCGCGGGCAGCGCTGTGGTCTACCCCTACGAGATGGACACCGTCGTCGCGCTGTCCGAAGGCCGTCTGGTAGCCACCCACTACGGCCTCTACAACACCGTTTCCGGACTGGGCGTCACCGTGGGCAACATCGGTACCGGCGCGCTGTGGGACTTCGCCGCCCGCCACGAGGCCCGCTGGCTGGCCTGGAGCGTCCTGGCCGCGACGGGACTGGCCTGCGCGACAGCCCTGGCCGCCCTCGCCCGGGGCGGATACCTGGCACCGAGCCGGCGGCCACACCCTGCCTCGGCATAGTCAGCTGCTGTGCCGGCCCGGGCCACCGGCGCCGGGCCGGCACACACCGCCTCGCCCTGGCGGCCGCGGCCGTGCTGCCGTTCCCGCAGCGAAGGACCCGACCTCGGTGGAGTCCGCCGCACGGTGCGGGAGGACTCCCTGCTGTGGGCCCCTCCTCCAGCCGCGGCTGCTCAAGAGCTCTGTCGATGCCGGCGTTCGTGCTCGGCGAGGCCCTCGGATGTGCCGACGAACGCAGGGCCACAGTTGGACGGCACCCGCGCAACGACCATCGCCACGGCTTCCTGCGCGCTAGCGGCCCTACCGGCCTTCTGTGTCCGTGAGGGCCCTGCGACGTAGTACGCACCGGAGTGGTCCGGACCGGGTGCTGCCGGGCCGATGTACGGCACATCCCACGTCCAACGGAGTTCAGTACAGCGGCTGAAATGCAACTCCCACATCCCGACCCACGGAAAGAGCTGCCGCAGCCGCGGCTCGGCGTAGGCCGCCGCGAGCAGCGAGGCATGCCGTCGCAGGCGATCGTGGCGTCTGATCATGTCGTGTGTATCGGTCCGGTCCGGTGGGGTCCGGTGAGCAGAGCTTCGGCAAGGCTACGGAAAGCGGTGACCAGACGGCTGCGGTCGCCGGTGCGCGTGGCGAGTACGACCTGGCTCGGTTCGACCCCGTGCAACGGGACGGTGGTGAGGCTGGGGTGCAGGCCGGTGGCGTGGTCGAGGGGCGGTCCGATGGCCACGGCCTGTCCGGCGGCGATGAGTTCGTGTTTGTCCTCAAGGGCTTCGGCCAGGGGGCCGTCGGGCGCGGGCCGCCCGTCGGGGCGGGGATCGAGCCGCCAGTAGGCGTTCAGCAACGGGTCGGACTGGCGTACGTGGGGGATCGGCTCGTCGGCGATGTCGCCGAGGGTGACCGACTCCTTGCCGGCCAGACGGTGGTCCCGGGACACGACCAGCACGCGCGGCTCGTCATGGAGGACGGTGACGCGCAGCCGGTCGGTGGGGAACGGCAGGCGCGTCACCACCGCGTCGACGCGGTGTTCCAGCAGCGCGCCGCGTGAGTCGTTCCAGGCGAGCAGGCGGGTGTGGACCTCGGCATCGGGATTGCGGTCCCGCAGGGCCCGCACGGCCGCAGTGATGACCAGCCCCTTGCTGTAGCCGATGGTGATGCTGCTGGGCCGGGCCGCGGCACGGGTGCGGGCCATCGCCTCGACGGCGGTGCGCAGCAGCCCCTGGGCCTGTGGCAGGAAAACCTCGCCGGCCTCGCTGAGCCGGGTGCCGTGCGTGGTGCGGTCGAGCAGGCGGACGCCCACTTGCTGTTCGAGGCGGCGGATCTGCCGGCTCAGCGACGGCTGGGTGGTGTGCAGCGCCTCGGCGGCACGGCCGAAGTGCCGGTGCTCGGCGACCACCGTGAAGCACTGCACCAGCCGGAGGTCGAGGTCCACGGGTGCGGGGAAGCGTTCGGACACCACCCCACTCTAGCTGCCCTTATGCGCAGTCCGTATGACCTGTATCGGAACAATCATTGGACTGCGCGCTCGTCGCGGCCGCACCGTGGTGACCATGACATCGGACAGCGTGACACCGTTTCGTATCGGCATTCCGGACAGTGCCCTGGAGGATCTGACGGATCGGCTCCACCGGGTACGCCTGGCCGGCCGGGAGACAGCGCCGGACAGCAGCCAAGGGGTGCAGCGGGAGCGCCTTGAGGAGCTGCTGGAGTACTGGGCCACCGGGTACGACTGGCGCGTTCTGGAGCGGCGGCTCAACGAGCTGGGCCAGTTCCGCACGACCGTCGACGGTCTCGGCCTCCACTTCATGCACGTACGCTCGCCCCGCCCCGACGCCACCCCCCTGTTGCTGCTGCACGGATGGCCGGGCTCGTTCCTGGAGTTCCTCAAGACCCTCGGCCCGCTCACCGAGCACGGCTTCCACCTCGTCGTCCCCTCGATGCCCGGCTACGGCTTCTCCGACCAACCCGCCTCGACCGGCTGGGATCCGGACCGGATCGCCCGTGCGTACGGCGTGCTCATGCGGCGCCTCGGCTATGGCTCCTACCTGGCCCAGGGAGGCGACTGGGGCGGTGTCGTCGCGACCCGCATGGGGGCGCAGCGCCTGGCGGGCCTGCGTGCGATCCACGTCAACTTCCCGGAGTTCCTCGCCGCACCACCGGTCGGTGACGACCCGGCCCCTGAGGAGAAGGCCGCACTCGAACAGGGCAGCCGCTTCTTCGCCGTCCATGCCGGATACCACGTCGTGCAGCGCACCCGGCCGCAGACCATCGGCTACGCCCTGACCGACTCCCCGGCCGGGCTGGCTGCTTGGATCTACGAGAAGTTCCTCGACTGGGCCCGGCCCGACGCCCTCACCCCTGACGAGATCCTCGACCACATCTCCCTGTACTGGTTCACCGGCACCGCTGCTTCCTCCGCCCGCCTGTACTGGGAGTACGCCCGGCAGCCGCTCGTTCCGACCGAGCTGGACCTTCCCGTCGGGGTCAGCGTCTTCCCGGACGAACTGACGCGTACGCCGCGCATCTGGGCCGAGCGCGCCTATCACGACCTGCGCTACTTCAACGACGAGATCCCCGCGGGCGGCCACTTCGCCGCCCTGGAGCAGCCTGAGCTGTTCGTTGCGGAGATCGTCAAGTTCGCGCGGACGGTGGCCGCATGAAAACGGTCGTGATCACCGAAGACACCGACGGCATCGGGCGCGGCCTCGCCCGTATCCACCTCAAGGGTGGAGGCTGGGTCGTGGCCGTCGGGACCGACAAGGCCGAGCCCGGCGCCTGGTTCGTCCGGACCGACCTGGAGCTCATCGACGAGAACAGGCGGCTGATCGACCGGCTCTCCGCCGAGCTCGTCACGGTCGAAGTCCTCGCCCTGGGTGCCCGGTTCCAGCGCTCCAGGCGTACGGAGACCGCCGACGGCCTGGAGTTCCACTTCGTCAACCGTCACCCTGCCATCCGGTACGTGAACAACTTCCCCGGCACCGTCGCCACGAGCTTCCCCGGTGACTATGACGAGGCCGAGACCGCGCAGATCAGCCGTCTTCGCGCGACCGGTGAGCCCGTGGAGACCGCCGCCAAGGAGGTCCTGCCGTTCCTGGACTCCGGCACCCCGGGACGCCCCGTCGCCGTGAGCGAGGGAGTCGCCGTCCCCCTGGCCCGTCAGGCATCCTCCCCCGCCTGCGCACGATGGCTCTACGACTGCACCCGGGAGGTGCTTGCCCGATGAAGTGGGTCAGCTACCGCTCCGCCGGCGGTTCCACGCGCTGCGGCGTGGTGCACGACAACAAGATCCACGCCGTGGGTACGGGCCTGTTGGAGCTGTTGCGCGCGGAAGGCGGGCTGGAGGCCGCCGCAACCAGGGAACCGGCTGAGATCGTCGAGCTGGCCGCGGCCGACCTGCTGGCGCCGGTACCGGTGCCCCCGGCGGTCCGGGACTTCGCCGCGTTCGAACGTCACGTCAGCAACGCGGGTAAGGCAGCCGTTGGCGACGGCACGGTCAGCCCGGTCTGGTACAGGCATCCGCTCTTCTACTTCTCCAACCCGGCAGCGATCAAGGGGCCGCACGACGAGGTCCCCATCGCCCCGGGCGCTCAGTTGTGGGACTACGAGGTCGAGGTCGCCGCGGTGATCGCCGGGGACTGCTCGAATCTTGACGCCACCACGGCGGAGCATCACATCGCCGGCTACCTGGTCTACTGCGACTGGAGCGCACGCGACATATCCGCGAGCGAGATGGGGTTCGTGTACGGTCCGTCCAAGAGCACGGACGCCTCGACCAGCCTCGGCCCGTTCCTCGTCACCCCCGACGAACTGGAGCCCTACCGCTCGGACAAGGGCTATGCGCTGCGCATGGACGGGTACGTCAACGACGAGCATTACGGCGGCGGCAGCTGGGACGAGATCCACTGGTCGTTCGGCGAGATGCTGGCGCACGCGTCGCGCGGCACCACGCTGCGAACCGGTGACATCATCGCCAGCGGCCCCGTGGGCACCGGCTGCATCCAGGAGTTGTCCGGCCACCGCCCCTACCTGGCACCGGGAGACACGGTCCGGATCGAAGTGCAGGAACTCGGCGCGGTCTCCGCACGGATCACCGCGCCAGAGCCGTCCTGACCTCCCGGACGCACCAAGACGATCCTGATCCTTCCACTTGCCAGGAGACCACCGCGATGCATCTCGCCCACACCTTCGCTCGCGCCGACATGGACCCGAGCGCCGTCCGCGAGGCCAGCCTCACCATCAACGCGACCCACCTGTTCGTCTACTTCATCCCCGAGGCACCAGAAGAGGCCGCCAAGCTGGGCGTGACCGAGTACGGACCGGCGTACTTCGCGTTCCGGTCAGCCCCGATGGGCGCAGTCCCGTGGCAGGTCACCCTCGCGGCCTTCTACAACTTCAGCCCGCGGTCGGTGCAGGCCATGGCAGGCGTGTGGGATGCAGCGACGCCAGAGGAGTGGCAGGCCGCTCGCTTCGCCGCCGTCGATCGTGCGTTGCGGCGCGTCGGCGTGAGCCTTACCGCCGATCAGATCGCCGAGGCACGATCGCTGATCGACCCGGTCGTCGCGAGCGCCGACTACGCCGGGAAGACCATGGCTGCCGCCAACGCCTCGGTCCCCCTCCCAGCCGATCCGCTCGTCGCGCTATGGCAGCAGATCACGGTGCTGCGCGAGTGGCGCGGCGACGCGCATGTCACCGTGCTCGCCGCCAACGGCCTCGGGCCGTGTGACTGCAACGTCCTGCAAACCGCGACAGGTCACTTCCCGGAAGCGATCGCACGTGCCACCCGGCTGTGGAACGACGAGGAGGTGGCCGCGGCAACGACACGCCTCGTCACACGCGGCTGGCTCCACGCCGACGGCACCGCTACCGAGGCCGGCATCGCGGCACGCGAGCAGATCGAGGCCGAGACCGACGAGCACTGCGCCGCCCTCTGGACGCCGATCGGCGACACCGACGTCCGTCGCCTCACCTCGCTCATCATGCCGATCCACGACGCGTTCACCGCAGCCAGGACATACCCCTTCCGCGTGGAGATGGGAGACACGCGGTCCGCCGATCCGGAGGCCGCCAGGTGTGCGACATCCCCTGAACTCCCCTGAGCCCTGCTGAGTCCTTCTCTCCGTGACCAGGGGTTCTGTCTCCTTCGGGTGCGCCTGGAGCCGGTGACATGCCGTCAGGAGCCTTGAATCGTTCTCGCTTCGTCCTGCCGATCCGTGATCGGGGTGAAGGCGAGGAGGCTCGGGTTGGCGCTGGCAGCCGTACGGGACCTGCGCGAGTTCCGCGATCCGGCCTCGGCGGAGGAACTGGAGCGGTTCGCGACCGATGTGCTTGCCGGGTTCATCCTGGCGAGGGCTTCGGCGGGGCTGGCGGACGGCACCATCCGCGGGGACATCGGGCACCTGGACCAGATGCGGGCATGGTTCGGCCGGCCGCTGTGGGGATACGGAACCGGCCGACACCGACGGGTACTTCGGGAAGGTGCCGCGGGGGTCCAGGGAGGCGGCTCGGCAAATTCCGCCGACCGATCCGTAGATCACACGTTGTCCACCGGCTGGGGCCGCGAGCTGGCGACCTGCCGCGAGTTCGCCCCGACCGCGCGGAACTACACCACATCGAAGCTGATGTCGCAGGTCGGACTCAGGGTGAGCAACGCTGCTCTCCTGACGCTGCAGGACCAGAACGTGATGGGGCGCGGAGCCGTCGGCTTCGACCTGCGGGACATCGCGTGGGGCGCGTCCACGGCGGAGCGCGCCCGATCGAAGGACTTCGTACTGCGCACCGCCGAACTGGCACTGAGCCGCCACCGGTGGAGCGAGTTGAATTACGATCCGCCTTTCCGTCTCCGGAGGAACGTGCGGTGGCCTCGTGCGCACGACATCGGGTGCTCAGCGCACTGCCGCACTGGGAGGGCTGCTTCCTCTGCAACCGTCCGAGATCGTCCTGAGCGGACGACGTCGAGCGCTACCCCTGCCCACGCTGTCACGCATCGCCGGACTCACCCTGTCGCTCGCGCTCCGGCGCGGTCGCCGGGACCTGTCACGCCGGCCGCTTCACCAAGGCGCCCCGCTCGCGAAACTCCTGCGCGTGCCTTCCCCCGCCGACCGCGAGCCCGGCCAGCCATGGCGGCGCCCCGGCGCCCGCGCCCGTCGACCCCGACACCCCGAGCGCCGCCCTCCGCATCGGATACGGGCGGTAGCCCGGCATGAGACGTGTCCATGTGAGACCGTCTCGCCCGTGATCGAGGGCTGCTCCTCGGATGGTCAGCGTCGCACGGCGGCCGGCTCCAGTGCGCCATCCTGGCGCAGCCAGGCGCGCCCCTGGGCTACTTCAACAACAGAAGAACCGCAGATCGAAACCTCTCGAAAGAGGTCTTGACCTGCGGTTCTTCAAACTGCATAGCAGTACTCTGCGTAGCCCCGACGGGGCACACGACAGATGGATGCAGGATGCGCCCCTGGTCATCGAAGCCTTGTGTTCGTTGGACCGATCTGTCGTGTGAGAAGCGGTTCACGGTTCGCTTCGGGCGAGGGTGAGTTTCGTCGACGAGGTCAGCGAGACAGTCCAGCTGGCCCGGACGTCGCGTCGCTTCTTCGATCCGCCCGACAGGGATCAGGCCGTCGAGGACGTCGACGACGGACTGGGACGTGGGGCGCGTGGCTTCGAACTCGTCTCGTGAGTCGTCGTTCAGCACCGTGTGCGTATCAGGTGACGGGTGCGCAGCGATGGCTGGGCCCGCCGGTCAGTCGATGCCTTCGATGATGCGGAAATCGCGCTCGAAGCCGTCGGGGAGGGCCACCAGCGCCTTCTGGTATGCCTCGCTCTCGTATGCCGCGACGGCCTGTTCAAAGCTGTCGAACTCGATCAAAACGACGCGTTGCGTGATTCCGGCCTCGTGGGCGACGACTCGGCCGCCACGGGACGGGATCCGGGACAGGACGCGCCCGCCCCCAGCCTGGACAGCCGGACCGGCCAGCTTGTCGTAGGCAGTCAGCCCCTCAGGGTCGGAAATGGCGGGGTAGACACTGACCCAGTAGCCCTTAGCCATGGAAACCTCCCCTGTTCGGCCGGACACGTCTGACTTCGAATTGACACTCAGATCGATCGATCCCGGCGACGGGTACTGCGGTCAGTTGAATCGTCATATGCGCAGGTTAGGGCTCGATGTTCGGTCCAGGGAAATACCGGTACGGGATAGACTCAGAACGGATCGTTATCAATCGGCAGGGAGGGCACGTGGCGCCGGATACGGTGAGCCTGCGGTACTTCCTGGTGCTGGCGCAGGAGTTGAACTTCACCCGCGCGGCCGCACGGATCGGTATCGCACAGCCCGCACTCAGCGCCCGGATGCGCCGATTGGAGGCGGAACTCGGTACGGCCCTGCTGATCCGCGACACGCGTAGCGTCGTATTGACCACGGCCGGTGCGGCTTTGGCGGAGTCCGCGCCGCCCGCGCTGGCGGCGCTGGACCGGGCATGGGACACCGCCCAGAGCGCGGCGGCCGGTGAACTGGGCACGCTGCGCATCGGATACAGCCTCAGCGCCGGGGCCGAGACGGCACCGGCCCTGGTGGACAGGCTGATTCGCGGCAACAGCGGACTCCAGGTCGGCGCGGTCCCGATGGCGACACCGGAGATCTCCCCCGCGGTCGCCGAGGGCCGCATCGATGCCGGGATCACCCGTGGTGAGCAGCCGGGCCGTGGCGTGCGCCGGTTCCTGCTGCGGCGTGCGCGCGTCGGGGTCCAGCTGGCGCAGCACCATCCGCTGGCCGAACACCCGGAGATCGAGATCGCCGACGCGGCCGCATATCCGCTGCGACTCCCGGACCGTGCAGCCAACCCCGTGATCCACGATCAGCTGTCCGCACTGTTCCGAGACACCCGGCCACACCCCCGATTCCACACGCCCGCAGTCTCTTTCGACATGTCTCAGCGCGACCTGCGCGACGGGCTCACCCTCGCCCCGGCCGGAGAAGCCGCGGTCACGGCACAACCGGCCGGTCTCACCTGGCGACCGCTGCGGGGCGCGCCCAGCCTGACGATCCACCTGGTCCTCCCACGCGAACAGTCGCCGCTGCACCGCCGCATCCGTGCCGTCGCCAAAACCCTGGCGCACGAGCTGCACTGGCTGCCGGGCTGACGCGCAAGAGGTCAAGCGAGAGGGACGCCTGCGGTGGCGAGGCCGAAGAGCTTGCGCTCGGCGGACTTCGTGGTGATGACGACGGCGGTCTTGCTGAATGTCCGACACGACCTCGCTACGCCGGTGGGTCAGCATCCGATGATGGCCCCGGGTCCGGTCCGAGTCGTACACCGCGGCGACGTCCTCGCCCAGCCGAGATCTCGGCGGATACCGCGCCTTCGCCGACGCCGGACCGGACAAGCACGGGTAACCGGCGGGAACGCCCGCCGTCAACGGCGTCCGTGCTTGACGCCAACCACTGTTCCATTGCTCCCCGAGGCCGGATCCCGACTCGAGGTGACCAGAGGCGATCGAACTTGCACCCCGCCGCGCCCCGCCACGCCCTTGGTGACCTGCAAAAATGCAGGTCACCAGGGACGTGTCCGACACCGCACGCGCCTGAGTCGGGCGATCCCCCGCGTCGCCCGACTCAGGCAGCTTCACCGGAGTCGTGGCCGCGTCGGGGCGGACATCCGGAGACGTGCTGAGTATATTGGCTCTCAGCCAGTCAACGCAGGAGTTAACAGCATGTCCCCCCGCAGCCCCTCGGTCAATGAAGAGTTGCGGCGGCGTTCCCGGGAGCGCTTGTTGCAGGCGACCGTCGAGCTGGTGGACGAGCGCGGGTACGAAGCGACGACGCTCGGGGACATCGCCTCCCGTGCCGGGTCGGCGCGTGGGCTGATTTCGTACTATTTTCCCGGGAAGCGGCAGTTGTTGCAGTCGGCCGTGCACCGGCTGATGCACCACAGCTTGCAGGCGGCGCTGGAGCGTGAGCCCGTGCCGGCGGGGGTGGACGCGGGCCGGGAGCGGCTGGCGCGGGCGATCGACGCGATTCTGGGGCTGGCGCAGGAGCGGCCGCTGCTGATGCGTACGCATATGGCCGGGATCCTGACGGCGGAAGGTTTCATCCAGTGTCCCGAGCAGCAGCGGCTGGCGTTCTTGCTGCGGGACACCGTGGAGCGGTACGGCGCCGAGGACGCCGACACGGACTACCGGCTGCTGCGGGCGTTGCTGATGGGGGCGGTGGTGGCGGTGCTGCTGCCGGGGGCGCCGATGCCGGCCGCGCGGCTGCGGGCCGAACTGTTCCAGCGGTACGGGCTCGACTGGGAGCTGGGCACCCCGCCCGGCGAGGGGCCGGAGCCGCCGCTGGAAGGCCCGCCGCCGTTGCAGGATCCGCCGCCGGTGGAGGACCTGGGACCGGTGGAGGATCCGCCACCGGTGGAGGTCCTGGGGCCGGCGGAGGAGCCGCCGTTGGCGGGGCGGGAAGGTCTGGTGGCGGAGGGGTAGGGAGGGCCGGGGGTTCCGAAGGGCGGTCTCGGGGTGCTTCGGGGCCGCGTGGGGAATCGCTCGGGCGGGTGACGGCTGATTCCCGCGTGGAGTTCACCCTTGTCGGCCTTTCCTCGCCGTTTCGCCGGGCGACCCGGGCAGCACACCTCCCGCGCACCCCACGCCGGTGCGATTCTGGAAGTACTCCGCGGGAAGGGGCCTTCCGTGCTTCGTGTCGCAGTGATCGGTTCAGGACCCAGTGGCGTCTACACCGCTCAGGCGCTGGTCGGGCAAGAGGCCGTACCGGACGTCGAGGTGTATGTGCTCGACCGGCTGCCGTGTCCGTACGGGCTGGTCCGCTACGGGGTCGCCCCCGACCACGAGAAGATCAAGTCCTTGCAGCACAACCTCCGTACGGTGCTGGAGCACCCGCGCGTGCACTTCCTCGGCAACGTCCACGTGGGGGCCGACGGCCTCGGCCCCCGGGAGCTGCGGCGCATGTTCCACGCGGTGGTGTACTGCGTGGGCGCCGCCACCGACCGCCACCTGGGCATCCCCGGCGAAGAACTGCCCGGCAGCCATTCCGCCACCGCCTTCGTCTCCTGGTACAGCGCGCACCCGGACGCGGCGGACGGCCGCTTCCCGCTGACCGCGCGGTCGGCGGTGGTGATCGGCGTCGGCAATGTCGCGGTGGACGTGGCGCGGATCCTCGCCCGCGGGGCCGACGAGCTGGCGAGTACGGACGTGCCGCAGGCGGCGCTCGGCGCGCTCGCGGAGAGCCGGGTGACGGACGTGTGGATGGTGGGCCGGCGCGGGCCGTCGCAGGCGAAGTTCACCACCAAGGAACTGCGCGAGCTGGGTGCGCTGCCGGGCGCCGACGTGGTCGTACGGCCCGAGGAGCTGGCACTGGACCCGGCGTACGGCGATCCCTCGGGGCTGCCCGCGGTGAACCGGCGCAACGTGGAGGTGCTGCGCGGCTGGGCCGAGGGGAAGGGCGGCGCGCAGGACGGGGCGGGCGGGGGGCTCGAACGGCGGCGCCGCATCCGGATGCGGTTCTTCCTGCGGCCGGTCGAGGTGCTGGGCGACGTGGAGTCGGGGGTGCGCGGGGTGCGGTTCGAGCGGACGGTGCCGGACGGGACGGGCGGGGTCACGGGGACCGGGCAGTACGAGGACATCGCGGCGCAGCTGGTCCTGCGCTCGGTCGGGTACCAGGGGATGCCGCAGGCGGGCCTGCCGTTCGACGCGGCGACCGGGACGGTGCCGCACGTGGAGGGGCGGGTGCTGCGGGAGGGTGTGCCCTGCCCCGGCGAGTACGTGGCGGGGTGGATCAAGCGGGGGCCGACCGGGGTGATCGGCACGAACCGTCCGTGTGCGAAGCAGACCGCGGCCGCGCTGCTGGCGGACGCGGACGCGCTGGCGCGCGAGCCGTTGCCGGACGATCCGCTGACCGCGCTGCGGCGGGCCGGGCAGGCGCCGGTCCCCTGGCGTGGCTGGCTGGGCATCGAGGCGGCGGAGGCGGCGCTCGGCCGGGGCCTGGGCCGGACCACCGTGAAGATCGCGAAGTGGCCGGAGCTGCTGGCGGCGGCGGAGGACGGGGGGCGTTGAGCGCCGCCTCGCCGGTCGTCGTGGAAGTCCGGCGAGCGTCGGTGAGCGTGGTGGCGCACCGGCGAGTCCCGGAGGCGCAGCGTGGCGCGTCCGGGCCCGGTCAGTCGCCGGGGTGTTCGTCGCCGAGGCGTCCCTCCTGGAGTTCCGCCGCTTCCAGGACCCGTTCGATCAGTCCGGGGAACAGGGCGTCCAGGTCCGCGCGGCGCAGCACGTTCATCTTGGCGGTGCCGCGGTAGATCTGGCTGATGACGCCGTGCTCGCGCAGTACGCGGTAGTGGTGCGTACAGGTGGACTTGCTGACGGGCAGCTCGATGACCGTGCAGGAGAGTTCGCCCTGGGCGGCTGCCAGGCGGCGTACGATCCGCAGCCGCATCGGGTCGGCGAGGGCGTGCAGTACGTCTTCGAGGCGGATCTCCGCACGGTCCGGGTGGTCCAGGACGCGGGCACCGGGCCGGTCGGCTGATGGCGTCGTGGTGGTCGTCATGGCGCGGCTCCTGGAGTCGGCTTCGGGCGGTCGGTTCCAGCCGGGGATCACCATTGTACGAGGAACGTCGTAATTTGACATCCTCGCAGAACGGCACGGGGCGGGCGGGCCGCCCCGCGACTGACATGTACTCAGCCCGACGGGGCACCCGTGGCGAAAGAGTGAACCGGCCAAGACCGGCGGGCCGCGGGAGCCGGGCCGGGAGCCGGTGAGGTACCTGTGAGGTACGCATGCGGCGCGAGTGCCGCATGCGTGCGTCACGTGTGCGGCACGCGTGACGCAGGAGCGATGTACGCGTGGAGTGACGACTGACCACGATCGTCGGACCGCGACCCGGTCGCCCGGTTCGTGTCGGAGGCGCGATGAAGAACAGGACCGGCCGGTGACCGGCGCATGGTGGCCCCTTCCGCGCCGGGAAGGGGAGGTGCCGGAGCCGCATCGGCGCGTCTCCCGCACCGGACGGCAGGGGCCCCTGGCCGAGCGGCAGCAGCCCCGGCACCACGCGGCGCCGCCTGGCCGCCGTCCGCCGGGCTCCGGCGGTGCGGGCGACGACGGAGCGCGGGAGTGCGCGCCCGGCGTGTGGACGCGCGTCGGCCGCGCACTCCTCGCGCAGTGGCACCGTCTCGCCGGGCCGACCTGGGCGGCGCTGTGCCGTCGCCGGCTCGCCGCCGTACCGCTGACGGCGGTCTCCACGGTCCTCGTGATCACCTTCCACGCCCTCGCGCTGACGGACGCCGGTGAGCGGCTGGTCTGGTCGCTCGCGGGGGTACGGGCCGACGTTCCGGTCGGGCTGGTGCTGCTGCGGCTGCCGCTGTCGCTGTTCGCGCCGGCGCCGGGGCTTCCGTGGTGGGGCGCGCTCGCCCAGGTGATCGTGATCTTCGGGGTGGCCGAGTGCGCCCTCGGGACGCTCCGTACGGCGACCGTGTCCCTGCTCGTCACGGCGGCGGCGACGTTCTTCGCGCGCTTCCTGCTCACCCTCGGCCCGGGCCATCCGCTGTCGGTCCCCCCGGACGAGGCGACGCTGGCCGACACCGGCCCCTCCGCGGCCGTGGTGGGGCTGCTGATCTGCACCGGGTGGGCCTGCCGGGCCTCCGTGGTGGTCGTGGGCACGGTGGTGACCTTCTCACTGGAATGCGTGGTGACCTCCACCCTCTCCAGCCGGGCCCACCTGGGCGGCATCGCCGCCGCGCTGCTGTGCGCCGCGGTGGCCTGCCGGCCCCCGGCCCGCGCCGCTTCCCCGCCTCCCCCGCCCGTCAGCACCGGCCGGGACGGCTAGACTCGAACATGTGAGCGAACTGCCCCCCGACCTGCCGCGCCTCCGCACCCTGGAGACATGGCTGCGCCTGCAGCTCGCCGCCGTACGGACCCGTATCCACCACCTCGAACAGCAGGAACGCCAGCGCCCCGCTCCGGTCCGGCCGCCCCGGCCCGACTGGCTGCTGGAGACCGAACGCCTCGGGGGCCGCAACGGGCGCCCGGTCCGCGTCCATGCCGGCGGGTGCGGCCAGGCCCGCGGCCGGGCCATCAGCCGCGAGCAGGCGGTCGACGCTCTGAGCCAGGGCGTGGAGGCGTGTTACGGCTGCCGTCCGGACACCGAGCTGGGCATGCTCGGCTGAGAGCGCGCGAGCGGCCGGGCGGTGCCACCGCGCGATGCCCCGTGCGTACGTGCGTGCCTGCGGGCGCACGTGCATGCAGGCATACGTGTGCGTACGTCACCGGGCCGGGCGCGCCCGCAAGGTGGCCACCAGCGGTACGGCCGGCTGGATGAGGATGCCGATCCGGTGGGGCGCGTGCGCCGGCGTGACGTCCAGGTGAAAGCGCTGCCCCAGAGTGGCCAGCAGCAGCGCCGTCTCCACCTGGGCGAACCGTGCGCCGATACAGCCGCGCGGACCGCCGCCGAACGGGAACCAGGCGTGGTCGGGGACGACGTCGGGCGCGTCGGCGTCCCAGCGTTCGGGGCGGAACGCCGTCGGGTCGGGGAACCAGCGCGGATCGCGGTGGGCCGTCCACTGGCTGCACCACACCGTCGTACCGGCCGGGACCGCGCGGCCACCCAGGACCGCGCCCTCCCGGGCCACCGCGGGGATCACCCAGGCGGGTGGGTAGATCCGCAGCGCTTCCTTGACGACCTGCCGGGTCCAGGCGAGCTGCTCGTAGTCGTCGACGGTGGGCGGCCGGCCGGCCAGGACGCGGTCGAGTTCGTCGTCGAGCCGCGCCCGGGCTTCCGGCGACCGCGACAGCAGGTACCAGATCCACGTCAGCGCGGTGGACGTCGTCTCGTGGCCGGCCGTCCAGAGGGTCACCGCCTCGTCGCGGACCTCCTTGGCGGACAGCGGCCGCCCGTCCTCGTCGGCGGCCCGCAGAAGGCGGGCCAGCAGGTCGTCGCCCTCCCCCTCGCTCCCTCCCCCGCCCTTCGCCTCGCGCCGGGCGACGATCAGCCGGTGCACCTCGGCGTCGATGGTGGCCACGGCCCGGAGCAGGCGCCGTCGGTCGGGCGTACGCACCCAGTCCGGCAGGAAGAGGCCGATACCGCGCAGTTCGGCGCCCATCACGTGCTCGGCCACCGCCATCGCCTCGCCGAGCGCCCGGGTCCGGTCCCCGAGGTCGTTGCCGAACAGCGTGCGGAGCACGACACGCTGGGTGAGCAGCACCATCTCCTGGCGGACGTCGACGCGTTCGCCCGCGCGCCAGCGGTCGGCGACAGCGAGGGCGCTGTCGACCATGGTCCGGGTGTAGCGGCGCACCTGACGCGGGCGGACGGTGGGCTGGACCAGGCCGCGCTTGCGACGCCAGTCGGCGCCGGTACTGCGGACCACGCTCCTGCCGGCGATCTGCTGGAAGGCCCAGCCGACCTCCAGGAGGCCGTAGGCGTACTCGCGGGACGCGAGGAACTCGGCGATGTGCTGCGGGTGGGAGAGGAACAGGCTGCGCCGCGGGCCGAGGGACCACAGCACCGCGTCCCCGTACTCGTCCCGCAGCCGGGCCATGAAGGCCAGGGGGTCCTTCCCGAAGGCGGGCAGATTTCCGAGCCACGGCAGGCCGCGCGGACCGGGGACGGGACGGAGCGGGACGGTCGGCACGGATACGGCTCCTCCGGGCATGGTGAGGCGGTGGGCCCTGGCGGGTCGCGGGCGGCCACGGACCGGCGGTCTCCCGCCACTCATGTGTCTCGGCCGGTTCGCGCGGCGCCAATCTCACCCATTCGATGACATGCGCGCACAGTAGTCGAACGACTACCCTTTGTGCATGAACCGAGGGGGCTGCCAGGTCCACCGGTCCGTGGCACGGGCCGGTGTCCTGATGCTGGTCGCCGTGCTGATCGCCCTGTGCGGTTCCGTGCCCGCGGCTTTCGAACCGGGTGCCGGGCCGTCCGAGGTCGCCGCGATGTCGGTGCCCGATCCGGTGGCCGACGACAACCTTCCCCAGAGCGTCGCGCTCCGGGCGCCCCGGACCGGACGTACCGACCGCTCCCCCACGGCGCGGGCCCTCATGCCGTCGCTGCCGTGCCGGGCCGGACGGCTGGACCGGCTTCTCGCCCGCTGGACCGATCTGCGCCCGGGCGTCCCCGACGCCGCGGGTGACCGCGCGCGCCACACCGTCCTGCGCTGCTGATCAGGACCGCGCTCCCGCCTCCGCGGGGCGCTTCCGCACCACGCAGCAGCGATCAGCAGGTGAGGTGCGTCATGCCCATCGATCCCCAACGCGCGCTGGCAGGCTATCTGCGCGCCCTGAGCTACGCCCCGTACGAAGCGGAGCAGAGGCCCGGCTCCGGCTCGCGGCCCGGGTCCGCCCCGAGCGCGGGGTCCGGCCCGGAGCACGAAGCCGGCCCTGACCACGAGCCCGCTCGCCGATCCTCCGTCCCCGCCCCTCACCAACCCCCCACCCCGGCCCCACCACCCGCCGCAGCCGGCACGCCCGGCTTCCTCTGGCGCTTGCGGCTGTCGGCCCTGCGCCGCGGGCCGGCGGCCTCCGAGGTGACGCGCCGGGCCTGAGTGCCGGTGTCGGTACGCGGTCCGGTGCACCCTTCCGGGTGGCGGCGGGCCGCCCCGCGCCGTGGGCGCCGCCGATCCGGCCGCCGCTGGTGTCAGGCTGTCGGATGCCGGTCGGCGGCCGCGCGCCGGGAGGCGGTCCGTGCCCGCCTCCCGGCACGTGTCGGCGTGCCCGTGCCGGTCTTCGGCGCGGGCCGGGCGGAGGTTCATGGTCATCGAGGTTCGGCAGGGCACGCGTACGGAGGCCGGAGCGGCGCCCCGCGACACGGTGGGCCGGGCGGTGCGCCGCTGGCTGACCACCACCGACCACAAGGTGATCGGGAACCTCTACCTCGTCACCGCCTTCGGTTTCTTCCTGCTGGCGGGCGTGCTGGCGATGGTGATGCGGGCCGAACTGGCCCGGCCCGGTCTGCAGATCGTCAGCAACGAGCAGTACAACCAGCTGTTCACCGTGCACGGCACGATCATGATGCTGCTGTTCGCGACACCGATGTTCGCCGGGTTCGCGAACGCGGTGATGCCGCTGCAGATCGGCGCCCCCGACGTGGCCTTCCCGCGGCTGAACGCCCTGACGTACTGGCTGTTCCTCTTCGGCGGCCTGATCGTGGTCTCCGGGTTCCTGACCCCGCAGGGCGCCGCGTCGTTCGGGTGGTTCGCCTACGCGCCGCTCAACGGTGCCGTGCGCACCCCGGGCGCGGGCGGCGACCTGTGGACCATGGGGCTGGTGGTGTCAGGGCTCAGCACCACGCTGGGCGCGGTGAACTTCATCGCCACCATCATGTGCCTGCGCGCGCCGGGCATGACCATGTTCCGGATGCCGATCTTCACCTGGAACGTGCTGTTCACCTCGATCCTGGCGCTGCTGGCGTTCCCCGTGCTGACCGCCGCGCTGCTCGCCCTGGAGGCGGACCGGAAGTTCGGGGCGCATGTCTACGACCCCGCCAACGGCGGAGCGGTGCTGTGGCAGCACCTGTTCTGGTTCTTCGGGCATCCGGAGGTGTACATCGTCGCCCTGCCGTTCTTCGGGGTGATCACGGAGATCATTCCGGTGTTCAGCCGTAAGCCGGTGTTCGGCTACATCGGCATGGTGGGCGCGACGATCGCCATCACGATGCTCTCCGCGACCGTCTGGGCGCACCACATGTTCGCCACGGGCGCGGTGCTGCTGCCGTTCTTCTCCCTGATGTCCTTTCTGATCGCGGCGCCGACGGGGGTGAAGTTCTTCAACTGGATCGGCACGATGTGGCGGGGCAGCCTGTCGTTCGAGACGCCGATGCTGTGGGCGGGCGGATTCCTGGTGACTTTTCTGCTCGGTGGTCTGAGCGGGGTGCTGATCGCGTCGCCGCCGCTGGACTTCCATGTCACCGACTCGTACTTCATCGTGGCGCATCTGCATTACGTGCTGTTCGGGACGGTGGTCTTCGCGATGTTCGGCGGCTTCTACTTCTGGTGGCCGAAGCTGACGGGCCGGATGCTCGACGAGCGGCTGGGGCGGGTGCATTTCTGGACGCTGTTCGCCGGGTTCCAGCTGACGTTCCTGGTGCAGCACTGGCTGGGTTCGAGCGGCATGCCCCGGCGGTACGCCGATTATCTGGCCGCCGACGGCTTCACCGTACTGAACACGGTGTCCTCGGCCGGCGCGTTCCTGCTGGGGCTCTCCACGCTGCCGTTCCTGTACAACGTCTGGCGTACGGCGCGCCGGGCGCCGAAGGTGGCGGTGGACGATCCGTGGGGGTACGGCAGGTCGCTGGAGTGGGCGACGTCCTGCCCGCCGCCCCGGCACAACTTCCACGCGCTGCCCCGGGTGCGCTCCGACTCCCCCGCTTTCGACCTGCACCATCCGGAGGTGCTGCGGCTGCCCGCCCCGCAGCGCGGCGGGGCCGGGCCGACCCCCGATCCGCACCGGGAGCGTCATCCGTGAAGGCCGAGGCGTTCCTCTTCGCCGGGGTGGCGGGGTTCTTCTTCGTGACCGGTCTCGGCTACGCGCTGTGGTCGCGGGAACCGGCCGGTACGGCGGCGCTGGCCGTCTCCTTTCTGATGGCGTCGCTCGTGTGTGCTTTCTGCACGGTCAACCACCGTCGGCGCGGGGCCCGGCCGGAGGACCGCAAGGAGGCGGAGGTGCGCGAGCGCTCCGGCGGGCTGGGGTTCTTCCCGCCGCGCAGCGGCCGGCCGCCGCTGGCCGGGCTGGCGGTGGCGCTGACCGCGCTGGGGGTCGTCTTCGGCCTGTGGCTGTTCCTCATCGGGGTGGGGCTGCTGGTGGCGGCGGTGGCCGGCATGGCGCTGGAGTTCGCCGGGCGTACGTGAGGCGTCAGGTGCGGTCGCCGCCCCGGTGGCCCGGGCCGTGCCCCGGCCCGGCCGTCCGTTCGGCGATGCGGGCCCGCTGCTCGGGGGTGGCCGGGAGGTCGATCCGGTCGCGGTGGTACCAGGTGCTCAGGGCCAGGCGTACGCGCTGCCGCCGGGCGAGGCGGGCCGGGTCGGCGGGCGGTGGGAGCGGTTCGGGGACGTCGCGTACGAGCAGCCGGTACCGGCGTTCGGCGGACAGGCCGCGGCGCTCCTCGCCGAGTCCGCCGCTCACGTCCTGGGTCACCTCGCCCGTCTCCTCCCCCGCCACCAGCGCGTCGCGGTCCTCGCTCTGGAGGGCGAGGCAGAGGCGTTTGGTGAGCAGGAAGGCGAGGACCGGGGCCACCACGAGGGCGACGCGGAAGAACCAGGTCAGGGCGTTCACCGAGACGCGGAAGCCGAAGGCGGTCACGTCGTTGCCGCCGGCGGCGAGGAGGACGGCGTAGCAGACGAGGCCGGCGACTCCGAGGCCCGTACGGGTGGGCCGGTTCCGCGGCCGGTCGCACAGGTGGTGTTCCTGGGTGTCGCGGGTCAGCCACGCCTCGCAGAACGGCCAGAGGTACAGGGCGAGGAAGAGCAGGCCGGGCAGGATCACCGCCGGGACCAGGACGCTCCACAGGACGGTGTGGCCCCAGAGGTCGCTCTCCCAGGGCGGCATGAGGCGCAGCGCGCCTTCCAGGAAGCCGACGTACCAGTCGGGCTGTGCGTCGGTGGCGACCTGGTCCGCCCGGTACGGGCCGTACTCCCAGACGGGGTTGATCTGGGCCAGGGCGCCGAGGAGCGTCAGGACGCCCGCGGTCATGCAGAACAGGCCGGCGGACTTCGCGGCGAAGTGCGGGTACATCGGGCGGCCGACGACGTTGCGGTTGGTGGTGCCGGGCCGGCTCCACTGGGTGTGCTTGAGGTGGACGACGAGGATCAGGTGGGCCGTGATCAGGGCGAGCAGGATGCCCGGGACGAGCAGGATGTGCAGCCCGTACAGGCGGTTGACGAGGTCCGTTCCCGGGAACGGGCCGCCCCACAGGAAGAAGCTCAGGTACGTGCCGGCGAGCGGGACGGACATCACGATGGTGTTCGCGGTGCGCAGGCCGGTGCCGGACAGCGAGTCGTCGGGCAGCGAGTACCCGGCGAACCCCTCCACCAGCGCCAGCAGGAACAGCGTCACCCCGATGATCCAGTTGACCTCCCTGGGCCGGCGGAAGGCGCCGGTGAAGAAGATGCGCAGCAGGTGGACGCCGATGGCGGCGAGGAAGACCAGCGCGGCCCAGTGGTGGATCTGCCGGAGCAGCAGCCCGCCCCGGACGTCGAAGCTGAGGTGCAGCGTGGCGGCGTACGCGTGCGACATGGGCAGCCCGGACAGCGGGGTGTACCGGCCGTGGTAGACGGTCTGCGCGGTCACCGGGTCGAAGAAGAGGGTCAGGTACGTGCCGGTGAGGACGAGGACGAGGAAGGCGTAGAGCGCCAGTTCGCCGAGCAGGAACGACCAGTGGTCGGGGAACGCCTTGCGCAGCAGGGACCTGCCGCCCTCGGCGAGCGGCAGGCGGCGGTCCAGCGCCTCGAACGCGGCGTGTGCCAGGTGACCGGTACGGGTACGGGGGCGCGCCGGTTCCGGTGCGGGGGCCTTCCGGCGGCGGAACACCATGGGCCGCGGCCCTCAGCCGTTGCCGAAGGAGCCGCTCTTCCCCTCGTTCCACGGCGGCGGTTCGTCGGAGTTGCCGGGGCGCGTGCCGTACCGGCCCATGTCGTCGACGCCGGACGGCGGCTGCTCGTCGTGGCTCTCCCGGGACACGCCGTCGGCCGCCCGTGCCGAGGTGCCGTTCCTGCCCGTCCTCTTGGCGTGGCGGGGGCCTGCGTGGGCGCGCGGTGGGCGGTCCTGTCGGCGTGCGCGGCGCCGGTAGCCGTACCCGACGGCGCCGATCAGCAGGATGACGACGACGATGCCCGCGATGAGGGGGCCGATGCCGATGGCCAGGTGGGAGGCGGCCGTCGGCGCTTCGACCGGCAGGGGCGCGGCCGTCAGGGGAGCATCGAGAGACATGGGGGCTGCTTACCCGTTGGTCCCGGTTTGCCATCAAAGGCACCGCCGAACGAGTGGAGGTGCCGGCGGGGCGTGCGGACGCCGCGAGGGCGGGGTGCGGACGGACGCCCGCACCCCGCCCCGGTGCCTCGTCACTCCCCTGCGTGTGCGGAGCGGACGGCGGCGAGGTCGATCTTGTGCATGCGCAGCATCGCCTCGGTGGCCCGCTTCGCCTTCGCCGGGTCGGAGTCGCTGACCAGGGCCAGCAGTTCCGTGGGGAAGACCTGCCAGGACACGCCGTACTTGTCCTTCAGCCAGCCGCAGGGGCCCTCCTGGCCGCCGTCGGCGAGCTTCTCCCAGTAGTAGTCCACTTCCTCCTGATCGGCGCAGCGGACCTGGAACGAGACGGCTTCGCTGAACGTGAACTCGGGGCCGCCGTTGAGTCCCATGAACTTCTGGCCGTTGAGGACGAACTCGACCGCCATCACCTCGCCGGGCGTGCCCGGTCCGGCCTCGTTGTAGCGGACGACATCGCCGAGCTGGGAGTTCTTGAAGATGGACAGGTAGTGGTGGGCCGCCTCCTCGGCCTGGCCGTCGAACCACAGACAGGTCGTGAAACCGTCGATCGCCATGGTGTGCCTCCCGTCGTGTGGGCCTGTGTATACCCGTACGGCGGGGGCGGCGCCATAACCAAACCGGTGTTCGAACCGCGGTGCACGGTGATTGACGGACGTACGCCCACGCCGCGTGGACCATCGTGCCTACGGTCCGGCGTGGGCGCACTCCGTACCCGCGGTGCGCGGGGCGCGCTCAGTCGGTGGAGAGGGCTTCGAGGAGGTCACCGGCCTTCGAGTCGGGCAGCGCGCGGGCGACGTCCGCCAGCGCGACCATGCCGACGAGGCGGTGGCCGTCGATCACCGGCAGGCGCCGGACCTTGTGCCGGGCCATGGTCGCGAGGATCTCGTCCGCGCCGTCGTCGGCGCCGATCGTCACCGCCTCGCCCTGGGCCAGTTCACCGGCCTTGGTCTGCGCGGGGTCCTTGCCCTGGCCCAGCACCTTGACGACGATGTCCCGGTCCGTCAGGACGCCCTTGAGCCGGTCGTCCGTACCGCAGATCGGGACCGCGCCGACGCCGAGGTCGGTGAGCTTGCGGGCCGCGTCGAGGACGCTCTCCTCGGCGCCGACGCACTCGGCTCCGGGGGTCATGATGTCGCGTGCAGCAGGCATGGTTCCGCCTTTCTCCGTCAGATGTGCCGGTGCGTGACCGCGACCGGAAAACCGCTCGTGGGGCGGGGTGAACACGCTGTTCCGGCCGCCAGCACACGCGTTCCCCGCTGCTCGGATCGCTAACGTCGGATTCCGGGGATTGCGCCGGATGCCGTGCCGCGGTCCAGGCCGCCGCCGAGGCTCTCACCGCGGTCGCGCAGCCAGTGGTCCAGGCGGTGGGCCATCGGCAGCCAGGCGGGTTCACCCGTCGTCGTACGCCGGTGCGGCGCGCCCCGGCGGGGAGTTCGGCAGCAGGCGGAAGTCCGTCGCGGTGCCCGGGCTGCCGTCGCGCGTTCCGGATGTGGGCGCGGCGGACCGTTGCTCTACTGGGAGGGCCGGCCGCCGCGGACCGCGCGGCCGTCGCCGAACTGGAGGGACGGGCCGTGGCCGAGGCGTCGCCGGGGAGCGGGACGGGACGTCCCGAGCGGGTCGAGGCGCTGGTCGTCGGGTCCGGTTTCGGCGGTGCGGTGGCGGCGTACCGGCTGGCGGAGGCGGGCCTGTCCGTGGTCGTCCTGGAGCGCGGCCGGGCGTACCCGCCGGGGAGTTTCCCCCGGACGCCGGCGGAGCTGGGGCGGGCCCTGTGGGATCCGAGCGAGGGGCTGTACGGCCTGTTCGACGTCTGGCGGTTCCGGGGCTGCGACTCGCTCGTCTCCAGCGGGCTGGGCGGCGGTTCGCTGATCTACGCCAACGTGCTGCTCCGCAAGGAGCCGCACTGGTTCGTGCCGCGGGAGGAACTGCCCGGTGGCGGCCACGAGTCGTGGCCGCTGACCCGGGCGGACCTCGACCCGCACTACGACGCGGTCGAGTCGGTGCTGCGCCCGGTCCCGTACCCGGCGGACACCGAACCGTACGCCCGTACGCCGAAGACGCGGGCACTGCGGGAGGCGGCCGGCCGGGCGGGGCTGCCGTGGTCACCGGCGCCGCTCGCGGTCAGCTTCGCCCCGCGCCCCGGCGCGCCGCCCGGCCCGGGCCTGCCGCTCGCGGACGAGCCGTACGGCAACCTCCACGGCGTACCGCGCGGCACCTGCGCGCTCACCGGGGAGTGCGACCTGGGCTGCAACAACGGCGCGAAGAACACCCTGGACCACACCTACCTGTCCGCCGCCCGGCACCACGGCGCCGACCTGCGGACCGGGCATCAGGCCGTCACGGTGGAGCCGCTGGAGAGCGGATACCGGGTCGGTTACGTCGTGCACGCGATGGACGGCGCGGGGCCGCCGGTGCGCACCGCCGACCTGCCGCGGCGCCACCTCGACTGCGACCGGCTGGTGCTGGCGGCGGGCACGTACGGCACGGTCCACCTGCTGCTGGCCAACCGGGCGCGGCTGCCCGGTCTGGGCCCGGCGCTGGGCACCCGGTTCTGCGGCAACGGCGACCTGCTGACGTTCCTGTACGGCCGGGGCGGCACGCCGGTGCCGCGCCCGGACCGGGGGCCGGTGATCACCGGTGTGGTGGGCGAGGCGGACGGGGGTACGGGGCGCGGGCACATCGTCCAGGACGGCGGTTACCCCGGCTTCCTGAACTGGCTCGCGGAAGGCGTGCGGCTCGCCGGAGGCGCCGGGCGGCTGGCCGCGTTCGCCGCCGGCCTGGCGCGGGACCACGTCCTCGGCTCGGCGGACAGCAACCTCTCCGGCGAGATCGCCGCCCTGCTCGGGTCCGGCAACGGCTTCCCCGGGGTGCTGCCGCTGCTGGGCGTGGGCCGGGACGTGCCCGACGGGGTGATGGGGCTGCGGGGCGGCCGGCTGGACGTGCGGTGGACCACCGCCACCAGCCGGGCGTACTACGAGGGCGTCCGCACCACCATGCGGCGGCTCGCCGACGCGATGGGCGCGGGCCACCTGGACAACCCCCTCTGGTGGTGGCGGCGGGTCGTCACCGTCCACCCGGTGGGCGGCGCGCCCCTCGGCGACCGCCCGGAGGAGGCCGTCTGCGACCCGTACGGCGAGGTGTTCGGGCATCCGCGCCTGTACGTGGCGGACGCGGCGGCGCTGCCGGGGCCGGTCGGGGTCAACCCGTCGCTGACCATCGCGGCGCTGGCGGACCGGATGAGCACCCGGCTGCTGGAGAACCGGCCGCCCCGGCGGGCGCACCGCCCGGCCCCGGCGCCCGCCACCACCCTGACGTTCGCCGAGGTGATGCGCGGCGCGCTGGCCGACGGGCCCGGGCTCGTCCTGCGGCTGACCGTCACCGTCGACGACGTGGACGCCTTCATCGACGCGCCGGACCACCGGGCCGCCGTGCGCGGCACCGTCGACTGCGATCCGCTGGGCGGCCGGCTGCCCGTACGGGAGGGCTGGTTCAACCTGTTCGTGCCGAGCGGGCTCCCCGGGCGCCGGCGGATGCTCTACCACCTGAACCTGGACGGGCCCGGGGGCCACCCGCTGACCCTCACCGGCCGCAAGGAGGTGGGGGACGATCCGGGGCCCGACCTGTGGGCGGACACCACCACGCTCGCGGTCGAGGTCCGCCGGGGCCGGCACGCGCCGGGTGAGGTGCCCGCGCAGGCGCCGCTCTGTTCCGGCGTGGTGCGCGTGGGCCGTCTGGATTTCGTGCGGCAGCTGGCCTCCATGCGCGCGACGGGTGCCGCTCCGCTCGCGGCGCTCGCCCGGTTCGGGGAGTTCTTCGCCGGGGAGCTGTGGGGGGTGTACGGGCCGGGGCGGTAGCGCCGCCCTCGGGGACGTTCAGCGGGCGTGGGTGTCCAGGAAGGCGGTCAGGTGCGGGAAGACGTCGCGGGCGCTGTCCTTGCCCATGAAGACGTCCTGGTGGCCGTAGCCCGGGAAGAGGTGCAGCCGGGACACGCCGGGTGCGCGGACCGCGAGTTCGCGCTGGCAGGCGGGGTTGGAGCCGGCCATGACGTGGTTGCGGTCGCCGGTGGTGAGCAGGAGCGGGGTGGTCAGGCCGGCCGCCGCCTCCAGGTAATCGTCGGGCAGTTCGCGGTACGCCGGGTCGCCGGGCCGGTACTTGACGGCCCGGCCGGCCCGGACGATCGCCCGGATGTGCCGGTAGTAGTTCAGGCCGGTGGCTCCGAACAGGTCCGCGACGCGCTCGTGGGTGACCGGTGACATCAGGTCGTGGTCGTACAGCGCGGGCCGGCCGGAGCCCCACATCGCGCTGACCATGTGGCAGGAGGGCTCCCGGCATTCGGGGTGGAAGAGCGACACCAGGCGGGCGATCATGCGGCCGCGGGTGAAGGGGGCGTCCAGCGGCCAGGCGGGGTTCAGGTAGGGCAGGCCGAGCACGTACTCGGTCAGGCCGGGGACGACGTAGAGCTTGCAGCGGGACCACCGGGGCGGCCGCAGGACCAGGGCGGAGCTGTTGATGACCGCGCTGGTCACGCCGGTGACCAGCCCCGCGGCCAGGCTCATGGCGAAGGTGACCCCGCCCAGGCAGTGCGCGATCACGTGCAACCGGGCGGCCGGGCCGATGTGCGCCCGGATCTCGGCGAACGCGGCGGGGAAGTCGTGCAGGGCCACGTCGTCGAGGGTGAAGCGGTGCGCCGCCAGGTCGTACGGGAAGCGGTTGCTCATCCGGTGGTCGAGGGCCCAGACGTCGGGGTAGCCGTGGTCGAGCAGGTAGGTGGTGAGGTCGTCGTGCTCGGGCATGACGAACATGTCGCTCGACGTGGTCAGGCCGTGCACGAGCAGCACCGCGTCGGACGGTGCGGGGCCTGCGGACGGTACGGAGCCGGTGGCCGGTGCGGAGCCGGTGGCCGGCCGGCGGCGGTAGCGGGTCAGGGTCAGGCCCAGCCCGTCGCCGGCCGCGAACGGGTGCACGGTGACCTCGGCGTCACGGACGCCTTCGCTGGTGAACAGGGGGATGCGGCGCTGCATACGGCTCTGGCCTCCTCAGCCCCGCCACTCCGAGAGATTGCCCGGAAAGTCTCCATAGACCAAAATATTCCATTGGGGCGACCTCCGCCGTTCACCCGTCCGCCCCCTCGAACGAAACCGGCCCGCCCGATGCCCGACAGCTCCGCACCGCCCCACGGCAACGGCGCACTCGTCGGCCGTACGGAGGTCGTACGCCTGCTGGCCACCGAAGCCGAGCGGGCCGCCGCCGGCGAGTTCCGGCTCGTCGAACTGAGCGGAGACCCGGGGGCGGGCAAGACCAGACTGCTCGGCGAGACCGCCGGCGCCGCGTCGCGGCACGGGCTGACCGTGCTGCGCGGCCGCGCCACCGAGTACGAGAACGACGTGCCCCTGTCACTTGCCGTGGACGCCCTGGACGACGAGGTGGAGAACCGGGCCGAGCAGGTACGCGCGGCCCTGGACCCGGAGAGCGCGCGGCTGCTCGCCGACGTCTTCCCCGCCCTGCCGGCGGACCGCCCCGGGCCGGACACCGCGGCGGCCCCGAGCACCGGCCTCAACCGCTACCGCGTGCACCGTGCCGTACGCCTGCTGCTGGAAGCCCTCGCGGCGCCCGGCGGCCTCGCCGTCCTGCTGGACGACGTGCACTGGGCCGACGAGGGCTCGGTGGAGCTGCTGTCCCACCTCGCCCGGCACCCGCCGCGCGGCCCGCTCCTGCTCGCCGTCACCTACCGCACCCGCCAGGCGGGCCCCCGGCTGACCGCGGCCCTCGCCGACTCCGCGCCGGGCCTGCGCACCCGTATCGACGTCGCACCGCTCACCCTCCGGGAGACCGGTGAGTTCCTCGGCCCTTCCGTCGGCGCCCGGCGCCGCCGCGCGCTCTACGAGGCCAGCGGCGGCAATCCGCTGTACCTGGAGGCGCTGGCCCGTTCCGCACCGGCTGCCGCCACGCCCGCCGGCAGCGCCGCCGAGAGCGCCGCCCCGCCCGACGACGGGCTGCTGCCGAACGCGGTACGCGAAGCGCTGGCCGCCGAACTGGCCGCGCTCCCCGCCGACGCCCGGCTGGCCGCCCAGGCCGCGGCCACGCTCGGGGACGAGTTCGAGCCGGGCATGGTGGCCGTCGCCGCGCTCACGACCGAGGCGGAGGCGCTGGCGGCCCTCGACGAGCTGGCGGTACGGGACGTGGTGCGCTGCGCGCCCGCCCCGGGCCGCTTCCGCTTCCGCCACCCCGTCGTCCGGCACCTCGCGTACGCCTCCTCCGGCGCGGGCTGGCGGGTCGCCGCGCACGCCCGCGTCGCCGCCGCCCTGGACGAGCGCGACGCGCCCACCGTCACCCGCGCCCGCCACATCGCCCGCTCGGCGCGCTTCGGCGACCTGCTGTCCGTCGGCGTACTCGTCGAGGCGGCCCGCGCCACCGCGTACCAGTCCCCCGCGACCGCCGCCCAGTGGCTGCGCACCGCCCTGGACCTGCTCCCCGAGAAACCCGGCGGCACGGCGGCCGGGCCCGCGCCCGACCGGCTCTCCCTGCTGGTCGAACTGGCCCGGCTCCAGGGCGTCGGCGGACGCCTCGTCCAGGGCCGCGACACCGCCCTGGAGGTGCTGCGGCTGCTGCCGCCGGACGCCTGGGCACAGCGGGCCCGCGCCGCCCGGTTCTGCGCCATCCTGGAGCGGCTGCTCAACCGGCAGGCGCAGGGACGCGCCCTGCTCCGCTCGGAGCTGGGCCGGGTGCCGCCGGAGCACGCGGCGGACGCGGTACCGCTGCACCTCCAGCTGATCGGCGACAGCCTGATCCGCGCCGACTTCGCGGCCGCCGCCGAGCAGCTGGACCGGCTGACCGCCGTACTCTCCCGGCCCGGCGGCGGCACCGAGGCGGGCGGCGGCGCGCCCGACGACTGGGTGCCGCTCGTGGTGCTCCGGCTCGGCTGCGCGTACGGCGCGGGCGACCTGGACGCCGCGCACGGCCTCGCCGCCGCGGCCGAACGGCTGACGGAGGAGGCCACCGACGCCGAGCTGGCCCCGTGGCTGGAGTCGCTGTCCTTCCTGTGCTGGATCGACGCGATGATGGGCCGGCTGCCGCAGGCCGCCCGCACGGTCGAGCGGAGCCTGGCCATCGCCAACGCCACCGGGCAGAGCTATCTGTCGCCCTGGATGCTGACCGCCCAGGCGTTCACGTGCGGCCGGACGGGGCGGCTCGCGGAGGCCGTCGACCGGGCCGAGGACGCGGTGGACGCGGCGCGGCTGCTCGGCTCCGACGAGTGCGTGGCCCTGGCGCTGGCCGTCAAGTCGCTCATGGTCCGCTGGACGGGCGACGCCGCCGCCGCGCTGGCCCTCGCCGACGAGGCGATCCGGCACGCGGACGGCCGCCGGGAGTGGTGGGCGCGGCTCGGCGCCGTCGGCCGCGGCCTGGCCCTGGTCGAACTCCAGGAGGTGGACGCGGGCGCGGCGCAGGTGCTGGCCGCGTGCGACGAGTTCGTCGACCCCCTGCTGGAACGCAGCTGTCTGCTGGTGTGCTGCGAGGCGATGGCCGACGCGGAGGCCGAGCGCGGCCGGCCGGCGGCGGCCGCGGGCTGGGCGGACCGGGCCGCGGCGGTCCCGGGCGGCGGTACGGGGTCGGGGCACGCGGTGCTGGCGCGGGCGCACGCGGAGCAGGACGGCGATCCGGCCGCCGCGGCACGCGGCGCGGGCCGGGCGGCGGAACTGTTCGCGGCGACCGGTGAGCGGCTGTTCGCGGCGCGGGCGTGGCTGCGGGCCGGCACCGCGCACGCCCGCTGCGGGCAGAAGGCCGCGGCGCGTACGGAGCTGGCGCGGGCGGCGGAGGTCTTCGGCGCGTGCGGAGCGCTGGGGCTGCACGCCCGGACCGTACGCGAGCAGCGGAAACTGGGGGTCCGGGCCGGGCGGGGGGCCGCGCAGACGGACGGGCGGCTCTCGCGGCGGGAGGCGGAGGTGGCCGAGCTGGTCCGGCAGGGGTTCAGCAACCAGCGGATCGCGGAGCGGCTGTTCCTGAGCCCGCGCACGGTCGAGACGCATGTGGCGCACGTCTTCGCGAAGCTCGGGGTGTCGTCGCGGGCGGCGGTGGCGGGGAAGCTGGCGGGGGTGCGGGGGCCGGAGGGCTGAGGGGCGGGTGGGCGGGCTGCGGGGCGGGTCCGGGGGCCGGCTCAGTAGGGCGGTCTCCGTATCCGTAGCGGTTCAGTAGTGGGGCCCGTGTTTTCCCCGATGTGGTGAGGGGGCGCCGGGGCGCACGGTGAGGGAGTCAACCTTTCCAGCTCCCCGAAAAGAGCCCCCGAAATGCCTGAGCTGATCGAAAACCCCGCCCCGGTGGCCCTGGAGACCTCTCCGGTCCCGGACCCCCTGGTCACTCCGGACCCCCTGGTGGTCCCGCAGACCCCGGCCGCCCCCGCGCCGCCGCCGCTGGAACCGTTCCTGGACCCGTTGCGGATCCCGCCGGTCCTGCGGCCGGAGCCCGACCCGGAGACCGGCCGCGCCGAGCTGACCGTACGGACCCGCCCCGTCCACACTTCGTTGCACTCGCAACTCCCCCCGTCGCTGATGTGGGCGTACGAGGGCCAGGTCCCCGGACCGACGATCGAGGTGCGGCGCGGCACCCGGTTGCGGGTGTCCTGGGAGAACGGGCTGAGCGGCCCGTACCCCCTGATCAAGGTGGAGACGCGGGTACCGGCGAACACCATGCGGCCCGGTTACGACCCGGCGGCCGACACCTTCGACCGCAAGGTGGCCGCACTGCCGCCGTGGACGGTGGTGCATCTGCACGGCGCGCGGACCAGCGGCGTCAACGACGGCTGGACCGACAACGCGGTGCCGCCGGGCGAGACCCAGCTCTCCGAGTACGTCAACGACCAGGCGTCCTGCACCCTCTGGTACCACGACCACGCCATGAACATCACCGCGCTGAACGTGATGACGGGCCTGGCCGGCATGTACTGGATCAGGGACGACGAGGAAGCGGCGCTCGGCCTGCCGGACGGCGACCGCGAGATCCCGCTCGTCCTGTGCGACCGCAACGTGGACACCGACTGGAAGGGCCGCCCGACCGGCGTGCTGCTGCACAAGGTCCTGCGCGACGCCCAGGACGTGCCCCGGCCGTTCTTCGGCCCGTACAACGTCGTCAACGGCGTCGTCCAGCCGCACCTGGAGGTGGCCGCCCGCTGGTACCGCTTCCGGATCGTCAACGGCTCCAACGCCCGGTTCTTCACCCTGCGCCTGTGCCACGAGGACGGCACACCGGTCGACCCGGAACTGGTCGCCCGCGCCTTCCACCAGATCGGTACGGACAGCGGGCTGCTGCCCGAGCCGGCACCGCTGCCGGAGCAGGGCCTGACCCTGGCACCGGCCGAACGCGCCGACGTACTGGCCGACTTCTCCGTCCTGCGGGGGATGCGCGTCCACTGGGCCGACGCGGCCACCACCCCGCCCGGCCCGGCGCCCGCGCCCGAGGTGCTGCAGTTCCGGGTCGCGGACGAGGCGGCGGACGACCCGTTCACGCTGCCGGGCCGGATCAGCCCGTCCTACGTACGGCTGAGCCACGCCACGGCCCCCGACCACGAGCACCGGTGGATCGTGCTGACGCCGCCCGCCGCGACCGGGATGCCGATGATGTGGGAGATGGAGACCGTCGAGGACGCCTCGGCGGTGGAGATCCCCAGCGACGGCATCGTGCAGGTGCAGCGGCCGGGACAGCCCCTGCTGACGCTGCGCCGGGTCGCGGAGATGTTCAACGACACCACCACGATCATGGCGCGCGAAGGCGGCTGGGAACAGTGGAACGTGCTGAACCTGGGCGGCCCCGTGCACCCCTTCCACATCCACTTGATCCGCTTCCAGGAGACCCGGCGGCAGCACTACGACGCCCGCGGTTTCCAGCGGCTGTACCACGGCGACGGCACGGTGCGCGGCCACGGCACCGTCACCCCCGTCACCTTCACCGGGGACCTGCCCGTCGAGGGCGCCGACCTCGGCTGGAAGGACACCGTACGGGTCGGCGACACCAGGCCGGCGCCCGCCGGGTCCGGCCAACTGGTCTCCGTACTGGGCCGGTTCGACGGCGGCTCGGGGCGCTACATGTACCACTGCCACATCCTCGAACACGAGGACGAGTCGATGATGCGCCCGTTCACGGTCATGCCGGGACCGGTGATGGACATGCACCCCGGAATGCACGGCGGCGGCCATGGGGGCTCAGGGGGACACGGGGGCTCAGGAGGCCATGGGGGCTCAGGAGGACACGGAGGTCACTCCTCATGACGTATCCACCGTCCACCCCGCAGGACACCGACCGCACCGCCCCGAAGGAGCGAACCGCCATGCCCACCCCGACAGCCACCCCGGACACCCCCCGCCTCCACCACCCCGACGGACGCCGGGTCCGCCCCACCGGCGGCCGGACCCGCGTCCTGCCGGTGGAGAGCCCGGCGCAGCTGTGCGAACGGCTGCCGCTCACCTACCACGCGGCGCACACCGTCATGACCGCCCGGCACGACGCCGTACGGGTCCTCGACGGCCGGGACGACCGGCTGCTCGTCATCGCCGGGCCGTGCTCCGTGCACGACCGGGCGGCCGCCCTCGGCTACGCGTCCCGGCTGCGGGACGCGGCGGCCTCGCTGGCGGACGACCTGCTCGTCGTGATGCGGGTCTACGTCGAGAAGCCGCGCACCTGCCTCGGCTGGCCCGGCCTGGTCGGCGACCCCGGCCTGGACGGCGGCGCCGACCTCGGCCGCGGCCTGGCCGAAGCCCGGTCCCTGATGCTCGACATCGCCGAGACCGGGCTGCCGGTGGGCTGCGAATGGGTCAACCCGGCCACCCCGGCGTACCTGTCCGACGTCGTCGCCTGGGGCTCCATCGGGGCCCGTACGGCAGCCAGCCAGGTCCACCGGGACCTGGCCAGCGGCCTGCCGATGCCGGTCGGCGTCAAGAACGGCACGGACGGCTCGGTCCAGGTCGCGGTCGACGCCGTACGGGCCGCGGCCGCACCGCACACCTTCCTCGGCGCGTCCGGCGCCGGACCGGTGTCCCTGCTGCGCACCAGCGGCAACCCGGACTGCCACGTCGTCCTGCGCGGCGGCGCCGACGGCCCCAACTACGGTGCGGCACACGTCCGCCGGGCGGTGGAGCTGCTCGCCGCTTCCGGGCTGCCGGCCCGCGTCGTCGTGGACGCCAGCCACGGCAACAGCGGCAAGCAGCACGAGCGGCAGCACGCGGTCGCCGAAGACCTGGCGGTACGGATCGCCGACGGCGACACGACCGTGCGCGGCGTGCTCCTGGAGAGCTTCCTGGTACCCGGCCGCCAGGACGCCGGCGCCGGCCGCCCGCTGGTCTTCGGACAGAGCGTCACCGACGCGTGCATCGGCTGGAGCGGCACCGCCCAGCTGCTGCGGGAGCTGGCCGGCGCGGCACGGGCCCGCCGCCGCTCCACCTGCCCCCACCCCCGGGCGGCGGCCGTCCCCGGTACCGCCCCTCCCCTGGAAAGGACCTGACCGTGTTCACCCCGCTCCGCTACCCCAGTACCGACCGCCACCTGCCGGACGGCTGTGCCGCCGGCGACCGGTCCCCCGACCGGCCGGCCCCGCGCCCCTTCGACCTCGGTGACGTCGCCCGGTTCCGCAGCCCGTTGACCCGGATGCTGCTCGCCAGCGACGGGCTGACCACCACCCTGCTGGAGTCCGCGCTCGCCACGCCCCTGCGGCTGCGCGTGCTGCACCAGGGCACCGCGCCCGCCGCCGCGCAGGACGCGCTGACTCGCCGCTGCCTGAGCCTGGGCCGGGACGAACAGGTCCTGGTACGCCGCTCCGCACTGGCCGACGCCGCGCTGACGCCCGTCTCGCTCAACACCGTCGTGGGGCTGGTGCCCGACGACCCGGCGCTGGCCGCGTGCCTGACCAGCGGCCGTACGCCGATCGGTTACGGCCTGCGGGCCGCCGGCGCGATGCGCGGCCGGCGGCTGGTGGAGGTCGGCGTGGCCGGATGGGAGCACGACGGCCGGGTCCGGTCCGCCGTGTTCAAGTCGTACGTGGTGCTCGACGGTGACCGGCCCTGGCTGTTCCTCCGCGAGCTGTTCAACCCGCGGCTGGTGCCCGCCGCTCTGGAGAACGACGAGAGCGGCGAGAACGGCGGTCCGGCACCGGTCCGGCCACCGCCGGTCGTCGTTCCGTCGCCGCCCGCGCGGCAGCGGCTCCTGGGCCGTCCTCGTCCGCTCACCGAGGAGATCGGGCGCGCCGGGCCCGCCGTACCGGACCCGCATCCGGTGCTGGCTCCGACGGTGCGCGGCGAGGCGTTCCTCCTGCAGCTCGGGCGCCATGCGACCGGCGCGCTGACGACGGCGGCCACCGCGCTGCTCCACCACGTGGCCGGCGTCCCGGTCACCGTCGTCACCGGTGGGCACGCCCCGCCGGGTGTGCTGCCCCGGGAGGCGCGGTGGGTCGCCGAGGAGTACCGGGCGGCGGCCGGCTCCGCCGCCTGGCTGGGCGACTTCCCGCAGCTGATGACGTTCCTCGACACCTGCCCGCCGCCGATCGCCGGACAGGTCCGGTGGACGGCCGACGGCGACCGTGTGCCGCCGTCCGGTGCGGTGACCGGACTGTGCCCCCGACCGGGCTGCCACCCCCGCGAGGTCGCCGCGCGGTGCGCCGCGCTCAACCCGGGGCGGGTGCCCGGGCGGCTGCTGCTGGCCGTACGGCTGGCCCCGGACCGGATCCTGGCCGAGCTGCCCGCGCTGATCGAGGCCGTGGCCTCCACGGGCACTCCGGTGACGTGGGTCTGCGCGCCCCGGCCCGGCGGGGCCACGGCGGCGGCCGAGATCGACACGTTCTTCGACACCCACTACTCGCTGGGCAGCCGGCCCGGCGGTCTGCTGCTCGACGAGAGCGGCCGCACCCCGGCCGAGGTACTGCGGACGGTCCACGCCGCCGCGTCCGCCTGGCAGCCGGCGGCCTGACCCGCCCTCCCCCTCCACCTCCCTCAGCCGTACGAAAGCGAGCCTCCCATGTCGTACCGACACCACACCGACATCGCCCTCATCGACGAGCAGGGCCCCCTCACCCGCCGCGCGCTGCGTGCCGCGGTCACCGGCCGGGCCGCCGAACTCGCCGCGGCGGGGCTGCGCCCCGGCGACCGGGCGGTGCTCTGCCGCCCCAACGGCCGCGCGTGGGTCACCGATTACCTCGCGCTGGCGGAGCTGGGCGCGGTGAGCGTTCCGCTGAACGCCGCGTCCGCGCCGGACGAGATCCGCCACGCGGCCGCCGACAGCGGCGCCGTCCTCCTCCTCACCCCCGAAGGGCCCGGCCGTCCGCCACCGGGCCCGCCCCGCTCCCCCGCCACCGGTCTCTCCGGCATCGCGACCATCGCCTACACCTCCGGCACCACGGGCCGCCCCAAAGGAGCGCTCCAGACCCGCCGCGCGGTACGGCTCGGCGGGGAGAACATCGCCCGGCGTCTCGCGCTGGGCCCCGGCGACACGGTGCTCAGTCCGCTGCCGCTGGCGCACACGTACGGCACCAACGTGCTGAACGCCGCACTGTCCGCCGGGGCGGCGCTGGTCCTCCTCACCCGCTTCACCGAGGAGGCGGTCGAGGAGGCACTGCGCCGCCACCGCCCCACCGTGCTGGCCGGGGTGCCGACGATGTACCGCAGACTGCTGGTCCGTACGGAGCTGCCGCTGGAGTCGGTGCGCTGTTCGCTCTCCGCCGGCCAGCCCGCCGGAGCGCAGCTCGCCCGCGCCTGGCAGGAACGGTCCGGCGCCGTCTTCGCCGAGGGCTGGGGCATGACCGAACTGGCCGGCCTGGCCGCGCTCACCCCCGCCGACGACCCCGGCCACCCGGGCACGTCCGGCCCGCCCGTACCGGACGCCCGGGTCCGTACGGGCGAGAACGGTGAACTGCTGGTGCGCGGGCCCTTCGTCACCCCCGGCTACCTGGGCGCGCCCGAGGCCACCGCGGAGGTCCTGACGCCCGGCGGCGCACTGCGCACCGGGGACGTCGGCCACGTGACGGACGACGGTGACGTGACCGTCCTGGACCGCCTCAAGGACGTGATCCTGTGCGGCGGTTACACGGTCTACCCGGCCGAGGTGGAGCGGGTGATCGCCGGTCATCCGGCGGTGGCCGCGGTCGCGGTGACGGCCATGCCGGACGCGGTACGCGGCGAGTCCCCGCGGGCCTGGATCGCGACCGTCACCGACGGGGCCGCGGACGAGGCCGCGATCCTCGCCCACTGCCGGGCGTACCTGGCGCCGTACAAGGTCCCCCGCCGTACGACGTTCCTGCCCGAACTTCCCACCACCGCGGGCGGCAAGGTCGCACGCGGCCGGCTGCCCCGTCAGGAGGCGTCATGAACACCACCGCGACACCATCTGTCCTGGTCTTGGGTGCGGGCCCGGTCGGGCTGGCCACGGCCCTGCTGCTGCGGGCCCGCGGCTCGGCCGTCACCGTCCTGGAGGCGGCGGCGGAAGACGCCCCGCGGCCCGGCAGCCGGGCGATCTTCCTGCACCGGCAGTCGCTGGCCACGCTCGCCGCCGCCGACCCGGTGCTCGGCACCGAACTGGTCGCCGCCGGGCTGGTCTGGGGCGCGAGATGCACCTCGTACGAGGGCCGGGAGATCCACCGCCGTACGTACCCCCCGCCCCCGGCGGACCGCGCGCCGTTCTCCAGCCTCCCGCAGCCGGTCATGGAGGAACTGCTGCGCGCGGCCTGCCGCCGTGCCGGAGCGGAGATCCACTGGGGCGCCCCGGTCACCGGTCTCGTCTCCTCACCCGACGGCGTGGCGGTGCGCACTCCGCAGGCCGGGCACCGTGCCGCGTACGCCGTCGGCTGTGACGGGGCCAGGTCGGCCGTGCGCCGGGCCATCGGCGTACGGCTGCGCGGCCCCCGCTCCCCGCACGCGTTCCTCGTGCTCGACGTGGCCGACGACCCCGGGCGCCCGCTGCCGCGGGAGCGGGCGTTCCACTACCGCGACCCGCGCATGGCCGGGCGCAACGTGCTGACCGTGCCGTTCCGCGGCGGACTGCGCGTGGACGTGCAGTGCCGTCCCGACGACGATCCGGAGGCGCTGGCCGGGGCCGCGGCGGACTGGCTGCCCGGCCTGCTGCCGGACGGTCACGCCTGCGCCGTGACCTGGTCCTCCCACTACCGCTTCCAGCAGGTGGTCGCCGACGGCCTCACCGACCGGTACGGCCGGGTGCTGCTCGCCGGGGAGGCAGGGCACCTCTTCGCGCCCTTCGGCGCGCGGGGCCTGAACTCGGGCATCGCCGACGCGGCGGCGGCCGCGGCCGCGACGGTCACCGGTGACGTGGCCGGCTTCGCGGCCGCCCGCCACCGGGCCGCCCTGCTCAACCGGCAGGCAGCCGGGTGCGCGCTGGCCCACCTGACCGCTGCCGCGCCCTGGCGGCACGCCGCCCAGCGGCTGGCGGCCGCCGCGGCGCCCTGTTCCCGCCGTGCCGGGAGCTGGCTGGACCGCGCCCCGTACGGCCCGCGTGACGCCGGCATTCCGGGGAGCCGCTACTGAGCGCCGGTCTCGTCCGTCCCGCGGGCGACGCGGACGGGAACGTTCCGTCACGCCTCACCGGCCTCATACGGCCCAGTGGTCACCCAGGAGCCCGAACCGCCTTGCGTCCGACGTCAATTGCTGCATCCTGGTCCCTCGCGACGGTGGCCACGAGGGGGCACGGTGCAGTCCCGACGTGATCTGATGATCCGGGAGTTCGTCGGTCAGCGGCTCGTCCGGGCAGCCGGTGAGCACACCCGGCATCCGGTTCTGCTGCTCCTCGGGCCCCGCGGCAGCGGCAAGTCCACGCTGTCGGACCAGCTGGAGACCTGGGGCCGCCGGGCGCCGCTGGCCGCTCTGGACCTCGCGGCGCTCGACGACGGGGTGCACCATCCCGTCGACGTACTGGCCCGTATCGCCTTCCAGCTCAACGCCCGCCGGCCGGACTTCCCGCCGCTGGCGCTGCCCTCCTTCGCCGTCCTGCTGATGGCGCTGTCCGCCGAGGCCGACCCGGAGAGCCGGGACGCCGCGCTGGCCCAGACGCGCGAGGCGCTGCGCACCGGCCGCGCGGAGGACCACTCGCTGGCGGTGCTGCGGGAGCTGGTGACCTCGGTCGGCGTGCCGATGGGGCTGCCCGGTTGGTCGGCGGCGGTGGTGCCGCTGATACAGGGCTGGCAGCGGGCCCGGGTGTGGTGGGGCGTGCACCGGCGGCTGCGGCGGGTGCCGCGCGGCGGCCCCCGGCCGCAGGCCCCGGCGGACGCCCTCGTCGAGCTGAACCAGCACTTCCGGCACGGTACGGCGGCCCAGCGGGAGCGCGCCGAGTCGGTGCTGCTCCAGGCGTTCCTCGCCGACCTCCAGGGCGCGTACACCCGGCACGGCGGCGACCGCACCCGTACCCTGCGCTGCCTGGTGCTGCTGGACAACGCCGACAGCGAGCTGGGCGACGCGTTCCTCCAGGCCCTGGTCGAGGCGCGGGCTACCGGGCCGGAGCACCCGGACCCGCTGGTCGTGGTGGCGAGCGCGCGTCGCGCGCCGGACGTGCTGCGGCAGTTGGAGCAGGGGCCCCGGCAGCTGGGCGGGTACCTGTCGTGCTGGCAGCCGCCGGAGCGGGAGGACGGGCCGGAGCTGTTCGTACCGCGGGTGGTGGCCCGGCCCGGTGGCGGTGCCCGTCTGGAGGTGGCGCAGCTGCGTCCGCTGGACCGGGCCGAGGTGCAGGAGCAGGCGAGCCCGTGCGTGAAGCGGATGCCGCAGGCGGCCCTGGCGGGCATCGCGCATCCGGTGGCCTGGCTGGGCCGTACGGTCCACGAGCTGACGCGCGGCCACCCGGCCGCGACCCGTGCGGTGCTGGACGCGCTGGAGGACTTCGCCCCGGGAGTGCCGTGCGGGCGGCGGCTGCGCATGGTGATGGCGCCCGAAGGGCCGCACTCCGTCGCGGACACGCTGCTGGAACTGCTCCTCCAGGACCTGCCGCAGGAGCTGGCCGAGGCGGCGCTGCCCCGCGCGGCCGCCGCCGTCACCCTCGGGCAGGCCGCGAGCACCGCCGGCCTGTGGCAGGACGGTGTACCGCCGCGCCTGCTGCGCGGGCTGGCGCACGACGACCGGCACGCCCGGCGGCTCACCTTCGACGGGCAGCCGCACAGTGCGCTCCCCGATCTCGTGCGCAGGCTGCTGCTGGGCAGGTTGTCGCTGGCCCCGGCGCCGGCCGCCGACGCCTCCGCGTCACCGTGGGACCGTACGCACGAGATCCTGCGGGACGCGGCGGAGTCGGGGCGTGTCGGCGCTTACCACGGGCTGGCGTCCGGCGATGTCCAGGGCACGGTGAACTACCTGTACGACCGCTTCCTCGACGTGTGCGAAGGCCCCGGCTCGGCGCGGGCGTGGTGCGAGGAGCTGTCCTGGATCCAGCGCGCGCCGCGCCGCTGGGAGGCGGAGGCGCTGGGCCGCTCGGCGGGTGCGGAGTTCCAGCACCGGCTCGCGCGGGCGCAGAGCCCGCCCGACCGGCTCATGGTCACCCGCCTGCTGGTCGCCGGGTGGATCACCACGCACCCGGCGACCGATCCGTACGCGGCGCTGTGGTCCGACCCGCTGGGCGATCCGGCGGCCGAGCTGTACCCGAAGATTGTCGATGCACTGCAGACCCTGAGCGGCCGGCTGAGCGACGAGACGGACCACGACGTGCTGTGGCAGCGGGCGGCCGCCTACGAGAGGAAGCCGTGGTGACCGTCGGATGAGTGACGAGGACCAGCTCACGGTTCCGCGGGCGCGGCCCCGCAGATGGCTGCGGGCCGCCGTCGCGGTGGCCGTCGCGGGCGCCCTGGGCGGGGGCGGGTACTGGCTGTACGACGAGGTGTTCGAGCAGTGTGCCGACGGGGTGCGTGAGCAGGGGCCGCGCGACGAGTGCGTGGGCGTGACCGACGGCTCGTACGTCTTCGACCCCGCGCTGCGGGACATCTCGCGGCAGATCCTGGACGAGAACCGGCGGGTGGCGAAGTCCGGGAAGCCCTGGGTCTCGGTGGCCTACCTGCAGCCGCTGACGCCCGGCACCGGCGACAAGGGACGGGACAGCATACGGCGCGAGCTGGAGGGCGCCTACCTGGCCCAGCGCGAGCTGAACGACCCACGGCGCGGCGGGCGCGGCGACTCCCCGCAGATCACGTTGCTGCTGGCGAACAGCGGCGCCGGGTCCGCGCAGTGGGAGCCGCTGGTGGACCAGCTCAAGGAGATGAAGGACGGGGACCAGCACCTGGTCGCCGTGGCGGGCTTCGGGCAGAGCCGACGGACCACCCAGCAGGCGATCGACGCGCTGCGCGAGGCCAGGATCCCCATGATGGGCTCGACCGTGACCGCCGATGCCGTCAACCGGCCGGGGCAGACCGGGTTCTGGCGGGTCGCGGCCACCAACTCCGACCAGGCGTCGGCCGCGGTGCGCCACCTGCGGGCCGTGCAGAACCGTCCCGGGCGGCAGCGCCCGTACCGCGTGACGACCCTCAGGGACCGCAGCGAGCAGGACACCTACAGCACCTCCCTGTACCGGGGCTTCACCGCGGCCGCCGCGCGGCACGGCCTGAAGGTCACCGACCTGGGGCTGGCCTACAGCGCGGACGACCCCGCCATCGCCAACGCCTTCTCCGCCCTCGCCGACCGGGTGTGCTCCGACCGGCCGGACGCCGTGTACTTCACGGGCCGCGGGCGCGATCTGCGGGTCTTCATCGAGGCGATGGCCGCCGCGGGCCGGCGCTGCCCGACCACGGTGGTCACCGCGGACGACGCGGTCGGCGTCTTCGACGTCCCGGAGAGCTACGAGTCGCGGCAGGCGTTCCGCAAGGTGTGGGAGCGCAGCCGCGTGACCGTGCGCCACACCGTGCTGGCCCACCCCGACCAGTGGACGGACACCTACCCCGGCGCCGGCAACCCGCTGCCGCAGTTCCGCGACGCCTACCGGCAGGACATCCGCCGCACGGACGACGAACTGGCCGACGGGCAGGCCATCATGGGCCATGACGCCCTGCTCACCCTGGGCGTGGCCATCCGTGACGGGGCGGGCCGCCAGGGCACCGGCCCGGTCACCACGGGCAGCACCCGCCAGATGCTGCTCCAGATCAGCGGCAGCAAGCCGGTGTACGGGGTCAGCGGGCCGGTCCGGTTCGACGAGCGCGGCGATCCGGTGGGCAAGCCGCTGGCGCTGGTGGAGCTGGAGCCGGACGGTTCGTACGCCTTCCAACAGGTGGTGTGGCCGTAGGGGCGGCACCGTTCACGCCGTCCGTACGGGCTGCGCGGCGGCCGTCCTGGCGCGCAGGCTCGCCCCGTAGCGGCGCAGGAGCAGGACGGCGGTGGTGGCGAGGCCGGTGAGGAGGCCGAGCCAGATGCCGAGGGTGTGCAGTCCGGCGGCGTAGCCCAGGAGCCAGGCGGCGGGCAGGCCGACGGCCCAGTAGCCGACGAGGGTGATGCGGAAGCCGCTGCGGGTGTCGTCCAGGCCCCGCAGGAGGCCGACGCCGATGTTCTGCGCGCAGTCGAAGAACTGCAGGACCATGACGACGAGCAGCAGGTGGGTGGCGATGGAGACGGCTTCGGCGTCCCGTGCCCCGCCGGTGTCGAAGAAGGGGCGCAGGACGAGTCCGGGCAGGGTGGCGTAGACGGTCGCGACGACGGCCATCACGGCGCCCGCGCAGGCCAGCGCGGTGTTCTTGATGCGCAGCGCGGTGGCGGTACGGCCGAGGGCCAGTTCGCGGCTGACGTTGATGGACGCGGCGTGGGAGAGGCCGACGGCGACCTGGAAGACGACGTAGACCAGCTGGTTGACGGCGGTGTGCGCGGCCAGCGCGGCGCTGCCGAACGAGCCGGTCATCAGGGCCGTGACGGAGAAGAAGCCCGCCTCGGACCCGTAGGTCGCGGCGATGGGCACACCGAGCCGGACGATGCGGACGGTCGCGGCGCGATCGGCCCTGACGATGTTCAGGCTGAGGTGGGGGCCGAGCACACGGTCGCGTCCGGCGGCGGCGTACAGCGCCAGGAAGGACAGGAGGTGGACGGCGGAGGTGGCCACTCCCACGCCGGGCAGGCCCAGTTCGGGAAGCCCCCAGGTGCCGTGTATCAGACCCCAGTTGAGGGCCGCGTTGACGGCGACGGAGACGACGGTGATGCGCAGCAGCGCCTGCGGCCGCCGCATGCCCACGGTGAACTGGCGCACAACCTGGAACCACAGGCACGGCAGCAGCCCGGGGGCGAGGGCGAGCAGCATCGTGCGCGCCCGGCCGGCGACGTCCGCCTCTTGGCCGAGCACGCCGAGCGCCTGGCCGATGAGCAGCATCAGGACGGCGCCCGCCAGCCCGGCGAAGGTGGCCACGGCCAGGCCGGCGCGGACGATCGTTCGGACCTCCGCGTCCCCCGCGCCCGGGTCCGTGTCCGCCCGCTCCCCCGCCGTCTCGGCGCGCGCCGAAGCGGCGGCGATGCCGTTGCCGACGGAGGTGACCAGGCCGACGCCCATGGTGCGCAGCTGGTTGAAGATGACGATGGCCAGTCCGCCCGCCGCGAGGTCGGCCGTGCCGAGCATTCCCATCATGACGGTGTCGGTGGTCGTCAGGGCGACCTGCGCGAGCTGGGTCAGGACGAGGGGGACGGCCAGGGCGGCGAGCGCGCGGCTGTCCCGGAGAAGCGTGGTCACCTGCATGAACGGGCTCACATCCGGCGGAGTTTGGTCAGCGTCTCGTCGATCTCGTGTTCCAGGCCAGGGTCGAGGAGAGCGTGGGCCCGCATCCAGTCGTCGTCGAAGACGGTGTCCAGGTACTTCTCGCCGCCGTCGTTGACCAGGGCGACCATGGTGGTGCCGGGCGGGGCGGCGGGGAGCCGGGCCAGGGCCTCGTGGACGACGCCGCCGGCGGATCCGCCGATGAGCAGTCCGGTGACGCGGGCGACGGCGCGGGCGGTGGCGAAGGCTTCGGCGTCGCCGACCTTCACCCCCTCGTCGATCAGGTCGAAGTCGACGAGCGCGCCGATCTCGGCGCCTTCGGGGGTGCCGGTGCCGGACTGGTGGTACGGGTGGGCCGGGCCGCCGAAGGCGATGGAGCCCTTGGGTTCGACGCCGACCGTCCGGCAGCCGGGGACGAGGGTGCGCAGTTCGCGGGTGGTGCCGCAGAGGGCGCCGCCGGTGCCCACCGCGCCGATCAGGACGTCGATCCGCCCGTCGAGGGCCTGGTGGAGTTCGTGCGCGACGGGGAAGTAACCGACACCGTTGCTGGGGTTGTTGTGCTGTTCGGTGAAGACGGTGTTGTCCTGGCCGCGGGCCAGCTCCGCGGCCAGTTCCTCGCGGGCCGCGGTGGCCAGTTCCTCGGTGCCGTCGTCGGTGACGTGGACGAGTTCGGTGCCCAGGGCCTTCATGGCGCGCAGTTTGTCGGCGCAGGCGTGGTGGTCGACGACGGCGGTGAAAGTGTAGCCGCGCTCGGCGGCGACGACTGCCAGGCCCAGGCCGGTGTTGCCGGAGGTGGACTCGACGATGCGCCCGCCGGGCCGCAGCGCGCCGCGCGCCTCGGCGTCCAGGATCATCTGGCGGGCCATCCGGATCTTCGCGGTGCCGGTCGGGTTGAACATCTCCAGCTTGAGCAGCAGGCGGCTGCCCGTCTCGGTGCGGCACAGTTCGAACAGGGGGGTGCGGCCGATGAGGTCGGATATGCGGGAGACCACGGCGGGGTGCGCGAGGGCCTCTTTCACGGGGCGGCTCCTGAGCGGGGAAGGGCTGGTCACACGGGTCTTGTGCAGGCCGGCGGCGGGCCGGACCCGGCCGGCTGCTTCAGCGGGCGGGGTGCCGGTCGAGGCGCCAGCGCGGCCGGGGGCCCAGGCGGTCCACGACGACCTTGGGCGGCAGCGGCAGACCGTGGAAGGGGGACTCGTTGGAGTCCATCTGGTATCCGGCGGTGTTCGGGTAGACCAGCAGGTCACCGACGCGGGGCCGGGCGGGGAACGGGACCTTGCGCCAGGTGAGCAGGTCGGCTTCCAGGCAGGTCGCGCCGCCGACGCACGCGGGGTGCACCGCGTCGCCGCGGGCCCGCCCCTCCGGGGTGACCAGGTACGGCTCGGGCAGGTACTCGCTGTTGAACCACTGCTCGGACAGGCTCAGGCTGGTCCCGTCGACCGTGAGGATCCGGTAGCCGTCGCGTTCCTTGACGCCCTGGACGCGGAAGACGGAGGCGCCGGCGCCGTCGAGCAGGGCCCGGCCGGGTTCCGCCATCAGCAGCGTGCCGGTCTGCTGGAGCCGTCCGGCCAGGCTGGTGCGGCCGCCGGCGGGGACGGTGTCCAGGACGGCACGCAGGGCGTCGCCGCCCGCGACGGGTGAGTGGTACGGATAGAAACTGTCGGCCTCGAACGTCTTGTGCGCGTGGTAGTGCTCGGGGCGCTGCGCGGCGCGGAACGTCTGCCAGTGGTGCGCGCTGCTGTAGTCCACGGCGAAGCCGCCGCCGATGCTGATCCGGTCGGCCCGCAGGCCCAGGGCCCGTGCGCGCAGGCAGTGGTCGAGGAGCAGCCCGGCGAGGTCGGCGCGCGGCCGGACGGCGCATCCGGACAGGTGGAAGCTGAAGCCCTCCATGCGTACGGCGCCCCCGGCGCGTACGCACCGGTCCAGCGCGGTCTCCAGCTCGGCGGCCGTCATCCCGAAGCGGCTGTGCGGCTGCGCGGGCGGCAGGCGGCGCAGCAGCAGGCGGGCCGGGCGCGCGGTGCCGGTCAGGGCGAGCGTGATGAGCAGGTCGAGTTCGTCGAGGGAGTCGACGGCGACCAGGCAGCCGTGGAGGGCGGCCAGCCGCAGCAGCGCGTCGCTCTTGGCCGGGCCGGTGACGACGAGGTGTTCGCCGCGTACGCCGTGTCCGAGGGCTTCGCGCAGTTCCGGGACGCTCGCCACGTCGACGCCCGCGCCGTGCGCGGCGCAGCGCTCCGCCCAGACGGCGGCCTTGTTGGCCTTCTTCGCGTAGTACACCCGCCCGGCCACCCCGGCGTCGGCGAGGGCGGTGCGGAAGGCGGCGAGGTTGGCGTCGAAGCGGTGCGGGAGCAGGAAGTGGAAGGGGCCGTCGAAGGCGTAGGACAGTTCGTGCAGCAGGCCGCTGTCCAGGACCCGGTCGGTCTCGGGGTCGGGGTGGGCGGGCAGCGTCGGTACGTCCGTGGGGCGCGGGCCGGTCACCGCCACAGCGCCACCTGCGTTCCCAGCCCCTGGTCCAGGGCGAGTTGGGCGAAGCGGTGGCCGAGGGCGATGTCGGTGACGACGAGCCCGCTGTTGTAGGCGAAGATGCGTTCCCGCGCGCTGCCGCGGCCGGTGGCGGTCCCGGCCAGGACGGCCGGGAACTCGGCGTCCACGGCGGGGAACCGGCCCGCCTCGTCGGCCATGTCGGTGCCGGTGACCTTCATCTGCGCCTCGCTGGTGGCCACCACCCGGTCGGCGCGGTGCAGGGTGGACGGCGCCAGGCCGTGGCCGACGAGGACGGACAGCGCGCCGGGCCGCAGCCAGCCGGCCTCGACGGCCGCCGTGGTGTGGCCGCCCGCGGTCGCCACGAGCACGTCGGCGTCGCCCGCCGCGGCCCGCAGGTCGGTGACCCGTTCCACGTCCCGGTCCGGGTGGTGGGCGCGCAGTTCTTCGCGTACCGCCGCGATGCCGTCGGGGTGGCTGCCGTACAGCATCAGGCGTTCCAGGTCCGGCAGGGTGGTCAGCAGGAAGGGCAGGGCCAGGCGGCCCTGGGTGCCGGTGCCGATGACCAGGGCACTGCGGGCGCCGGGCGGGGCGCACTCGCGGGCGAGCAGGGCGGAGACGGCCGGGGTGCGCAGCGAGCCGATGCGGCCGCAGTCCATCATCGCGACGGGCAGGCCGGTGACGTCGTCGTAGAGCATCAGGGTCGTGTAGTAGTGCTGGTTTCCGCGGTCCTTGTCCAGGCCGTGCTTGTACGAGGTCTTCACGGCGACGGCGTCGCGGGAGCCGTCCCGGCCGAGCATCGCGTACGCGACGGAGTGCCCGTCGGCGGGTTTGACGGTGAGTTTGCGCGGGTTGTCGGAGCCGCCCGCGGCGAGGGTGCGGTAGGCGCCTTCGACGGTGGCCACGACGTCGGCGTGGGTGATGCCGAGGCCGGCGAGGTCGCTGGTGGTCAGGACGCGCAGGGTGCGGTCGTCGGGTATGGAGCGGGGGTCGGCGGCCAGGGTGCTGTCGGTCATGTCCGTCCTCGGGGAGATGCGGCTGTCATCCGGTGTGCGCTTCGACGGCGGCCTGACCGTAACCGTGCTCCGATGCCTCGGCCAGGGGGCGTGTACGGCGCGCGGGGACACGGACCGAAGCACGCTTGAGCCAGCGGTCGGTGCCGTCGTAGCGGGCCTGGAAGGGCACCCGGCCGTGTACCACCAGGTCGTTGTCGACGACGAGCACGTCGCCCGGTGCGAGACACACGGCGCGTGAGACGCGGGCGAGTTCGTCCGCCAGGCGTCCGTAGGCGGCCCGGTGGCCGGTGGGTGCGTCGTCCAGGGGGGTGTAGGCGGGGTCGAAGCGCAGCGTCAGGCCGTCGTCCGTCCGGTGGAGGGTGGGGACCGGGGGCGGCGGCCCGCCGTCGAAGTTCCGGGCCTCGGCGTACGCGTCGTCGGGCAGGATCGGCAGCAGCGGCCGGGTGAGCAGTGCGATGTCGTCCTCGGCGAGCCGGACGTTGCGGATGCCGGCCGCGGTGGTCGCGATGCGGTCGTGGTTGCGCATGCAGCTGAGCATGAGCAGGTGGGCGCGGCCGGGGTGGAAGGCGTCCTCGGTGTGCGGGCTGAGCAGTGCGGTGCTGCCGGCGCCGGTCTGCTCGGTCTCGTGACCGGGGGCGGGCACGATGTTGTGCACGAAGCGGCCGGCCTGCTGGCCGTGCCAGGCGATGGGGTTGCCCATCACGGTGGCGAGCAGCAGCAGGACGACGTCGTGCACGGCGCCGCTGTCACCGGCGGCGGCCCAGCCGACGGGGGTGGGGCCCAGCTCGGTGTCGTCGACGTGCAGGCCGCGCAGCACGAACAGGCCGTCGTCGGTGTCGACCGGACGGAGCTGGTGGCGGAGCGTGCCGGGCAGTACGGCGGCGGATTCCGCGACGTGGGCGAGGAGTTGCGGCGAGGCGGCGGAGGTGCCGGTGGCGCCGAGGATCCGCTCGGCGGTGCGGCGCAGTTCCGTGGCGTCGGCGGGGTCGAGCTGGCGGACGGGTGCGGCTCCCGTGGTCATGTCGAGACAGTCCGTTTCCGTGGAGGGTGGGAATCGGGTCCGGGGTGCGACGCCGCGCGGGCAGGGCGTGGCGCGCTCGACAGCCCGGGCAGGGGGCGGCCATGGCTGCCGCTCCGTGTCCGGGGTCCAGCGGACAGTAACGACGCTACCCATCTAACTTAGGTAAGGCAAACCTCACTTTATTTGTCGCGCCTGCCCGCCTTCAGGTAACTCCCGCCCATTAAGGCCCAGTTGACGACGCCCAATAGGCGCACTCGGCGGCGAGCGCCCTTGCGGGAACAGTTCTCATTAGGGTAGGCAACCCTAAGTGACCGACCGAACAGAGCGAGGCAGCGTGGACTTCAACAGGCGTCAAGTGCTCTCCGTCGGCGGGGGCATGGGCGCGGCCGCGCTCCTCGCCGCGTGCGGCGGCGGCAGCGGCCCGGAACCCGCCGCCGGCGGCCCGCGACAGGGCGGCACCCTGCGCATCGGCGCCCTGGGCCGCCCCTCCGCCCTCACCCGCGACCCGCACGGCACCCAGGGCAACGAGAGCGACTACCTCGTCATCGCCCTCGTGTACGACACGCTGACCGCGCCCGGCGGCAAGGAGAACACCGTCGGCCGCCTGGCCTCCGCCTTCACCCCCTCGAAGGACCTGAAGACCTGGCGCTTCACCATCGCCGAAGGCGCCGCCTTCCACGACGGCACACCCGTCACCGCCGACGACATGGTCTGGTCGCTGCGCCGGCTGCGCGGCACCCCCTCCGGGGCGGCCCGGCTGCCCGGTGTCACGGCGGACCGCATCACCGCCGACGGCAAGCGCACCGTCGTCCTCGTCTCGGACTACGCCAACGCCGAACTCCCCCTGCTCACCCGGCTGTCGACCTTCGTCCTGAAGAAGGACACCCCCGACAAGGCGATAGCCAAGGCCCCGGGCACCGGCCCCTTCACGCTGGACTGGTACCGCGGCGGCAACGCCCGGCTGCTGCGCAACAAGCACTGGTACGGCGGCGCGGTCCACCTCGACGCCATCGAGGTCACCATGTTCCAGAGCCCGCAGGCGATGGCCAACGCGATGCTGTCCGGCCAGCTCGACGTGGCCTCCAACGTCGGCGCGGTCGCGGCCCGTACGGCCAAGGCGCGGCAGGACATCCGGGTCGTCCGGCGCCCCGACGACATGGCCATGCCCATCGTGATGCGTACCTCCGGCGGCCCGTTCGCCGATCCGCGGGTCCGCGACGCGATGAAACTGCTGGTGGACCGCGAGGCGATGGTCCGGCAGGTGCTGTCCGGGTACGGCACGGTCGCCAACGACATCCTGGGCACCGGCGACCCCGCGTACGCCAAGGACATCCCGCAGCGCCGGCGCGACCTGGCCCAGGCCAAGAAGCTGCTGACCGACGCCGGGTTCGACTTCTCCCGTACCTACCAGCTCGTCACCACCGAGGACGTCGCCGGACTCGCCGAGTCCGCCACCCTCTTCGCCTCCCAGGCCCGCGAGGCCGGCGTCAGGATCGAGGTCGTCAAGCAGGAGTCCGGCGCCTTCTACCAGAAGACCTGGCTCAAGGGGGACTTCTACACCGCCTACTGGGGCACCAACGACTCCGTGGTGTTCTTCGCCTCCAAGACCCTGACCACCGGAGCCGGGCAGAACGAGGCCGACTGGTCCGACAAGGCGTTCGACGCCGCGTACCGCAAGGTCATGGGCACCGCCGACCGCACGGCCCGCACCGCCGCCCTGCGCGACCTCCAGCGCATCGAGCACGAGAAGTCCGGCTACCTGCTGTGGGGCATGGCGGACGGCATCGACCTGGCCGCCCCGAAGGTGCACGGCCTGCCGACACTGCCCGGCTACGGGCGCGTCCAGCTCGAAAACGTCTGGCTCGCCCCGTGACCGCGACCGGCACCCGGCCCGTCGAGACCGCCGCCCGGCCGGTGCCGAAACCCGCCGGGCGGCGCGCCGGGGCCCTGGCCGCGCGGATGGCGGCCGTCCTGGCCAAGCGGCTCCTGATGCTGGTGGTGCTGCTCGCGCTCGTCTTCGCCGCGATCGAACTGCTGCCGGGCGACGCGGCCACCGCCACGTCGGAACGCGGCGAGAGCGCGGCGGACCTCGCCGCCCGCCGCCACCTGCTCGGCCTGGACCGGCCGGTCTGGGAGCGCTTCGGCGACTGGATCACCGCGCTGCCCACCGGCGACCTCGGCACCTCGGCCCGCGGTGAACGCGTCGGCGACCTGCTCGCGGCGCCGCTGCCCAACACCGTCCTGCTGGGCAGCACCGCCTTCGTCCTGACCGTCCTCGGCGCGCTGGCCCTGGGCCTTGGGGCCGCCGCGCGCCCGAAGGGCCTCGTGGACCGGGTCGTGGACCTCACCTCCACCGCCGCCTTCGCCCTGCCGGAATTCGTGGTAGCCGTGGGCCTGTTGCTCGTGCTGTCGCTGTGGACGGGCCGACTGCCCGCCACCACCGTCACCGGCGCCGACGGCGCGCCCGCCGACTGGACGATGCTGGTGATGCCGGTGCTGGCGCTGACCGTTCCGCAGACCGGCTGGAACACCCGCATCGTCCGCGGCGCCCTGGCCGACCAGGCCGCGACCCCGCACGTCGAAGCGGCCCGCCTGGACGGCCTGCCCACCCGGCAGGTGCTGCTCCGGCACGCGCTGCCGGGCGCCTGGCCCGCCATCGCCACCGGCGTCGCCACGTCCACCGGCATGCTGCTCGGCGGCACCGTCGTCGTCGAGACGCTCTTCAACTATCCCGGTATCGGCACGGTGCTGGCCGGGGCCGTCGCCGACCGCGACACCCCGGTCGTCGCCGCCGTCGTCGCCTGCTCGGCCGCCCTGATCACCGTCGTCCTCCTGCTGGCCGACCTGGTACGCGCCCGCACCCTGGGAGCCCGCTCATGAGCACCGCCGCGCTGTCCGCCCGGCCCCGCGTACGCCGCCCCCGGCCACGCGTCCTGGCTCCCGTGGCCCCCGCCGCGCTGCTCGTCGCACTGGCCCTGGCGGGCCCGCTGCTCGCCGCACACCCGGTCGACAAGCCGGTCACCGCTCCGTACGGCGCGGCGGGCGCGGACGGCGCGGCGCTGGGCGGCGACCAGCTCGGCCGCGACGTGCTCAGCCGCCTCCTGCACGGCGGGAGCGCGCTGATCGGCAGCGCCCTCGTGGTCGCCGTCGTGGTCACCTTCCTGGCGACCCTGCTCGGCTGCTTCGCCGTCCTCAGCCCGCGGCTGGGACGGCTGGTCGAGCGCGCGGCGGACACCGCGATCCTGCTGCCGCCGGTGCTGGGCATCATGCTGCTCGCGCTGGCCTGGCCGGGCGGCGGCCGCCTCGCGATCTCGGTGGCCGCCGTCGTGCTGGGCGTCCCGTACGCGGTACGGATCGTGGCCGGTGCGGCGGCGCCGGTCGCCGCCTCCGGGTTCGTGGAAGCTGCCGTCGCCGGTGGCGAGCGCCTGGGGTACCTGGCGCTGCGCGAGATCCTGCCCCACCTGCGGGCCACCCTCCTCGCCCTGTTCGGCCTGCGCTTCGTCGACGCGGTGTACGTCATCTCGATGGCCGGCTTCCTCCAGCTCGGCCCCCGGCCGCCGGAGGCCGACTGGGCCCTGATGATCCGTGAGAACGGGCCCGGCATCCTCCTCAACCCGTGGGCGGTGGTCGCGCCCGGCCTGGCCATCGGCCTGCTCGCGATCAGCGTCAACCTCGCCGCCAACGCCCTGGCACCCGTCACCGCGCGCAGGGCCGCCCTGCGCTGAACTTCCGGCCGCCCCGCGCCCGCGCGCCCGCTCCCCAGGACTTCGCCTTGACCGACTCCCCGCCGCCGCCCGTCACCGTCACCGACCTCGAAATCGCCCTCGCCACCGGGCCCGTACTCCTGCGCCGTACCGGCCTCACCCTGCACGCCGGCCGGATCGCCGCCCTCACCGGGCCGTCCGGCTCCGGCAAGACGACGCTGCTGCGCGCCCTGATCGGCGAACTCCCGCAGGGCGCTCACGTCACCTCCGGCAGCATCGACGTGCTCGGGCGGGACGTCCTCACCCTCGCCCCCGAGGCACTGCGCACCCTGCGCCGCCGGCACGTCGCCTACGTGGGCCAGGACCCCGGCTCCGCCCTCAACCCCCGGATGACGGCCCGCCGGCTGATCACCGAACTGGCCGCCGACCCGTCCCCCGAGGCCGTCGACCACATCCTGGCCGAGTGCCACTTGCCCAGGCCGCTGGCCCACCACCGCCCCGGCGCGCTCTCCGGCGGCCAGCAACGGCGGCTCGCGCTGGCCCGCGCCCTCGCCCGGCGTCCCGAAGTGCTGCTGCTGGACGAGCCGACCGCCGGCCTCGACGCCGAACTGCGCGACGACATCACCGCGCTCCTGCGCCGCCTCGCCACCGAGCACGGCCTCGCCGTCGTCATGGCCGGCCACGATCCGCACGTCGTCGAGAGCTGCGCCGACTCCGTCGTCACCCTGGAGGCCGGAGCCACGCCGTACGCGCCCGAGGCCGCGCCTCCCCCGGCTCCGCACGCGCCCGAGGCCGTCCCCCCGTCCCCGTACGCGCCCGCCGCCGTCCTCCCCGCCCAGGGCCGCCCGGCACGGCGCCCCGCCACCGTCTCCGCACCGGCCGGAGACCCCGCAGCCGTGGCCGAAGGGCTGCACGCGGAGAACCTGCACGTCGCCTTCACCCACCGCGGCCACACCCACCACGCCCTGGAGGGCGCCGGCCTGCACATCCCCGCCGGCTCCGCCACCGGCATCACCGGCCCTTCCGGATGCGGCAAGACGACCCTCCTGCGGACCCTCGCCGGCCTCCAGGTCCCCCGGACCGGCACCCTCACCTGGAACGGCCGGCCGCTGCCCGCGAACGCCCGCAAACGCAGCCGCGACCAGCAACGGCGCATCCAGTTCGTCCCGCAGAACCCGCTGGGCGCCCTCAATCCCTCGCGCACCATAGGCGCCACGCTCACCCGCCCGCTCCGGCTGCACCGCGTCGTCACCCCGCCGGAGCTGCCCGAGCGGGTCGGCAGCCTCCTCGAAGCCGTCGGCCTCCCCCGCGACTTCGCCCACCGCTACCCGCACGAACTCTCCGGCGGACAGCGCCAGCGCGCCTCCATCGCCCGCGCCCTCGCCACCGAACCCGACCTCCTCCTGTGCGACGAGGTCACCTCCGCCCTCGACCCGGCGACCGCCACCGCGGTCCTGGACCTGCTGACCCGTCTGCGCGCCGAGCGGCGACTGACGCTCGTCCTCGTCAGCCACGAACTGGAGCTGGTCACCGCCTACACCGGCACGGTCCACCTCCTGCGGTCCGGACGCATCGTGCGGCCCGCGGCGCGCCGGGAGGGAGCCGCTTCGGCGTGACGGACCCGTGGCGGGGCTGTTCGGCCCGGTGAAAGGGCTGTTCGGCCCGTCCCGGGGCGGCTGCGGGCGGCGGATCCTGAGGACATGGGAACCGCCGGTGCCGGTGGCCCGCCCGGTACACCACGGGCGCCGGTGCCGCGCAGGATGCGGAGGTGGAGCGGTGAGGACGACGACCGGACGGCTCGGTGCGCTGCCCGCGGAACACCGCGAGCGGCTGATGGCGCTGGCCCGGGAGGTCTCCTTCCCGGCCGGCACGCGGCTCTTGGAGGAGGACCGGAAAGCCGACCGCTTCTGGATCCTGCGTACCGGGTCGGTCCAGCTCGACCTCCGGGTGCCGGGCCGCCGGGCCGCGGTCGTCGAGACGCTGCACCCGGGCGACCTGCTGGGCTGGTCGTGGCTGTTCCCGCCGTACAGCTGGCACCTGGGCGCGGAGACGCTGAGTCCGGTACGCGCCTGGGAGTTCGACGCGCAGGACGTACGGGCGCTGTGCCACGCGGACCCGGAGCTCGGGCACGCGCTGGTGCTCCGGTACGCCGAGGTGGTCGGCGACCGGCTGCGGTGCGCGCGGACCCGGCTGCTGGACCTCTACGGGCCGTACGGGAGCGGCGTCCACTGACCACCTGTGTCCGGGCCCCGGCCGGGCGCCCGGAGCCCGGACACAGGTTCCGGCCGTCGGAGCCGGCGGATCCTCCTCACACCGCCGGCTCCGGCTCCGGCCTCGGTCCGCATCGACGGGTGTGTGGTGCACGGGCCCGTGAGGCACAACTCTGGGGGTAGGAGCCCGCGCTGAAGGAGTCCGTGATGCAGGAACCCGTGACGCCAGGGAACAACCCCCGCACCGTCGGCGACGTGATGACCCGCACCGTGATCAGTATCGGCCGCACCGCCCCCTTCAAGGAGATCGTCCGCACGATGGACCAGTGGAAGGTCAGCGCACTGCCCGTCGTGGAGGGGGAGGGCCGGGTGGTCGGTGTGGTGTCCGAGGCCGATCTGCTGCCGAAGGAGGAGTTCCGCGACCACACCCCCTCGCGCATCGAGCAGATGCGCGTCCTGGACGCCCTGATCAAGTCCGGTGGCGTCACGGCCGACGAGCTGATGACGGCCCCCGCCGTCACCGTGCACGCGGACGCCAGCCTCGCGCAGGCCGCGCGCACCATGGCCTGGTACCGCATCAAGCGGATGCCGGTGGTGGACGCCTTCGGCCGCCTCGAAGGCGTCGTCAGCCGCAGCGACCTCCTCAAGGTCTTCCTCCGCGAGGACGAGGACATCGCCGAGGAGGTCCGGCGCACGGTCGTCGGCCAGCTCTTCGCCGCCCGCAGGCAGCACCTGACCGTCGAGGTCTCCCAGGGCATCGTGACCCTCGCCGGCACCATCACCGACACCTCCCTCATACCGGTGGCGGCCCGCCTGGTCCGGGCCGTCGAAGGCGTGGTCGACGTCGACATGCAGCTCAGGAGCGGCGACGGGCGCACCTGAGGCAGACGGCACGGACACGGGGCGGGGGCGGGCGGCCGTGGCTGACCGCCCCTGCTCGCCGTGGGTCCGGGGCCGTGGGTGAGGATGCCGGGGCGGACGGGGCGGGCGGTGGCCGGCTCCGGTCAACCGCGTGAGTGGGCCGCTCATCCCTTCGCGGCGTGCCGCGCCGTCACGCGCTTCGATCGCTTGCCCGCGTCGGTAGTGCGGGCGTAGGCCGACGCGCGCGCGGGGGCGTTCTCCGTGTGCTGAGGGATCGAGGTGGGCTCATCATGCATGCCGGCGAGCGACGTTTCTGTCGCCGTGTCGCACTGGCCGGTGCGCTGGCCGCCGGGGCGCTGGCCCTCGCGGGCTGCGGGAGCGGCGACGGCGGCGGGGGCAGCCCGGCCGCGGCGTCCCGCAGCGGTTCTCCGGCGCGCGCCGCGCACAACGACGCGGACGTGCGGTTCGTACAGCGGATGATCCCGCACCACCGGCAGGCCGTGGAGATGGCGGAACCCGCGGCTGCGCGCGCCTCGGACCAGGAGGTCAAGGATCTGGCTGCGAAGATCGCCAAGGACCAGGCCGCCGAGATCGCCACCCTGCGGGGGTGGCTGAAGTCCTGGGGCGAGCCGGAGGCGGCCGCGACCGGCTCCGGTGATCTGGGAACGCCGTCCGCCGAGCACAGCCCGCACGGCATGGACCACGGGCAGGTCGGACGGGACGGGGCGGAGATGGACGGGATGGTGTCCGACCAGGACATGGCCGCCCTCAGGAAGGCGGAGGGCGCCGACTTCGACCGGAAGTTCACCGGGCTGATGACCGGGCACCACGAGGGCGCGGTCCAGATGGCGCGCACCGAGCGCGAGCTCGGCCGCGACGAGGATGTGCAGCGGCTCGCCGGCGCCGTCGTGCGGAGCCAGTCGGCGCAGGTGGCTCAGCTCAAGAAGATCCACGACCGGCTCGCGGACCGCTGACCGGAGAATTGCGCGCCGCGCCAGTCACTTTTCAGACATCACACGCTGTTCATCAGCAGGACACCTTCATACGGCAACCAGTTGTTAGCTTACCGAAAAGCAGTAATCGCCTACATCGGTAGGGAGACCCCCCATGACCACCTATTCCACTGCCGCAGAGGTGAATTCCCCGACGACCGACTTCCGCACCTACGCCGAATGCCTTCTCGACGTCATGGCGACAACTCCGGACCGGCCCGTCGTCACCACGGCGGACGGCCGGGAGGTCACCGCCGGAGAATTCCGCGACAGCGTGTACCGCATCGCCCGGGAACTGGCCGGCTGGGGCGTCGGGCGCGGCAGCACCGTCTCCCTCCTCTCCGGGAACCGGCCGGAGGCCCTGACCGCGCGGTACGCCGCCAACCTGCTCGGCGCCCGGACCGTCTTCCTCTACCAGGGCATGGCCCCCGAGGCCCTCGCCCACATCGCGGAGAGCGTGGACACCGCGGTGCTGCTGGTCGACCCCGACCTGCCGGACGCCACCGAGAGCCTGCTGGCCCACGCCCGGCCCCCGTACGTCCTCTCCTTCGGCCCCGGCCCGCACGGCCAGGACCTGCTGGCGCGCGCCGCACGGCACGCACCGCTGCCCGTACGGAGCGCGGCACGCCCCGAGGACGACTGGTGCATCCGCCACACCGGCGGGACCACCGGCGTCCCCAAGGGCGTCCGCATGGCGCACGGCCCCTACAAGGACATGCTCGCCTTCGGCTCCGTCGGCGCCGGTACGCCGCCCCGCTTCCTGGCCTGCACCACCCTCGCCCACGTGGCCGGCAACATCGCCGACGCCACCTTCCTGGCCGGCGGCTCCGTGGTCCTCCAGCACTCCTTCGACCCCGGCGCGGTGCTCGCCGCCGTCGAGCGCGAGCGCATCACCCACCTGTGGCTGCTGCCCCCGTTGATCTACCGGCTGCTCGACCACCCCGGCCTGGCCGGCACCGACCTGTCCAGCATCCAGCGGATCAGTTACGGCGGCTGCGCCGCCTCGCCGGCACGGCTGCGGCAGGCGCACGAGGCCTTCGGCGCGGTGCTGTTCGGCGGTTACGGCCAGTCCGAGGCGGGCCATGTCACCGTCATCGGCCCGGACGAGCACCGCGACATGCCCGAGGAGGGGCAGGCCACGGTCGGCCGGGTGGTCCCCGGTGTCGAGGTCGCCCTCCACGACGAGCGGGGCGAGCCCGTGCCCGTCGGGGCGGTGGGCGAGATCCGGGTCCGTTCCGGCCAGGCCATGACCGGCTACTGGAAGCAGCCCGGGCTGACCGCGGAGGTGCTGCGCGACGGGTGGGTGCACACCGGGGACCTGGGCTATCTCGACCAGGAGGGCTTCCTGTACATCGTCGACCGGCTCAAGGACATGATCATCGTGGTGGGCGGCCACGTCTACACCGGTGAGCTGGAGGACCTGCTGCTCACCCACCCGGCCGTGGCCCACTGCGCGGCGTTCGGTGTGCGCCGCGCGGACGCCGGCGAGGAGGTGCACGTCGCGGTCGTCCCCGCCGCGGAACACCCGCTGGACCTGGAGCAGTTGCGGGACTTCGTCACCCGTCACAAGGGGGCGATGTACGCGCCCTCCGGGCTGCACCTGGTCACCGAGATCCCGCTGACGCCCGTCGGGAAGCCCGACAAGAAACGCATCCGGGCCACCCTCGGCGCATGAACGGGCCGTACGCGCCGCGCCCCCTCAACGCCCCGTTTCCGTGAGGAAACCGATGATCGCGGAATTCACCGGGCCGGGTTTCTCCAGGTATCCGAAATGGCCGCACCCGGGAATCTCGGTGTACCGGCAGCCGGGAATGCACGCGGCCACTTCCTCGGCCAGGTACGGGCGGACGATCCGGTCGTCCGCGAATCCGATGACCAGGCACGGACAGGAAATGCTGCGGTACGCGGGCCGCCGGTCCTCGATCACCTGGAGTTCCAGTTGCCCGCGCATTCCGGGGACCGGGCTCGCCGCCGCCGTCATCTCGAACACGTCCAGCCAGCCGCGCAGCCGCTCCGGATCGCCGAGCGTTTCGCCCGACAGGTACTGCAGCGCCTGGACGTACGCCGCGTACCGGGGCGGGAGCGCGGCCCCGCTGTCGTACAGGTCGGTCTCGGCCGCCACCATCGCGCGGATCAGCGGGTCCGCGCGGCCGACGGCCGCCAGCAGCACGGCTCTGCGGACCAGTTCCGGCCTGGCCAGAAGCAGTTCCTGTACGACGACCGACCCCAGCGAGAAACCCACGACGTGGCAGGACCCCGGGCTCACGTGGGTGATGAGGGCGGCGAGGTCGGCCGCCATGTCGTCGAGGGTGAAGGGCCGGCCGGCACCGCCGTTCGGCGGGATGCCCCGGTGGTCGAAGGTGATCACCCGGTACCCGGCCGCGGTCAGCGCGGGCACCTGGTGCGCGCGCCACACCCGCCCCGGCGCCCCGGTGCCCGTGACCATCACGACCGGCTCCCCGGCACCGTACTCGTCGTACGCGAGACTGATTCCGTCGTTCCGCACCACCGGCATGGCCCGCCCCTCCGTCCGCCCGCGCCTGATGGCGCGTCCCTCCATCAGAGCAGGTCCGGCCCCGGGCGCGGAGGTGTCCGGCGGGTTCCGCTCCGGCACTGGGACGAAACGTCGTCCCACCTGGCAGGAACCCGCCCGCCGGGCGCCCGGCGGCGTACCCCTGCCGCCGTACGGCGCTGCCGCACCGCGCTGCCGCTCGGCCCCGCCCGCATCGCGCCACTCCGTGGCCGCCCGCCCCCTTGTGCCGTGCCCCGCCAGCGTTTCCCATGTCAGCAGACACGGAAAAGCCGTCCTGCTGACCGTCGCCGGTCGAGAGAGGCTGTCGTATGCGGAGTGTGGGAGTGGAAGAAGAGCTTCTCCTGGTGGACCCGCACTCAGGGAAGCCGCGAGCTGTCTCAGGGACCGTACTGGCCGCGACTCCGGACGACTCCACCCTGGACAAGGAACTGCACCGCGAACAGCTGGAGATCGCGACCCGCCCCAGGCTGCTGATGGCGGACCTGGCCGCCGAGGTCGCGCGCTGGCGCGGTGAAGCGGCGCGGCAGGCCCGCCGGGCCGGTACGGAACTGGTGGCGCTGGCCACCTCTCCCCTGCCCGTCGTCCCGTCCCTCAACTTCGACGAGCGTTACCAGCGGCTGGAGGAGGAGTTCGGCCGTACCGCGCAGGAACAGCTCGCGTGCGGCTGCCACATCCACGTGTCCGTCGAGTCGGACGAGGAGGGCGTGGCCGTACTGGACCGGATCCGCCCCTGGCTGCCGACGCTGCTGGCCCTGAGCGCCAACTCGCCCTTCTGGCAGGGCAAGGACACCCGGTACAGCAGCTACCGGAGCCGGGTGTGGGGCCGCTGGCCGTCCTCCGGTCCGGTGGAGCTGTTCGGCTGCGCGGCGAACTACCACCGGCGGGTGCAGGAGATGCTCGCGACGGAGACCCTGCTCGACGAGGGCATGATCTATTTCGACGCCCGGCTGTCCCGGCACTATCCCACGGTCGAGATCAGGGTGGCCGACGTCTGTCTGCAGTCCGACGACACGGTGCTGCTCGCCGCGCTGACCCGGGGGCTGGTGGAGACGGCCGCCCGCGCCTGGCGCGCGGGTGAGCCGCCGGACCCCGCCGGGATCGGCCTGTTACGGCTGGCGACCTGGCGGGCCGGCCGGTCCGGTCTGTCGGGCCGCCTCATCCACCCGCTCACCTGGACGCCCGCCCCTGCCGAGGCCGTCGTCCACGCCCTGCTCGACCACGTCGGCGAGGCCCTGGAGGACACCGGTGACCTCGGGCTCGCGAAGGAGCGCCTGGACACCCTGATGGGGCGCGGCAACGGGGCGCACATCCAGCGGGAGCGGCTGCGCCGGACGGGCAGCCTGCAGGCGGTCGTCGCGGAGTGTGTGCGGCGTACGACGCTGTGACGTGCGCCTGTGCTCCCGTGCCGGGCCCGGCCTGCGGTGCGGACTGCGGTGCCGGTGCCGTCCCGTTGCGGTGCCCTGCGGTGCGGTCTTCGGTCACCCCGTGGTCGTACCGTGAAGACCGCTGCCCGTCCCCCGCCCGAGAATCGGGGCGGCCGGTCCCTGCCGACGCGGGGACCGGCGACCATCGAGATCGACGGAGGCGAGATGCAGACCGGAAGCGACCGGCTGGACCCCGGTACCGCGGAGGGCTCCGACTGGGTGGGCGCCCACATCTTCTACGACACCGGCCAGGACGCGCTGCTGACCGACTGTGTCCGCCCGCTGGTCGCGCGGCTGACGGCCGACGGTCTCGTCCAGCGGTGGTTCTTCCTGCGGTACTGGGAAGGCGGCCCGCACGTCCGGCTGCGCCTGCTGCCCGCCCGTAGCGCCGACCGTGCCGGGATCGAGGAGGTGACCGGCCGCCACGTCCGCGCGTACCTGGAGGCCGTCCCGGCTGCCGACGTCGTGGACCGCGCGCGCTTCGCCGAGGTCTCGGAGGGGCTGGCCAGTCTGGAGGGCCGGTCCGGCCAGGAGGAGCAGGAGGAGGTACGGCCCAACAACACCCTGGACTTCCGGCCGTACGAGCGGGAGAACGCCGACTTCGGGTACGGCGCGGCCATGACCGCCGTGGAGCAGCACTTCCGCGAGTCCAGCGAGCTGGCGCTGTCCGCCGTCGGCACCGGCGCGACCGTCGAGCAGCGCGCGATGCTGGCGTTCGACCTGGTCGTGGGGGTGTTCGCGCTCTGCGACGAGGTACGGGGCCGGTGGTCCCGGCACGGCGGCCCGCCCCTGCCCTTCGGGAGCGGCCCCGAGGCGGCCGACGTCGAGCCGCGGTACCGCGCCCAGCGGGCGCAGCTCGAAGAACGGGCCCGGCGCGTCTGGCACCTGGCGACGGCCCCCGAGGACACGCTCACCGCCGCCGGCGCCGGCCACCGCGCGTACTGGACGGCGTCCCTGCGCCGGCTGCGGCACACGCTCCACGCGCTGGAGGACGCGGGCTCCTTCACCAACGAGTGGCCGGCCTCACCGCTCGCCGGTCCGCTCGAACTGGCCGACATCGCCCACCCGGCCACGAGCCTGGTGCTGCTGCGCTGCGGTCACCTGATCAACAACCGGATCGGGCTCACCCTGTGGCAGGAGAGCCAGGTGCGGTTCCTCGTCGGCCGGGTCCTCGCCGGACTGCCCGAGGCGTTGACCGTCTCGTGAGCGGGGCGCCCGCCGAGTGGCACAGCATCCATGTGCATCACCACGACGAGAGCACCGAGCCCGCGCTCGTACTGAACGCCGTCCGCCCGGCGTTCGAGGCCGTGCGGGCCTCGGTCAGCGGCGCCTGGTTCGGCCGGCACTGGCTGCGCGGCCCGCACCTGCGCCTGAACTTCCGCACGACGCCGCAGGAGTGGGCCGCCCACGTACGCCCGCGGGTCGTCGCCACGCTGGAGGCGTACGTACGCGAGCACCCCTCGACCGCCCGGCTGGACGAGGCCGCGCTCGCCCCCGTGCACGAGCGGCTGGCGGAACTGGAGATGGAGACCGGGCCGCGGCACCCCTGGGTGCCCGACAACACGGTGCTCGAACAGCCCTATGACCACCGGCTGCCGGTGCTGGGGTCGAGGTGCGGCAGTGCGGTGCTGGCCGGTTTCCTGAGCGACACCAACGACCTGGCGTTCGCGATGTACGAGCACCTTCAGGACGGTGGGGCGCTGCCCGTACTGGCACTGGACCTGATGTGGACCACGGCGTCGGTGGCGGCCGTCCCGTTCGACGCGGACAGCGCGCCGATCGCGCGCGGCTTCCTGTCCCTGCGGTCCCACGCCGACGCGTTCCTGTCGCGCACCCACGACCCGGCCGGTTACCGCGCCGCCTTCGACGAGCGCTTCCGGCGGCAGGCCGACGCGCTGACCACGCGCCTGCGTACGGTGGAGTCCGTCCTGGCCGCGGAACCCGGCGCCCCCGGCACCCCCGGCGCTCCGGACGCCACCGTGCCGTTCGTCCGCGAGTGGGCCGAGGCCGTCCGCCGGTACCAGCGCATCGCGTACCCGCTGCTGGAGTCCGGCGAGCTGACGCTCAGCGGCGCCGGCCGGGCCCCGAGGCTGCCGACCCGGCAGCTCAGCGACTTCCACCGGCTCCTCCAGACCGATCACGGTCACGCGGACTTCCTCCGCGACGACACCTGGTTCGCCTCCTTCCGGCTGGTGGTGAACTACCTCTACCTCCACCTCAACCGTCTCGGCCTCAAGCCCGCCGACCGCGGCCTGCTGTGCCACCTGGCGGCCGACACGGTCGAAGCGGTGCACGGCATCACCGCGGAGGACGCCTTCCGGCGCCATGTCGTCACCGCCCCCGCCGCGGACACCCCTGAGTGGTCCCGGCTGAGCAAGGGGTGGGCCGAGGGGGCGGGCGAGGCCAAATGACTGGCTTCGCTGGTGGTTTGTCCGGGTGGGCAGTACCGCGGGGGTTGTACATCTGCCGGCGTTACCGCGCTCGGTGGACGGCCGATGTCATCTCCTGGTCACGCCGATCTCAACTCGTGGGCTGACGAGGACCGCCGCTCCGGCGGATAGCTTCTTCCCCGTACCGCGCCGAGGCGAACGGGGAGCACCACCGCCAGAGCCGCCTTGGCGCCGTACGGCCATGAGGGGGTGCGCCGACGCGTCCGACGACGTACGCGCCGGCCGTGTCAGGCGGCGCCCCCATGACCCGAAGGGGGAGCAGACCATGCGACCGAACGCTGTGAAGAGGACTCTGGTCAGTGTCACCGCCGCCGTCGGCATCGCCGCCGGCGGCCTGGCGGGGGCGGGCACCGGCTTCGCCGCCACGCCGGCCGCGCAGCCGGCGGTGTCCGCGGTGTCGGCCGAGGCCGTCGCGCCGCTCGCGGTGAACAACATGGGTCTGAGCGCCGCGCAGGCCAAGAAGGTCCAGGGCTGGCTGAAGAAGCACTGGAAGTACACCGGCAAGATCGACGGGGCGCTGGGCACCGAGAGCTGGCAGGCGTTCCAGCGCTGCCTCAAGAAGCACTGGAAGTACCGCGGGAAGATCGACGGTAAGCCCGGCACCGAGACGGTCAAGGCGCTGCAGCGCCTGCTCAAGGACAGCTGGGGCTACACCGGCAAGATCGACGGAGACCCCGGCACGAAGACCAAGGCCGCCTTCAAGCGGTTCGCCAACGCCCTCTAGAGCCCCGGCTCCTGAGGTGAGCGGCACCTGAACACCGCCGAGCGGCGCGCCATCCGGGCGCGCCGCTCGATCGGTCGTGCCGTCCGCGGCCCGTCAGCCGAGGAGGCGTACCGGTGCGCCGGCCAGGTACGCCTGGATGTCCTCGACCGCCTGGCCGTAGTACGTGCGGTAGTTGTCCCAGGACACGTAGCCGAGGTGGGGCGTGGCCAGCAGCCGGGGTGCCGTGCGCATCGGGTGGCCGGCGGGCAGCGGCTCGATGTCGAAGACGTCGATGCCGGCACCGGCGAACCGGCCCTGGCGCAGCGCGTCGAGCAGGGCTTCCTGGTCGACGATGGCCGCCCGGGAGGTGTTCACCAGGTAGGCGGTGGGCTTGAGCAGGGCGAGTTCGGGCGCTCCGAGCAGGCCCCGGGTGCGGTCGCCCAGCGCCAGGTGGACCGAGACGAAGTCGCTGGTGGCGAGGAGTTCCTCCTTGCTCGCCGCGAGGCCGACGCCGACTTCTCCGGCCCGCTCCGCGGTGAGGTTCTGGCTCCAGGCCACCACCTCCATGCCGAAGGCCGTACCGATCCGGGCGACCCTGCTGCCGATCTTGCCGAGTCCGAGCAGGCCGAGACGCCGGCCGTGCAGGTCGGCGCCGACCGTCGACTGCCACGGGCCGCCCTCCCGCAACGCGCTGCTCTCGGCCACCACGCCGCGCGCGAGCCCCAGGAGCAGCGCCCAGGTCAGCTCGACGGGCGGGGCCGAGGCGCTCTGCGTACCGCACACGGTCACCCCGTGCTCCGCCGCCGCGGCGAAGTCGATCACGGAGTTGCGCATCCCGGAGGCGACGAGCAGCCGCAGCCGGGGCAGCCGGGCGAACAGCGAGGCCGGGAAGGGCACCCGTTCACGGAGGGTGACGACGATGTCGAAATCCGCCAGCCGCGCCGCGAGTTCGTCCTCGTCGGCGAAGTGCCGGGGGAAGGAGGTGACCTCGACGTGGTCCTGGAGGGGGGACCAGTCGGCGGCCGTGGTGGCAACGTCCTGGAAGTCGTCGAGCACGGCACAGCGCAGGTGCATGGCAGTCGTCTTTCGTCGGTCCGGTTCCTGGTGGTGCCCCGGGGAGCACACGGCAGAACGATCACCCTACGGCGGGCGGGGGCGCCGGGGAACGGCAGCCGGCGACTGCCGTAACGACCTCGGCTGTCCGGTGCGCGCTGTCGCGGGGGCCGCCCGGCCGGTCAGCCGGGCGGCCCGCCTCCCGCCACGGGGAACGGGAGCCTCAGGGTGGCCGGAGGGCCTGCCGGGGCGCTCAGAACGGCCGGGCGCCCGCCAGGAGTTCGAAGGTACGGCGTTGCACGTCGGCCGGGTAGTTGTCCGCGAAGGCCGTACTGCGCAGTTCGTCCTCTCGCACGCAGTCGAAGACGACGGTCGGCCCGGTGCCGGAGGCGCGTTCCTTCTCGTGGTAGCAGACCATCAGGTGCATGATCGCGGTGTCGGGCAGCACGTGGATGCCGTCCGTGGGGTGCGAGCGGGTCGCGAAGCCCCACAGCACGTCGCGCACGTCCGTCGGGTCGATGTCGCTGTCCAGGACCATGATGCGGGTGACCCACCAGCCGCCGTGCGGGAAGGCGTCCACCGCCTCGCCGACCGCCCGGCACAGCTCCTGCGACGAGGTGAACCCCGTACGCTCGCGCCAGTCCCGGTCGACGGTGACGGCCAGCACGTGCACGGCGGTCTCCGGGATCATCCAGGCGGCGGCCACCGGGATGCCGGCCTCGCGCAGGTAGTGGGTCCAGCGGGCCGAGTGGGTCAGGCCGATCAGGGTGTGGTCCTCGTCGACCGGCTTGCCCGCGCACACCACCGGCATCACGGGGTCGTCGCGGTGGGTGACCGCGGTGACGTGGTAGGCGGGCAGCGACCAGCTCCCTTCGGGGACGTAGCCCGCGAACTCGCCCATCGGGCCTTCCGGCAGCAGCTCGTCGTGGTCGATGTAGCCCTCGATGACGATCTCGGCGGTGGCGGGCACTTCGAGGTCGACGGTCTTGCACCGTACGACCTCGATCGGCTCGCCGAAGTAGGCGCCCAGGTAGGCCGCTTCGTCGACGTGCTCGGGCAGCGACATGGTCGACACCAGCGGGACGGCCGGCTCGGCGCCCAGGACGAGCGCGAAGGGGGTGCGTTCGCCACGCGCCCGCCACATGTCGTCGATGACGCCGATGTGCTGCGGCGAGCCGGTGAAGGCGACGATGCGGCGCGCGTCGTGCAGCATGGCGCGGGCGATGCCCCAGTTGGTCCACTTACGGTCCGGGCTGCGCAGTACGAACGTGCCGACGGTGTTGGCGTACCGGCCGCCGTCGCCCTGGTGGAGCAGCGGGAACGGCAGCCGCGTCAGGTCGATGTCGGAGCCGAGCAGGACATTCTGCTGGCACGGTCCGGAGTCCAGCGTGACGGGCGGTACGGGCGGCGCCGCCTGCGCGGCGACCAGGCCGTCCATCAGCTCCCGCGGCGGCGTCCGCGGGTCCAGCCCCAGCGCCAGCGCCAGCCGCGCGTAGGGCGCCTGCGGCCGGCTGCTCAGGGCGGCGGGCGCGGCGAGGACCCGGAACCCGGGCCGGCAGCCGCGGATACGGGTGAGGAGCTGGGCCGGGGCCCGGTGCTCGGTGGCGTACCGGGCGATCGCGCCGATCTCCAGTTCGGGGTCCACCTCGTCGTCGATCACACGCAGGTCGTCGAGTTCGGCCAGGGCGTCGAGGTAGTCGCGGAGGCTGGTGAGGTGCTTCATGGGCGGGTGCTCATCCTTTGTCGGTGGGGTGGGGAGCAGGCTGGGGGCCGGAGGGGGAAGGCCGGCGGGAACGGTCAGGGGAGGCCGGGGGCGGGCACCGGGGCCGCGTGGTGCTCCTCCGTGGCGCGGGCGTGCTGCCGGGCCGCGTGCATCCCGTTCCAGCGGTACGCCTTGGGCGTGTCGATGCCGAACTGGTCGAGCACGCGGGTGACGGTGTGCCCCACGATGTCGTCGACCGTGGCCGGGTGCTGGTAGAAGGCCGGCACCGGCGGCAGCATCACCGCGCCCATCCGGGCCAGCGTGAGCATGTTGTCCAGGTGGATCTCGCTCAGCGGCGCTTCCCTGGGCACCAGTACCAGCTTGCGGCGCTCCTTGAGGGTGACGTCGGCGGCCCGGGCGATCAGGCCGTCGGCGTAGCCCATCCGGATCGCGGCCAGCGTCTTCATGCTGCACGGGGCGATCACCATGCCGTCCACGCGGAACGAACCGGAGGAGATCGCCGCGCCCTGGTCCTCGGGGCTGTGGGTGACATCGGCGAGCGCGCTGACCTCGCGCACGCTCATCGAGGTCTCCCACTCGATGGTGCTGCGCGCCCATCGGCTGATCACCAGGTGGGTCTCCACGCCGCCGTGCGCGCGCAGCTGCTCCAGCAGCCGGACGCCGAGCACGGCGCCCGTCGCCCCCGTGATGCCGACCACCAGTCGTGCCGGGGCGGCGCTGCCGCCACCGATCATGTCCGCCATGTGCACCTCTCGTCCGTGTCCGGGTTCTGCTGCGTCGTGCGGGTGCCGGGGGCGGCCCTGCGCGTGGCAGGGCCGCCCCGGCGTGCTTTGCGGTGTCATCGCCGGTACTCGGTCAGCCACCGGTGGACGGCGAGCGCGGTCGTCTCCGCGTGCTCGTCGAGCATCGAGAAGTGGTCGCCCGCCACCTCCACGCGGGCGTGCTCCAGCTGCCAGGCGGGACGGCGGCCGTCTCCGAGGAGCTGGTCCACGGGGGTGTGCGCCGCCACGAAGAGGGCCGGTGTGCTCACCGGTGCCGGCTGCCAGCCGTCCAGCAACTCCGCGTACCAGGCCATCGCGGTGAGCTGGTCGTCGTCCAGCGGCAGTTGGGGGAACCGGTCGAGCAGCAGACGGGAGATCCCGGCCATCCGGTGGCACAGGGTCTCGCCGGTCAGGTCCGCTCCGCCGGTCGAGCCGGGCGAGTCGAGCAGCACCAGCGCGGCCGGCGGGGCGCCCGCCGCCTCCAGGCGCCGTACGACCTCGTGGGCCGGCCAGGCGCCGGAGGAGTACGCCGCGAGGGCGAACGGCCGTCCCGCGAACCGCCGGAGCAGCGCGTCGGCCTGCGCCGTTGCCGCCGCGTCCAGGGTCTGCGGCAGCGCGTCGCCGGTCCCGTAACCGGGCTGCTCGACGGTCCACACCTCGCGCCGTCCGCGGAGCGCGGCGGCGAACTTCACGTACTGGTACGGGCCCGTGGGCGCGATGAGGGACGGCAGGCAGACCAGCGCGGGCTGCTCCGCGCCGTCCGCCAGCCGCAGGATCTCCGGCTCGTGGCCGGCAGCGGCGGCGAACCGCGGCCGGAGCCGGGCCGCCATGGTCAGCAGTTCACTGCCCTGCTTCAGGTTGTCGTCGCGCGACGCCGCCCGGAAGAGGGCGCTGACGGAGTGCGCGGCGAGCGCGGGCTCGGGAGCGGGCGCGGGCTCAGGAGCCGGCGCGGGCGCCGCAGCGGGCGCCGGTTCCGGCCGGAGCCGGGCGACCAGCGCGTCCACCCGGTCCGCCGAGGCGGTGCGGAAGTGGGCGCACAGCTGGTCCACGGACTCCGCGTCGAACAGCAGCGTGGAGGAGACCTCTCCCAGGTCCTCGCGCAGCGCGTTGGTCAGCTGAAGGACGAGGATCGAGTCCATGCCGTACGTGCTGAGGGGCTGCGCGGCGTCGATCCGCTCCGCGGGCACCCCGAGGGTCTCGGCGGCCTTGTCGCGGAGGTAGGCGGTCAGTGTCTCGGTGCGGTCGGCTTCGGTGAGGGTGGAGGCGGGGGTGGAAGTGGGGGCCGGTGCGGCGGGGGTCGGTGCCGGTGCCGGTGCCGCCAAGCGTTCCGGCTCCGTACGCACCGCTTCCGTACGCACCGATTCCGTACGCACCGGCTCGGGCGCGGTCACGGGCCCGTCCACCGTACGGACCGGCTCCGCCACCGACGCCACCGGCGTCACCGGTGTCACGGGTGCCGCGGGTGCCGCGGGTGCCGCGGGTGCCGCGGGTGCCGCGGGTGCCGCGGGTGTCACCGGCCGGCGCTCGGCACCCTCGACCCGCTGCCGGGCGATCCCGTCGCTCTCCGCGGCGATGATCTGCTGCCCCAGCTCCCGGGCCTGCGGCAGGACGAAGACGACCTCCGGGAAGCCCTCACTGTGCAGCACGTCGCGCCAGCTCTCGGGCGAGAGCGCGGGCGAGCCGGGGATGCGCAGCGGCGCGTCCTCGAACAGCCACCAGCCTTCCAGCAGTCCGAACGTCAGGTGGCTGAAGATGTCGAACGCCACCAGTTCGTTCAGCAGGAGCCAGCCGCCGTCGCGCAGGGCGGCCTTGGCGTTGCGCAGGGTGTTGCGGGTGTCGCGGGTGGCGTGCAGCACGTTGGCGGCGATGACCAGGTCGTAGCTGCCGGCCTCGATGCCCTGCCCGGCGAGGGGCTGTTCGGCGTCGAAGCGGGTGGTGGACAGGTACGGCGCGTCGGCCCCGTACGAGGCCCGGGCGTGGTTCAGGAACGCCTTGGACAGGTCGGTGTAGGTGTACGTCTCGATGCGGTCCCGGTACGGGCGCAGCGCGGCGAACAGGCCCACGCTCGTACCGCCGGTGCCGGCGCCGATCTCCAGGATGCGCAGGCGCGCGTCCGGGTCCTGGCGCAGCCGCCGGCCGACGATGCCGACGGCGGCGCCGGCCAGTGCGCGGTTGTACGTGTCGGCCACCCGGTTGTCGCGGTAGCAGCCCTCGACCAGTTCGACGGAGCCGCGCGGGAAGAGGATGTCGGTGGGCCGGGTGCGGCCGGTCAGGATGTCGGGCAGGGCCCGCAGGGTGGCGTCGGCCAGCTCCAGTTCGGCCTTCTTGTCGGGGTCGGCCGACCAGGTGGCGCGGCGGTCGTCCCACTCGCGGAAGAGCGTGTCGAGCGGCGGCACGGGGCCGGGCAGGACGCGCAGGGCGTGTTCGAGCCAGGTCGTGTAGCGGTCGAGGAGACCGGCCTGCCGGCCGATCCGGCGGGCGTCGTCGCGGGTCACCTCGCCGGGGGCCGGGGTGTCCGGGCCGACGGCGCCGAGGGCTTCGAGGTGGCCGCGGAGCATCCGGGTGAGCAGCGGGTCGCGTTCGGTGCGCCGCCAGTCGGCGACCGCGCGCAGGTTCGCTGCGTCACCCGTCAGGTCGTCCGCCGCGTCGACCGTGACACGGGCCGTCGTGGACCGTGCGTACACCGTGGCGCGGGTGCCGGGGTCGACGGCCTCCAGGGCGTCGAGCCGGGTCAGCTTGGTGAAGCTGATCTGCGGCTGCGGGCCGCCGAGGAGCGTGCCGAGCGCGGCCATGGCCTCCGGCGGCTCGATCGAGGCGAAGCCCCAGCCGGTCATCCGCCGCCGGTGGTAGTCCGACGACGCGCTGCCCAGGCTCCCCCACCAGCCCCAGTTCATCACCTTGACCGGGCAGGTCCAGTGCCGGGACAGCTGGTGGGCGAAGGCATCGGCGAAGGTGCAGCCGGCCGCGTAGTTGCCCTGTCCCGCGGCGGTGGTGAAGGACTGGACCGAGGAGAAGAAGACCGCGAAGTCCAGCGCTTCGCCGTCGAACACCTCGGCCATGGCGGCGCTCACGCCGACCTTGGCGGCCAGGCTGGTGCGCAGGGCGGTCTCGTCCATCTTGGCGAAGCTCTGGTCGCGCAGCACGAGGGCCGCCTGCACGACGCCGTGGATGTGCGGGTGGCGGGCCTTGATCTCGGCGTGGGCGCGGCGCAGGGCCGCGGGGTCGGCGGCGTCGGCGGCGATGTACCGCACGTCGCCGCGGCCGTGGACGGCGCGCAGTTTGGCGTCCACCGACGCGTCGTGCGGGCTGCGTCCGATCCAGATGACGTGGGCGCCGTACCGTTCGACCAGGTGCTGGGTCCACGCGGTGCCGACGCCGCCGGCGCCGCCGATCACGACGTACACGCCGCCTTCGCGGTACGGGGTGTCCGTCGCGGGTCCGGCGTCGCACGGGGCCCAGCGCCGGACGAGCCACTGGCCCGCGCGCCGCGCCCAGCTGTCACCCCCGGAGTGGGCCGGGAGCGCCGCGATGCCGGCGAGCCAGGCATCCGTCTCCTGCTCCTGCGGGGTGTCGGCGGGTCCGTCGAGGTCGACGCGCCGGACCGTCCAGTTGGTGTACTCGCGGCCCAGTGAGCCGAACAGGCCGTGCAGGCCCGCGTGGGCCGGGCGGATGTCCTCGCCCGCGTGGGTGGCCAGGCTGCGCCGGGTGACGAGGGTGATGCCGAGCGGGCGGGCGTCGTGGTCCGTACGGATCAGGGCCTTGATCATGCGGAAGGCGGCGACGACGCCTTCCTCCTGCGCGGCCACGACGGCGGCCGCGTCGGTGGGTTCGGGTGCGGTGCCGGGCGCCAGCCACAGGAGGTGGTCGACGGGGCCGGCGGCCGCGAGGAACGAGGTGACCTCGTCGAGCGGCGCGTCCGGTGCCAGGGGCCAGGCCGTGGCGCGCGGGTGCCGGACGGCGACCGCGGCGCGCTGGGCGGCCGTACCGCCGACGACCAGGACGCGGTCGGTGCGGGCCGGTACGGCCGGCTCCGCGCCGCCGTCCGTCACCGTGCCCGGCAGCGGTTCCCACACGGGCGCGAACAGGGACGGTACCGGCTCCTTCACCCGGCGCGAGGTGTAGCCGGTCATGCGGACGCACACCGCTCCGTCGGTGTCGAGGAGGTCGATGTCGAGCTTGCTGAGGGCGCTCGCGGCACCGTCGTCGGCGACGCGGACGACGGCCCACATGGAGTCCGTGCAGGGCGCGAACAGCTCCAGCTGCTCCAGCGCGAACGGCACCACCGTCTCGCGGGTCGCCTCTCCCCCGGCCAGTTGCAGGGCGATCGACGCCTGGACGGCCGAGTCGAGCAGCGCCGGGTGCAGGACGTACGGGGTGGCGGGCCGGTCAGCGGCGGCGGGCAGGCGCAGTTCGGCCAGGACCGTGCCGTCGCCGGCGTACGCCGCGTGGACCGCGCGCAGCGACGGCCCGTGGGTGATGCCCATCGCCACCAGCGCCGCCCCGATGCGCTCGGCGGACACCGGCGTCGGGCAGAGCGCGCGGAGCGCCGCGAGGTCGGTACGGGCCGGGCGCTGCGTGGTGCGGCGGCTGACGCGTCCCTCGGAGCAGACGGCGGGGCCGGCGGTCCCGGAGGTGACGCGGAAGGAGACGGTGTCCCCGTCCACCGGGGTGACGAGCACGTCGGCCCCGGTGGGCGTGCCGTCGGCGACGAGCGGCTGGACCCAGGTGATGTCCCGCATCCGCAGCGGCGTCGTGGCGTCGGCGCCGAGTGCCTGCCGGGCCGTCTCGCGGGCCATCTCCAGGTGCGCGACGCCCGGCAGCACCCGCCGGCCGCCCACCAGGTGGTCGCGGAGGAACGTCTCCTCACCGGTCAGGACCGTGCTCGCGCGCACCGCGCCGGGCTTGTCGGGTACGGGCGACGGCGCGCCGATCATCGGGTGCCCAGGGGCGGCGGAACCGGCGGCCGGCTGAGCCGCAAGCGGTACCGGTGCGGTCCGGGGCGCCGCCGCCCGGCTGGGCGGGGTGTCCGTCGCCCAGTGGCTCTCCCTGGCGAACGGGTACGTCGGCAGGGGTACGCGCAGGTAGGCGCCGGGCGCGAACAGCGCCGCGTAATCGAGCGCGAGGCCGCGTACGTAGCACTCGGCGAGGGTCTTCAGGCCGGCGAGGGACACCGTGTCCGTACGGCCCGACGCGTCCGACGCGCCCTCCGCGCAGGCGCGCAGGCTCGCCGCGCCCCGCTCGGTCAGCGCCGCCACGTCGTCACCGGAGGTACCGGCAGTACCGGCCGTGCCGGGACCGCCCGTGACCGCCCCCGGCCCGTCGAGTCCCCCGTCCAGAATCCGCAGCAGCTCGTCCCGGTCCCGTACGACGCAGGCGAAACGGTGCGCGAAGTGCTCCCGGCCGACGACGAGCGTGTGGGCCAGGTCGCCGCAGTCCGGTGCCGGCTCGCGGCGGAGGTGCGCCGCCAGCCGTGTCAGCTGCTCGGCCAGTTGCCCGCGCGAGTGCGCGGACAGCACGACCAGGTGGCCGGGCACCTGCGGGCGGGGCCGGGACCGCGGTACCGGCGGTGCCTCCTCGATGACGACGTGGGCGTTGGTGCCGCTGGCCCCGAAGGAGCTGACGGCGCCGCAGCGCGGCACGCCGGGCAGCGCCTGCCACGCGTGCGTACGGGTGCTGAGGTAGAAGGGGCTGCCGTCGAGCGGGACCGCCTCGTTCGCCTTCTCGAAGTGCAGCGAGGCGGGGATCTGCCGGTGCTTCAGCGCGAGCAGGATCTTCAGTACGCCGGCCACGCCCGCCGCGAACTGGGTGTGCCCGAGGTTGGTCTTGAGCGAACCCAGCGCGCAGTACCCGGTCTTGTCGGTGCTCGCACGGAACGCGCGGGTCAGCGCGCCGAACTCGATGGGGTCACCGAGTTTGGTGCCGGTGCCGTGCGCCTCGACGAGCGTGATGTGCCCGGCGTCGATGCCGAAACCGTCGTACACCTCGCGCAGCAGGCTCTCCTGCGAGACGGAGCTGGGGGCGGTGATGCCGTTGGTCGCGCCGTCGTGGTTGGTGCCGCAGCCGCGGATCACGCCGTGCACGTGGTCGCCGTCGGCGAGCGCGTCGTCGAGCCGCTTGAGGACCAGGACGCCGACGCCCTCCCCCGGTACGAAGCCGTCCGCGCGGTGGTCGAAGGTGTGGCAGCGCCCGGTCGGCGAGAGCATGTTGGCGCGCCCGGCCAGTTCGTACAGACGTGGCGTGGACTGGACGAAGACGCCTCCGGCCAGGGCCAGTTCCGTCTCGCCCGACCAGAGGTCCTTGCACGCGAGGTCGAGCGCGACCAGCGAGCTGGAGCACGACGTGTCGACCGCGACGGCCGGGCCCTTGAGGTTGAGGAAGTACGAGACGCGGCTGGGGATGAAGGAGGCGGTGTTGCCCCAGAACGCCTGGGCGGGGGCGTCGGGGCCGATCAGTTCGGCGTAATCGCCGTTCCAGCAGCCGGTGTAGACGCCGCAACGGCGTTCGCTCAGCTGCCGGCCCGCGTACCCGGCGTCCTCCAGGGCCTTCCACGACTCTTCCAGCAGGAGCCGTTGCTGCGGGTCCATGGTGGCGGCCTCGACGCCCGAGATGTTGAAGAACAGGGGGTCGAACGCGTCGATACGGTCGAGGAAGCCGCCCCGGGTGCAGCGGCGCGCCGCGTCGGCGGGGTCGGGGCCGCTCAGGTCCCAGCGGGTGGCCTCGGTGACGAGTTCGTCGCCGGCGACGAGGTGGTCCCAGAGTTCGTCGAGCGTGTCGGAGCCGGCGAAGCGTCCGCTGATGCCGATGATGGCGATGGGCGGCCGGGCGCCGTCGGGCGCGGGAGCAGGAACGACGGCAGGGGCGCTGGTGGGCGCGGTCGTGGGGGCGCTGGTGGGCGCGGCCACGGGTACGGCCGGTTCCGGTGTGCCGGTGAAGGTGATCGCGTCGCGGTGGGCCGTCAGCAGGTGGGCGGTGAGGCGGTCGGCCGAGCTGTGGTCGTAGATGACGCTCGTGGACAGGTCCAGGGCGAGCGCCTCGTTGAGTTCGTGGACGAGGCGGACGCCGAGGATGGAGTCGACGCCGTAGTCCGCGAAGGCGAGCGCGCCGTCGATCTCGTCCTCCCCCATGGCGAGGGCCAGCGCCAGCTTCTCCCGCACCACGCGGGCGACCCGCGCGTCCAGCGGCTCGGCGGCCGGCGGCGCGGACGCGGGCACCGGCCGCTCCACGGCGGGCAGGTCCGCCGCGGGCGCCTCGTGCACCGGGTCGAGGTCCGCGATCCAGTAACGGTCCTGTGTGAACGGGTACGTCGGCAGCGCGACCCTCCGTGGGGCGTCCGGGCCGTGCAGCACGCGCCAGTCGAGCGGTACCCCGTCGGCCCAGAGCGCGGCGAGTCGGTCCAGCTTGCCGGCCCGTATCCAGCGTTCGATCAGCAGTTCCTGGAGGTCGTCGTCGGCGGCGAGTTCCGCGAAGGCGCCCTGGACGCGTCCGGCGGTGCCCCGGTGGACGCCCGGTGCCGTCTCCGCGCCGTCGAGGTACGCGAGCAGGGCGCCGCGCAGGTCCCGTACCGTGCCCGCGACCACCGCGAGGCGTTCGGTCATGGCCTCGCGCCCGGTCTGGAGGGTGAAGGCGAGGTCGGCCGGGTCGGTGTCCGCGCCGGCGCCGCCGAGGTGGGCCGCCAGGCGCTCGGCGGAGCGCCGCAGGTGACCGGGGGTCCGGGCGGACAGCACGAAGAGCTGGTCGCGGCCGGCCCGCGTGGCCCGCGCGGGCCCGGCACCGTACCGCTCGCCGAACTCCTCGATGATGACGTGCGCGTTCGAGCCGCCCGCGCCGAACGAGGAGACCGCCGCGATCCGCGGGCCCCCGGCCGTCTCCCACGGTGTCAGCTCGCGCTGCACGAAGAACGGCGTCCGCTCGAAGGCGATGTTCGGGTTGGGCTCCTCGGCGTGCAGGCTCGGCACGAGCTGCCGGTGCTGGAGCTGGAGCACGGCCTTGGTGAGCCCGGCGATGCCCGCCGCGGCCTCCAGGTGCCCGATCGCCGACTTCACCGAGCCGATCGCGCAGAACTGCCGGTCCGCCGTGTCCTGTTCGAAGGCGCTGGTCAGGCCCTTGATCTCGACCGGGTCGCCGAGTTCGGTACCGGTGCCGTGCGCCTCGACGTAGCTCACGTCGCGCGCCGGGACGCCCGCGCGCGCCATCGCGTCGCGCAGCAGTTCCGCCTGGGCCCGCGGGTTCGGCACCGTGTAGCCGTTGGACCGCCCGCCGTGGTTGATGCTCGTGCCCCGGACGACCGCGCGGATGTGGTCACCGTCGGCGAGGGCGCGCGAGAGCGGTTTGAGCAGGACGCAGCCGACGCCCTCCCCCGGTACGAAGCCGTCGCCGCCGCTGCCGAAGCTGCGGCAGCGGGCGTCCGTGGACAGCATGGTGGAGCGGCACAGTTCGATGTAGTCCAGCGGGTGGAGGTACAGGTTCACCCCGCCCGCGACGGCCATCTCGCAGTCGCCCCGGTACAGGTGCTCGCACGCCTCGTGGACCGCGGTGAGCGACGCCGAGCACATGGTGTCGAGGGTCAGGCTCGGCCCGCACAGGTCCAGCACGTACGACGTACGGGCACTGAGCGAGGCGAAGGACAGCGCGGGGACGACGGTCTCCCCGGACGGCAGGCGGCCCGCGCCGTGCCGCCCGTGGCCGGTCTTGGTGACACCGGCGAACACCCCGACGCGCCTGCCGTGCCGGCGCGCGATCTCCTCGCGGGAGTACCCGGCGTCCTCGAAGACCTGCCACGCCGCCTGGAGGAACAGCCGCTCCTGCGGGTCCATGGCGTAGGCGTCACGCGGCGCGATCCGGAAGTGCAGCGGGTCGAAGGCGGCGAAGTCGTCCAGGAAGCCGCCCCACTTGCTGTAGCTGCGGCCGGTCGCGACCGCCCGCTCGCGGTCCGGCTCGAAGAAGCCGTCCAGCGGCCAGCGGTCGGCCGGTATCTCCCCGACGCAGTCCCGGCCGGCCTTCAGGTTCTCCCAGAACTCGGCGAGGTCGGCGGCGTGCGGGTAGCGGCCGCTGATGCCGATGATCGCGATGGGTTCGCGGTCCGCGGGCACGGGGGCACCGGACCCGGGGGCCGCGGACGGCACGGGCGTACGGTCCGTCCGCGCGCCGGCGGACGGCTGCGGCGTACGGTCCGCCTGCACGCCGTCGGACGGCCCGGACGCACGGTCCGTCCGCGCGCCGCCGGCCGGCTCCGGGGCCGTGGCCGCCGGTTCTCCGCCGGTCCAGGCGCGGGCCGCGTCCGGGTGGCCGGCCGCCAGGTGTCCGGCGATCGCGCGCAGGGTCGGGAACTCGTAGAAGAGCGTCGTCGGTACGTCCCCGAACACGGCGGCCAGCTCCTTGTTCAACTGGATGATCAGGATCGAGTCGAGGCCCATCGCGCCCAGTTCCCCGTCGGGATCGACGGACCGCGCGGGGAGTTTGGTGACGCGGGCGAAGAGCGCGACCAGCAGGCGCAGGGTCTCGCGGGCCAGGCGCCCGTCCGCCGGCGCCGACCGGTCCGGTGTTCCGGCCCGTACCGGCGCCGCGGTGGCGGTGCGGCCCGAAGCCGCCGGTACCCGCGCCGCGTCGCCGTGGTACACCCACACCTGCTCCGCGCCCAGCCGCCAGGCGCGGGTGAGGGCCGCGAGCCCGTCGGCCGTCTCCATGGGCGCCAGGCCACGGCTGCGCCACAGGTGGGCGAGGGTGCCTTCGCCGACGGTCATCCCGCCGTCCTTCCACAACGGCCAGGCGACCGAGACCGTGCGGCCGGCCCGCTCCCCCTCCGCGACCCGCGCGTTGCGCAGCGCGGCGAACGCGTCGAGGAAGGCGTTGGCGGTGGCGTAGTCCGCCTGGCCGGGGTTGCCGGTGACCGCGGCACCCGAGGAGAAGGTGAGGAAGAAGTCGAGCGGGTCGTGCCGGGTGGCCCGGTCGAGGTGGACCAGCCCGTCGGTCTTCGGCGCGAGCACCTCCTCGAAGTCCTCGGCCGTCTTGTTCACCAGCGAGGCGTCGCGCAGGACACCGGCGGCGTGCACGACTCCGGAGAGTTCACCGACGCCGTCCCGCACTCGGGCGAGCAGGTGGCGTACCTCCTCCCAGCGTGAGACGTCCGCGCACTCGTAGCGGGCGAGGGCGCCGGCGGCGCGCAGTTCCCCCAGGAGCGCTTCGATACGGGCGTCCTGCGGCGACCTGCCGGCCAGGACCAGCACCGGGTGCTCGACGTCCCGTGCGATGCGGCGGGCCACGGCCGCGCCGATACCGCCCGCGCCGCCGGTGATCAGGTACCCGCCGCCCGCACGCCACGGTGTGTCCGCCGCGTCCGCCGGGGGCGCTGCCGGGTGCCAGGTGCGTACGGAGCGCTCGTCACCCTCGTAGCGGACCAGTTCGGCGTCCGTGTCGCGGGCGTTGTCGACGACGGCGGCGGCCACCGCCTCGCCCGTACGGGGGCCGCTCAAGGCGATCAGCTGGCCCGCCGTACGGCTGTGTTCGAGCGATGCCGTGCGGAGCAGCCCGGCCAGGGCCAGGTTGACCGCCTCGTCACCGTCCGCCGGTGTCACCACCTGGACGAGGGTGCGGCCGGCGGGCGCGTCGGCGACGAGGCCGCGCACGGTCTCGAAGACCTCCCGCGACACGTCACGGAAGCGGCTGTCCAAGCGCTGTTTGGCCGACTCGACGGTGACGCAGCGCACACCCGGTACGCGGTGCTCGACCGCACCGCGCGCGGCGGCGAGTGCTCCGCACAGGATGACGACACGGTGGTCGAAGTCGCTGCCTGCACTGGAGTTCGCCGGTACGGGCCGGGACGTCCATCGCGGCGTCAGCAGCGTCGTACCGATCACGGGGCCGCTCTCCGGCACGTCCTCCGGTACGTCCTCGGGGCGCGTGCCCGGGATCCAGTAGCGCTGCCGGGCGAACGGGTACGTGGGCAGGTGGGCCCGCTTCGGTACGCGCGGCCCGTACAGCGCGCGCCAGTCGGCGTCCGCGCCTTCCAGCCAGCGCGCCAGGACCTGGCTGCGTGCCGCTTCTCCCTCCGGCTGCGCACCGTCCGCGACGAACGCGCGCAGCTTGGCGATCAGTTCGTCACGCGTACGGACCACCCAGCCGGCCCGCTCGGCCATCGCCTGGCGTCCCGCCTGGAGAGTCCAGGCGACCGAGCGCAGAGGGGCCGGCTCGGGGCCTTCGAGGTACGCGAGCAGGTTCGCCGCCGCCTCGGTCAGCTGGGGGCGCGTCCGTGCCGAGAGCGGCACGAGGACGTCCGTGGTTGCTGTGGTGTCCACTGTCTCGCTGGCCTCCGGGGCCTCGGTTCCGGCATCGTCCTGCACGTATTCCTCCACCACGACATGGCAGTTGGCGCCGCCGAAGCCGAAGCTGCTGACGCCCGCGCGCCGGGGCGCGGCCCGGCCGTCCGCCGCGCGCGGACGCGGCCACGGCTCGTTCTCGCGCACGACGCGGAACGGCCCGCCGTCGAGTTCGATGTACGGATTGATCTCGCGGCAGTGCAGCGTCGCCGGGAGGACGCCGTGCCGCATCGCGAGGACGACCTTCAGGAGGCCCGCGATCCCGGCGGCCGCCTCCAGGTGCCCGATGTTCGTCTTGACCGACCCGAGCCCGCAGTCCGCCCGGGAGGTGGCGCCCAGCCGGCGGAACGCGGTGCGCAGGGCCCGTACTTCGACGGGGTCGCCCAGCGCGGTGCCGGTGCCGTGCGCCTCGATGTAGCCGATCGTGTCCGGGTCGGTGCCGCGCAGCGCCGTGGTGACCAGTTCGGCCTGGGCGTCGGCGTTCGGGGCGGTCAGCGAGTTGGCCCGGCCGCCGTGGTTCTCCGCGCTGTTGCGCAGCACCGCGAGGATCGCGTCGCCGTCGCGTTCGGCCGCGGCCAGGGGCTTGAGCACCACGGCGCCGACGCCTTCGCCGCGTACGTACCCGTCCGCGTCACGCGCGAAGGTCTTGCAGCGGCCGTCCGGGCTCAGCATTCCGGCGCGGTGCGCGCTGACGAAGGTGTCCACGCTGAGCAGCAGGTTGACCCCGCCGGCCACGGCCGCGTCGCACGCGCCCGACCGGATGGCCTCGACGGCCCGGTGGACGGCGACCAGCGAGCTGGAGCAGGCGGTGTCGACCGGTTCGCTCGGCCCGCGCAGGTCGAGGACGTACGAGATGCGGTTGGCGAGCATCGAGTGCGCGTTGCCCGTGGAGGTGAACGCGTCCGGCTCCACCCCGTACGTGGTGAGCAGCGTCGCGTAGTCGGTGCCCGAGACGCCGAGGAACAGGCCGGTGTTCTTCGGGAGGCCGGCGGGCGTGTAGGCGCTGTCCTCCAGGGCGCTCCAGACGGTTTCCAGGGCGAGGCGGTGCTGCGGGTCCATCAGCTCCGCCTCGCGCGGGTAGACACGGAAGAACTCCGCGTCGAAGGCGTCCACGTCGTCCAGGACGCCGGCGTGCCGGGGGAAGTCGGCGGCCTCGGCGATGCGCCGGTACGTCGCGTCGTAGCGGTCGAGGGGGAAGGCGGTCACCGAGTCCCGGCCCGCGACGAGGTTGGCCCAGTACGTGTCGAGATCGGGTGCGCCGGGGAAGCGGCCGGCGGCGCCGATGACGGCGATGGGCTGTGACGGGTCGGCGGGGGACGCGGGTTCGGGGATCGGCGCCGGCTCGGGGGCCGGCGCGGGTCCGGAGCCCGGCGCGGGGCGTGCGGGAACCGTGGGTTCGGCCGAAGCCGTCGGCCCGGGGATGGCGGTGGACGCCGCGGCCCGTTCCCGCGACCGCTCGTACGCGGCCCGTACGGGCTCCCCGGACTCCGCGACGAGGTGCCGGGCCAGCGTGTCGAAGGTGTTCACGTCGAAGAAGGCCGCCGGGGTCACCTCGGCACCGAGCCGCTCCTCGATGAGGCGCGAGAAGGTGACGAAGGAGATCGAGTCGAAGCCGAAGGCGTCGAAGCCGGTGTGCGCGTCCAGTTCCGCGGGCTCGTACTTGAGGATGCCGGACGCCAGGGACCGCAGCTCGCCGACGACGAACGCGGTCAGGTCGTCGCCGGGAGCCCCGGACGGCTCCTGCGGAGCGCTCCGGCGCTCGCGCGGCGCGTGCCACGCTCCCGAAGGCGCTTCCTGTACGCCGGACTCGTCGCACGTGAGGCCCGTGCACTCCACGAGCACCCGGCCGGTACGGTCCAGCAGCCGGACGGCGCCCTCGAAGGGCCGGTCACCGGCGGTCCCGCCGTCCGGCGCGAGGACGACGTGCGCCACCTCGCCGTCGCCCGCCGCGCCGTGCACGCGTACCTCCGCGATCCGGTACGGCCGGGTCTCCCGCCAGTGCGGCAGGCCGCGGTGTTTCGCGTCGAGCCGGAGGCCCTGGGTGACGGCCGCGAGGACGTGCGGGGCGACGGTGACGTTGCGCCGTACGGTGTCGCGCCGCAGCCCCGGCACGGTGACGTCCAGGAGCAGCCGCCCGTCCCGCAGCCAGTACGCGCCGGCCACCCCGGAGAGCAGCGCCGGGTGGACCAGCCCGCCTTCGGCGAGCTCCGCCCGGATCTCTTCCGCACCGAGCGCCCGGACGGCGCCGTCGCGCAGCTCGGCGGCGGACGTGCGCCACTCGGGGCGCCGCGCGGGCAGGTCCGCCTGGTGCGCGTCGTCCGTCTCGTGCGCGTCGTACGCCTCGAAGGCGGCGACGAGTGTGCGGGCGCCCGCCGCGTCCTGCGCGAACACCGCACCGGTCGCCGCGCCCTCGCCCGCGGGCTCGATGAGCGTGGTGACGAGCCGCTCGGTGGTGTCCCACGCGACCGGCGCGGGCAGCCGCAGGCCGCGTACCAGGGGGTCGGCCGCGAAGCCGGAGACCTTGGCGGCGGCGAGCGCCAGGTCGACGGCGAAGGTGGGGACGATGCGGGGTTCCTTGTCCCGCTCGTAGCCGTAGTCGCTCAGGTCGTCCAGGTGCACGTCGAGGCCGTACCGCAGTCCGTCGAGACCGGACTCGTTGCGGCCGAGGAACGGGTGGAGCTTGTCGCGCAGGGCGAGCGGCGCGAGCACGGACGGCGCGCCGTCCTCCTGCGGCACCCAGCACCGCACCCGCTCGAACGGGTAGGCCGGCAGCGGGACGCGCCGCAGCCGGCGCGATCCGGTGAGCCGGGTCCAGTCGGCGCTGCGGCCGCCGGTCCAGGCGGTCGCCAGTTCCCGGGCGTCCGCGGCCCGCGGGTCGTCGGTGGCCAGCGCGGCGTCCTGGTCGCGGTCCCCCGCGAGCCGGCGGTCCAGGGCCGCCAGAGCGCTCCGCACGTCCTTGGCGAAGAACGCCCAGCGGCGCGGCAGTTCGTTCTTGCCGACGCGCAGGGTGTGGGCGATCGACGGCAGGTCGGCCGGGTCGGCCTGCTCCAGGTAGGTACGGAAGCGGGCGAGGGCCGACTCCAGCGCGCTGTCGGTCATCGCGGAGAAGACCAGGAGTTCGTCGCGGCCGTCGGTGGTGGCGTACGGGCGCGCGGCGGCGTCCGGGACGTACTCCTCGATGATGATGTGCGAGTTCATGCCGCCCGCGCCGATGGAGGTCAGGCCGGCGCGCCGCGGATGGACGACGGTGCGCCCGTCCTCCTGGGTGACCGCCGGCTCCCAGGGGGTGAGTTCCCGTTGTACGCGGAAGGGCGTGCCGGAGAAGTCGATGTCCGGGTTGAGTTCCGCGCTGTGCAGCGAGGGGACGAGGGTGCGCTTGGTCAGCTGGAGGAGCACCTTGGCGAAGCCGACCATGCCGGCCGCGTGCAGCAGGTGCCCCATGTTGGACTTGACCGAGCCCAGGGCGCAGAACCCGGAGTCCTCCGTGTGCTTGCGGAAGGCGGTGGTCAGCGCCTTGACCTCGATGGGGTCGCCGAGCGACGTGCCCGAGCCGTGCCCCTCGACGTAGCTGACCGTGCGGGCGTCGATCCCCGCGTCCTGGACCGCCTTCTCGACGGCGCGGGCCTGGGCGTGCGGGCTGGGGACGGTGAAGCCGTTGCGGGCGCCCGCGTTGGACAGGGCGGTGCCCTTGATGACGCCGTACACGTGGTCGCCGTCGCGTTCCGCCTCGGTGAGCGGTTTGAGGACGACGGCGCCGACGCCCTCGCCGAGGATCGTGCCGTCCGCGCCGAGTCCGAAGCTGCGGATCACGTCGGAGGTGGCGGTGGTGAAGTGCTCGTGCGAGGAGGTGACGAGGTTGTACGGGTGCAGCAGCAGGTTGACGCCGCCGGCCACCGCCATCCGGCACTCGCCGGCCCGCAGCATCTGCACGGCCTGGTGCACGCACGTGGACGAGCCGGAGCACATCGTGTCGAGGAAGATCGACGGGCCGGTGAACCCGTAGAAGTACGACAGCATGTTGGGCAGCGTCCCGGTGTAGCTGCCGCTGGCCGGGGAGCCGCGCAGCAGGCTGTTCTGGAAGCCGTGCAGCCCGTAGTGGTTGCTCATGGCGCCGGCCAGCACGGCCACGTCGCCGTCGTACTGCCGCTGGAGCGTCTCGCGCGAGTAGCCCGCGTCCTCCAGGGCCTCGACGCCGGTCTGGAGGAAGAGGCGGACCTCCGGGGACATCAGTTCCGCGTCGCGCTTGGAGATGCGGAAGTAGCGCGGGTCGAACAGGTCGATGCCGCGCAGGAACGTTCCGGTGCGGATGGCGCTCTTGCCGGGGACGCTGCGGTCGGGGCTGTAGATCGCGTCGTGGTCCCAGCGGTCGCGCGGCACCTCCTCGAAGGTGTGGCGCCCTTCTTCGAGGAGCGTCCACAGCTCGTCGAGGGTGTCCGCGCCGGGGTAGGTGCCCGAGATGCCGATGACGGCGATGTCGTGGCGGTCCTCGCGCGCGGGAACGGCGGGTACGGCGGGGCGGGCGGAGCCGGTACGGGACGGTGCGGGACGCGCGAACCGGGCGCGCGGGGCGGCCGGCTCGCCGGTCCGCGGCGCCCGCGGGGCCTCCGCCGCCTGGGGACCGGCCGTCTCCGGGCCCGTCTCCCGCTCCTCCGGCGCGTCCTCCGCGCCCAGTACGGCCAGGAGCTTGTCGCGGTGCGTCCCGGTGAAGTACCCGGCGACCCCTTCGATCGTGAGGTACTCGAAGAAGACGGTCTTCGGCAGCTGCCCGAAGAGCGCTTCGAGGCGCGCGGTCATCTCCAGGATGCTGAGCGAGTCGATCCCGTACTCGACGAGGTTGACCGCCGGATCCATCGCGGCCGGGTCGTGGTGCAGCACCTCGCCCAGGTGGTGCTGGAGCAGGCCGACCGTACGCTCCAGGAGTTCGGCGTCGCCCAGTTCCGGGGCGGTCCTGGCGGCACCGGACGTACCAGACGTACCGGACGCGACCGGTGCCGGTCCGGCGGCAGGCAGGCGGCGCTCCAAGGCGACGGTGGCGTCGGTCCCGAAGGCGACGACCACGTGGGCGGGCGCGTCGTCGTCCAGGGCGCGTCCCAGGACACGCAGGCCGTCCTCGGTCGGCAGCGGCTCCCAGCCGCGTTCCGCCCGCATCGTCGCCCGTGTCACGGCGCCGGCCGTCATGCCGCCGTCGGCCCACAGGGGCCAGCTCACGGCGGCGGTACGGCCCGAGCGCTCGCCGGCGCCGGCGAGGGCCTGCCGGTGCTGCGCGAAGGCGTCCAGGAAGGCGTTGGCCGCGGCGTAGTCGGCCTGTCCGGAGTTGCCGTACACACCCGCCACGGAGGAGAAGACGACGAAGAAGTCGAGCGCGAGGCCGCGGGTCGCGGCGTCGAGGTGCAGCACTCCGCGTACCTTGGGCGCCGTCACCAGGGGGAGGTCGGCGGTGTCCTTGTGCAGCAGGTACGCGTCGCGCAGGACGCCCGCCGCGTGCACGACGCCGTCGAGCCGTCCGTGCTCGCCGGTGATGGCGGAGACGGCGCGCTCCACCTCGTCCTTGCGGGTGACGTCGGCGGCCACGTAGTGCGCGTCGACGCCGGCTTCACGGAGCGCGGCGAGGGCGGTGTCGCCCGCTTCCGACGGCTCGGCCCGGCCGCTCAGGACGACGGTGACGCCGGGGCACCGCGCGAAGTAGCGCGCCAGGTGCTGCCCGAGCCCGCCGAGGCCGCCCGTCACCCAGTACACGCCGCCTTCCTTGAGCGGCGGCACGCTCGGCCCGTCGGCGAGCGCGACGTCCACGGGCCGCCACTCCTGGCGGGTGCCGTCCTCGGTACGCCGCAGTTCGCAGGCGTCGTACGGATCGGCGCCCTCCTCGGCGAGGAGTCCGGCGATCCGCTCGGGCGTCGCGGTGTCGAGCCCGGCGACGCGCACCAGGCGGCCGCCGACGAGCGGGTTCTCCAGGGCCGCGGTCCTGAACAGGCCGGTGAGCGGCGCGTGGAAGTGCCGAGGCACCCGGTCGTCGACGAGGACGACGAAGCGGTGGGCCCAGTCGGGCCGGGCGCCGAGCACGTCCCGGATCCGCTCGACCAGGAGGCCGAGCACGGCGTCCACGCCGTCGGCGACCTGGCCGGCGGTGACGGGCGGCAGCGCGGTCACGTCGTGGCCGGCGGCGGTCGCGGCCGCGGCGGCGTGGCGGGCGGCCCGTCCGGCGAGGAAGCCGTGCACCGTCGGGGCGCCGGGCCCGTCCGCGACAGACGACGCGTCGGCGGCAGGGACCGCTTCCGGGGCAGGCGGCGCGTCCACCCAGCGGCTGGTGCCCGTGACGACGCGCGGCGCGGCCTCCTCGGCGGCCGGGGTTCCGGTCGTCACCGGTGCGTCGCCGGCCGGCGCCGTGCGCTGCACGAGCCCCCGTAGACGGGCGGCGACGACGCCCTCGGCGTCGCAGAGGTCGATGTCGAACGTGTCGGCCCCGCCGCTGTCACCGCTGCGCCGTACCCAGGCCCAGGTCACTTCGGCGCACGGGCGGTGGATGTCCACCTGGTCCAGCGTGAACGGCATCGCCGGTCCGTCGGCCGGGCCGGACGCGGTGTGCGCCATCAGGACCAGCGTGGCCTGGAGGGCCGCGTCCAGCACGCTGGGCGGCAGGACGTGCTCCGCGCTCTCACCGGCGGCCCGCGGCTGTTCGATGCGGGCGAGCAGTTCCGTGCCGCCCAGCCGGAGTCCGGCCATGCCGCGCATACCGGGGCCGTACTGGAGGCCCTGGTCGCGCAGGGCGGCGTACGCGTCGGCGGGCTCGTACGGGGTGGGGCAGGCCGCGCGCAGCGCGTCGAGGTCGAGGGCCGGCGGCTCCTCGGGAGCGTCCGCCTCGGCGGTGCCCCAGCAGTGCACCACGGCCGACGGGTCGAGGGCCGACGGGCCCGTGTAGACCGTGAGCGAGACGGCACCGCCGCCGTCCGTGCCGTCCTCCCCGGGGAAGAGGCCCACGTGCACCTCGGCGGGGGCGTCGTCCACGACCAGCGGGCGCAGCCACGCGATGTCGCGCAGCCGGACGGGCCGGTGCTGCCCCGTACCGTGCCCCACGGCCGCCGCCACCGCCGCGCGGACCATCTCCACGTACGCGGCGGCGGGCAGGACGCGGGCGCCGCGCACCTGGTGGGACGCGAGGAAGGGCTCCTGGCCGGTGAAGGCGGAGGTGTAGCGCTGCTCGAAGAGGCTGGAGGTGTTGCGGTGCAGGAGCGGGTGCAGCGCCCCGTCCGCGGCCGTCCGGGTGTCCGGCGCGGGGTCCTCCGTGGGGGCGCGGAACCAGTGGCGTTCGCGGGCGAACGGGTAGACGGGGAGCCGTACCCGGCGCGGGCGGGCGTCCTCGTCCAGTGCAGCGTACCGCGCCGCCCAGTCCTCGTCGGTGCCGTCCTCGGCCCAGCGCGTCGCGGCCTCCAGGAGTCCGGCCGCGTCGTCGGCCGCCGTGCCGGCGCCGGTGTGCACGGCGGAGCCGGCGAGCGTGCCGTCCAGGAACGCGTCGAGGGACGCGGCCAGTTCCGCGCGGTCGCTCACCAGGAACGCGACACGGGCGGCCATCGGTTCACGGCCGGTCTGCAGGGTGTACGCGATGTCCGCGAGCCGCTGCGCGGGGCGCAGCGCGGCGGTGGGGCCGTCGTCGGCCGCCGGTGCGCGCAGATGGTCGCGGAGGGCGCGGGCGACGGCGCGCAGCCGGTCCGGGGTCTTGGCGGAGAGGGGTACGAGGTGGGGGCCGCCGGGCTCTTCGGCGGGCTCGTCACCGGAGGCGGGCCGGCCCTCCTCGTCGTCGGACACGGGGAGGTACTCCTCCAGCACGACGTGCGCGTTGGTGCCGCCGAAGCCGAAGGAGCTGACGCCCGCGCGGCGCGGGGCCGGGCCGCCGTCGGGTCCTGGCGGCGGCGCGTCCCAGGGCTCGGTGTCGCGCACGACGCGGAACGGGCTGCCGTCGAGCTTGATCAGCTTGTTCTGCCGGGTGAAGTTGACCGTCGCGGGCAGCGTCCGGCAGGCGAGGGCCCCGATCACCTTGATCATCCCGGCGACGCCCGCGGCGCCTTCCAGGTGCCCGATGTTGGTCTTGACCGACCCGATGCCGCAGCTCCCGGGCCGCGCCTCGGTGCCGTACGCGGTGTGCAGGCTGCGGAACGCCCGCTTGAGCGCCATCACCTCGATCGGGTCGCCGACCGGGGTGCCCGGCCCGTGCGCCTCGATGTACGTCACCGAGTCGGGGCGGATGCCGGCGCTCTTGTAGAGCCCTTCGACGAGGTCCGCCTGCGCGGCCGGGTTGGTGACCGTCAGGGAGCTGGTGCGGCCGCCGTGGTTGGTGGCGATGCCCTTGATCACGGCGTGCACCTGGTCGCCGTCCGCCAGCGCCCGCGCCAGGGGCTTCAGTACGAGCACGGCGCCGCCCTCGCCCCGTACGTACCCGTCGGCGTCCTGGTCGAAGGCGCGGGAGCGGCCGGTGCGCGAGAGCATGCTCGCCTGGCTGAAGGCGACGAAGTGCTTCGGCGACCAGATCAGGTTGACGCCGCCGGCCAGGGCGAGACCGCACTCGCCGTTGCGCAGCGCGGAGACCGCCTCGTAGACCGAGACCAGCGAGCTGGAGCACGCGGTGTCGTTGGTGATGCTCGGGCCCTGGAAGTCGAAGAAGTACGAGACGCGGTTGGCGATGACGGAATACGCGGTGCCGGTGGGGAAGTACACGTCGGTGGGCGCCTTCTCGCGCTCCATGAGTTCCGCGTAGTCCGCGTGGCAGACGCCCATGAAGACGCCCGTTCTGGTACCCGCGAAGGCGCTCGCCCGGTACCCGGCGTCCTCGATCGCCTGCCAGGCGAGTTCCAGCGCGAACCGCTGCTGCGGGTCCATGCTCTCGGCTTCCCGCGGCGAGATGCCGAAGAACGCCGCGTCGAAGCGGTCGGCGTGCTCGATGAAACCGCCCCAGACGCTGCTCGTCCGCTCGGTGCCGCTCTTCGGCTCGCCGAAATAGCGTTCCTTGTCCCAGCGTTCGGGCGGTACCTCGGAAATCAGTGACCGGCCCGCGACGAGGTGGCCGAACAGTTCCCGGAGGTTCTCCGAACCGGGAAAGCGCAGGGCGAGGCCGATGACCGCCACGTCGTCCGGGTGCGGGTGCTGCGGATCGCTCATCGCATTCCTCCGGCGCTCAGCCGCGCCCGGCGGTGGTCCACGGTCGTGCGTAACGTCAGTCCGGCGTCGGATGGGGTGCCCATGTGCCTTTCCCGGTTCAGGACGAACTGCTGGTGGAGGACGGCGGTCGAGAGCAGGTAGACGAACGCCTGGTCCTCTTTGGTGCTGATCTGCTCGTCAGGGGTGGTCATGATCTTGTTCACGAGTTTTCCGGCGAAGACCGGATCGACGCAGTCGAGCTTGCGCAGCTCCGCGTCGGAGAGCAGCAGATCGAGGTATTCGGGCCGCTGCTTCTTGAACACGGCGGCGCCCGGCGCCCGGTAGGGCTGTTTGGGCCGGGTCAGGCTCGATTCCGGCAGTTCTCCGTGGAACGCCTTCTTGAGGATCGCCTTCTCCTCGAATCCGTCGTCGAAGCGCAGGTTCACCGAGGCCGCCGCGCGGACGACCGCGGGGTCGAGGAACGGGCAGCGGTTCTCGACGCTGTGGGCCAGGCTCATACGTTCGCCCTGCGTCGACAGCAGGTAGCCGGCCAGCAGGGTCTTGTATTCGAGCCACTGCGCCTTCTGCACCGGCGACAGTCCCGCGTATCCGGGGTCGGCGCGCACCATGGCGATGAGGGCCGCGAACGGTTCCTCGCGGTCCTTGAGGAGCCGTACGGCGAACCGGCCGTTCTGGTAACGGAGTTCGTGGGAGAACAGGCCCGGCAGGCTTTCGGTGGCGAACTGGCGGAACAGGCCGGTGAGGTGTTTGCGGTGCGCGGGACCGAAATGGCTCAGCTCCGGATGGAGCCCCGCGATCCTGCGCTGCCTCTCGTCCTCGTCCAGGTCGTCCCAGGAAGCGCGCAGCAGCGTCTCGCGGAAGAGCGAATAACCGAGGAACGCCTCGTCGGCCCCCTCGCCGCTGAGGACGGTCTTGATCCCGGCGTCCCGCACGTGGCGCGACAGCAGGTACATCGGCACGAAAGCGGTACGGAACGCCGGGACCTCGGCGTGGTACACCGCCGACTCGAAGTTCTCGGCGATGTCCGCGCCGGTGACGGAGATCGCCGAGTGCCGCGTCCCGAGGTGGTCGGCCACCACCCGCTGGCTGTCCGACTCGTCGAACGACGCCTCCTCGAACTGCACGGAGAAGGTGCGTACCTGGTGGGGCGAGAGGTCGGTGGCCAGCTTGGTGACGATGGAGGAATCGAGGCCGCCGCTGAGGTAGACGCCGACCTCGACGTCGCTGCGCAGGCGCAGCTCGACGCTGGTGCGCAGGGTCTCCCGCACATGGGCGGCCGCCTCGGCCGCGGAGCCGGTGAAGGCCGGCGCGTCGACCCGCAGCTCCTCGTACGTACGCAGGCTGCGGCGGCCGTCCCCGCGGACGGTCAGCACGCCGCCGACCGGCAGCTGGCGGATGCCCCGGAACGGGGTGCGGTCGGGCAGCGGGGTCCACAGCGCGTAGACCGAGGCCAGCTCGCGCGGGTCGAACGCGAAGCCGAAGCCCGGGAACGCGCGGAACGCCTTCATCTCCGACGCGAAGAGGAACGCGTCACCGTGGTCGGCGTGGAACAGCGGGCGCTTGCCGTACCGGTCGCGGGCGAGGACGAGGTCCCCGGAGAGCGCGTCGCGGATCGCGAGGGCGAAGGCGCCGTTGAAGCGCGGCAGGCAGGCCTCGCCCCACTGGATCCACGCCTGGAGCACGACCTCGGTGTCGGAGTCGGTGCGGAACGGCCTGCCGAGCCGGCGCAGTTCCTCGCGCAGCTCGATGTGGTTGTACAGTTCACCGTTGAAGCAGATCCAGTACCGCTCGGTGGGGTCGGCCATGGGCTGCGCGCCGGTGGCGAGCCCGACGATCGACAGGCGCACCGCTCCCATGGTGACGCCGTCGTCGAGGTAGTACCCGGCCTCGTCCGGGCCCCGGTGCCGGATGTGCGTCAGCATCGAGGTGATGACCCCCGGGGCCTCGGCGGCCGGCAGCGTGGGGGCGATGAATCCGGCTAGTCCGCACACGGTACGCCCTCCCGTCCGGCGCCGGTCCGGGCGCGCTTTTCGGCCATGCCCGCGACGAAGGCGTCGAGGTCCGCGAGCGAGACGAAGACCTCGGCGAGCAGCTCGTCGTCGGAGATCTCCAGCGCGAACTCGTCCTCGATGAAGCTCATGAGCTGGATGTAGCCGAACGAGTCGATGACCCCCGCCTTGAAGAGGTCCGTCCCGGCCGTCACCTCACCGCCGAACTCGACGAGAAAGCGCTCTTCGATGAACTGCTGGATCTTCTGTGTTCTGTCCATGACTCAGGTCCTGCTTCCGAGAGGAGCGGGCGGGGTGGCGGCGGCCCGGATCTTTTCCACCATGCGCAGCAGTGACTTTCCGCCCACCTCTTCGCATTCCGCGCCGGGGTCGACGGAAAGGAGGTGGCGGACACTGTCCGTCCAACGCACCGGTTCGACCAGCTGAGCGCTCAGCGTGGCGACGACGGCACCTTTTTCGTACGGCCGTCCGGTGACGTTGGCGATGACTGCGGGGTCCGGGTCCGCGAAGGTGAATTTCCGCAGGAATTCCTGGAATTCGATACGGGCGGGCTCCATGTAGCGGGAGTGGAAGGGGGCGCTGACGCGGAGCGGGGCGAAGCGGATCTTCCTGCGCTCCAGAGCGGCGTGGACGGTGCTCAGCAGTCCGGACGGGCCGGCCACGACGATCTGTTCGTCGGTGTTGTAGCCCGCCACGTCGATGCCGTCGATGCCTTCCTGCGCAAGGATGTCGGCCAGCCGGGACGCGGAGGTGTGCAGCACGGCGGTCATTCCGCCGCCGGACGCCGCGGCCATGAGTTCACCACGTTTCTTGACGAGTCTGAGGCCCGTCTCGAAATCGAAGGCGCCCGCCGCCAGAAGGGCGTTGTATTCGCCGAGGCTGTGCCCGAGATAACAGTCGGCCGGCCGGGCCTCGCGCCGCGTACGTTCGAAGGTGAGCAGCGCGTTGACGGTGTAGAGCGCGGGCTGGGTGTACTGCGTCTGCGAAAGCAGACCGTCCGGATCGTCGCGGCACAGCGCGACGAGGTCGTATTCCAGGAGGTCGCAGGCGAACCGGGTGAGACCGGGATAGCGTCCGAAGACGTCCGCCCCCATGCCGCGGAACTGCGCCCCCTGGCCGGGAAAGAGGATCGCGAAGCGCACGGTACCCCTCAGACGGTCGCGGGCCGTTGGACGGCCGGGTGCCCGGTACGGCGCGTACCGCGGTGCGCCGGGTGGTGGCCGGCGCTGCTGTCGTGGCCTTCTGTGTGCATGTCGTCCCTGTTCGCGAGGTGGTTACCGGTTCGGTGCGACGCACCCGCCCGGGACCGGCGACGGTGATCGGCCGGACCGGCGGGCGGTTGCCGCCATCGTGCGTCAGCCCCCTTGCGACCCCCTGGTCAGGACGCCTGCCCGCCATCGCACCGCGGCTTTCCGCTTTCTTGCCGTTCCGCTTGCCGAACCCTTGCCGTTGGCCGGTTGCCGATCTTTTGAACGTCTCGCCACATATGCCATGATCACGTTCCGGATGGACCTGGTTACCGTCCGGTACTCTCCCCCCGCACAGCCGCCGGCGCGAGAACGATTGGGACCGACATGTGCACACCCCACACCCCGCCCCCCACACCTCTGCCGGAACCCGCCGCCCCCGTCGGGCCCCGGCCGGCCGACCCCGGCCCCGTACTGCGCGTCCTCGGCCCGATGTCGGCACGGCTCGGCAGCGAGGACCTGCCGCTCGGCCCGCCCCGGCGGCGCGCCCTGCTGGCCCTGCTCCTCATACGCCTGGGCAGGGTCGTGCCCACCGAACTGCTCGTCGAGGAGCTGTGGTGCGAGGGGCCGCCCCGGCACCCCGTCGCCACGCTCCAGAGCCACCTCTCCCACCTGCGCCGGGTGCTCGCCCCGGCGGCCGGCCAAGGCGCTTCGTCCGTCCTGCGCTACCAGGCGCCCGGGTACGTGCTCCAGCTCGCCCCGGAGCAGGTCGACGCGTTCCGCTTCGAGCGGATGGTGGCCGACGGGCGGCAGCTGCTGGACCGGCGTGATCCGCGCGCCGCCCGCGACCTGCTCACCGAGGCCCTGGAGCTGTGGCGCGGCTCGCCCTACACGGAGTTCGGCGCCCAGCCGCCGCTCTCCGACGAGACCGCCCGCCTGGAGCAGGTGCGGCTCACCGCGCTGGAAGCCTGCGCGGAGGCCCGGCTCGCGCTCGGCGCGGCCGAGGAGGTGGCGGCCGAACTGGGCCTGGAGGTACGCCGCCACCCGACCCGCGAGCGCCTGGTCGGACATCTGATGACGGCACTGTCCCGGCTGGGGCGGCAGGCCGAGGCGCTGGAGGTGTACGAGCGGACGCGCTGCCACCTGGTGGAGGAGTTCGGCGTGGACACCGCCGCCGAACTCCAGCGGGTGCACACCGCCATCCTCCGTCAGGAGCTGGACGACGGGAGGCCGGCGGCCGGGGCCGGGGCCGCGGCGGCTCCGGACGCCGGCGCGTCGTCGGGGGCACAGCCCAGCTCATCCGACTCCCCCTCATCACTCACATCTCTCGCACCACCCAATTCATCCGGCCCATCCGACCTGTCCGGCTCATCGAGCGCTCCCGGCTCATCGGCCACCCCCGGCTCCCCCACCCCGTCCCGGATGAGGAAACCTCCCGCGCAGCACCCCCCGGCCGACACACCCGCCTGCCCGCCGGAAGCCGCGGCCGCGCCGGTCCGCGCCATCGGGGCGCACCGGCCCGCCCGGGGCTCCGGCGCGGGGGCACCGGACCGGAGCACGGCGGTCTCGGGACCGGCCAGGGGCGCGCGGGCGGCCGGGCCGCGGCGCGTGCACGGCGTCGGCCGGGTCACCGCCGGTCGGCCGGCAGCCACCGCGGACGACTGCTCGCGCCCCGAAGGAGGCGCGGCGCCCTGGCCGTTCACCGGGCGGGACCAGGAGCTGCACCGCCTGGTCACCGCGTCGGCGAGCGCGACCGGCGGGCACGGGCACGTGGCGTGCGTACTCGGCGCCGCCGGGGTCGGCAAGACGCGGCTGCTGATGGAGCTGGCCCCGGCGCTGGAGGAGGCCGCCGGCGACGCGCTCGACGTGGTCTGGAGCCACTGCTTCCCCGGCGAAGGCGTACCGCCGTACTGGCTGTGGACGCAGGTGCTGCGCCACCTGTCGGCCACCCGGCCGGACGCCTTCCGCACCGCGACCGCGCCCTTCGACACGCTGCTCACCCCGGTGATGCCCGAGCGGTCGGCCGGGCCCGGCGGGCAGGGCCACGAGGACGACTGGGCCCAGGCGCGGTTCCTGACCCACGACGCGGTGTGCGAGGTGCTGCTCGCGCTCGCCGCCGAACGCCCGCTGGTGCTGCTCCTGGAGGACCTGCACTGGGCCGACGCGGCCTCCCTCGACCTGCTGCGGCTGCTCGGCACCCGGCGGCAGGGGCACCGGATCAGCATCGTGCTGACCGCCCGGGACTTCGAGGCCGACTCCGACGCCACGATCCGCCGGGTGCTGGCCGACATCCTCCGCGGCCCCAGGACCGAGACGCTGCGGCTCGGCGGGCTGTCGCGCAGCGCCGTCGCGTCCCTGGTGGAGGCGCAGGCCGGGCGCGGGGTCGGCGCGGACGTCGTGGAGGCGCTCCACCAGCGCAGCAAGGGCAACCCGTACTTCGTCATGCAGCTCCTGTCGCTGCTCGGCGACGCGCGGCGGCTGCACGACGCGGACGCCACCGACGTCCTGCTGACCCAGGTGCCGACCGGGGTGCGCGAGGCGCTGCGGCAGCGGTTCGCCGCGCTGCCGGAGCAGGCCCTGCGGGTACTGCGGCTGTGTGCCGTGATCGGCACCGAGGTGGACACGGACCTGCTGCACCGCACCGCCGTCGAGGACGAACCGGTCGCCTCCTCCCTGGAGTCGGCGATCCGGGCGGGCCTGCTCGGGGAGGACCCGCACCACCCGGGGCGGCTGCACTTCGTCCACGCGCTGGTCCGTGAGACGCTCCTGGACGTTCTCGCGCGCGATGAGCGTCACCGGCTGCACGCCCGGGTCGCCGAGTCGCTCAGCGCGCGCGTCGGCGGGCAGGCCGGCGACGAGGAGTTCGAGCGTCTGGCGCACCACACCTGGCACGCGCAGGACGCGCTGCCCGCCCGTCAGGCCCTCCCCCGGCTGTTACGCGCCGCCGAACAGGCCGAGCAGCAGCTGGCGTACGAGAAGGTCGAGACGTGGCTGCGCCGGGCCGTGCACCTGGCCGGCCTGCTGCCCCGTGACGACGCCTCGGCCCGCGCGTTGGAGCAGCGGCTCTACATCCAGCTCGGGCAGCTGCTCGCCACGGTCCGCGGGTACGGCGACGCCGAGGCGGAAGCGGCGCTCAGCCGGGGCCGCGCCCTCGCGGCGGTCACCCGCGCGCCCGAGGACCCGTCGGTGCTGTGGGCGCTGTGCTCGGCGTACCTGGTCACCGGCCGCTACGACGAGTCCCGGCAGTTCTCCCGGCTGCTGCGGGACATCGGCAGCCGTACGCGGCATCCGGTGGCGCTGCTCGGCGCGGCGTACGGCAAGGGCATCGCGCTGCACGTGCGCGGCCGGCTGCCGGAGGCGCTGGCGGAGCTGGAGCGCAGCGTCGGGCTGGCGGATCGTTTCGCCCTTGAGGGCCGCACGCTGGCCCGTACGTTCCAGCACGACCCGCGGGTCTCCTGCCGGTCCTACGACGCCTTCACCCACTGGATCCTGGGCGACCGCGACACGGCGAGCTCCCGCCGCCGCCAGCTGCTGGGCCTGACGGCGTACGAGAGCCGGCCCTCCGACCGGTCCTTCGCCCTGTACGTGGACTCGGTGCTCGCGGCCTGGGAGGGCGACGCCGACACGGCGCACGCCTCCGCCTCCGAGGGGGCACGGCTGGCGGAGGAGCACGGGCTCCTGTACTGGGCGGCGATGCTGCGCCTGACCGAGGGCTGGTCCCTGGCCCACCTGGGCCGCGGCGACGAGGGACTGGCCCTGATGCACACCTCTCTGGCCGAACTCCGGCCCTCCCGGTCCCATTTGCGGCTGCCCCTGCACCTCGGTCTGCTCGCCCAGGCCGAGCACCACGCGGGCCGCCGCGAGGATGCCGCCGCCACCCTCCGCAAGATGCTGGCCGTCATCGAGCACCGCCGCGAACACGTCTACCTCCACCCCGCCCTCCCCACCACCACACTCCTGCACACCCTCCTGGACCGGCACCTGACCGACCTCGCCCTCTCGGGCTGACCACCGCACCGGAAACCCAGAGCCGGGGAGAGCCCGTCAGCCGACCCCGGTGATCATCGACGCCAAGGACAGGAGCAGCGCGCCCAGTGCCCCCACGACACCGTGCAGCCGCACGTCACCGCGGACATCCAGGCGGCGGACGTACCGCACGGTGGCGACGGCGAACGCCAGGCCGCCGGCGAGGAACCACGGCCCCCACAGGAAGAGGTACCAGCGGGTCAGCCCGGCCAGGCCGGGCGCGACCGTGCGGGTGCCGGCCTCGACCAGGGCACCGTGCACGACGAAGAGAGCACCGTGCCAGGCGAGCAGCACCGCCGCGCCGCCGCCGCAGAACGCCAGGAGCCGGCCGGCCCACCTGCCGCGCCGGCGGGTCAGACCGACACCGATCAGGGCCCCGAACACCTTCAGGAACCCGGTCACCCACAAGACCGCCACGAACCACGGCACCCGGTCCTCGGCCAGCCGCACCAGGTCCGGCGACACCGTCGTCCGCGCGCCGGACGTGCACCCCGTCGCCCAGACGAAACTGGGTACCGCGAACAGGAGCCCCCACACCGCGACAGCGATCCCCGGCCACAGGCACGCGGCCCCCCGCACGGCCGGACGCGCCGCGTCGTCCACAGCCACCTTGATCGTCATGTCTCCATCGTGGCCGGATCACGCCGGTGGAGGGTCATCCATGCGGATGATCACCCTCCGCCGTGCGGGCTAGCACGCGTATCGCCGAGGTGAGCCCGGAAGGGGCCATGGAATGATCTTGAAGGCGTGATCGCCTGGCCCGTCGCCCGTTCGGCTCAACGACGTTGGTGGCGATGTTGAGCTGATGCCACCGCATGAGCCGCATCTGTTCTTTCTTCTCGCCGACTCGGGGTGAGGTGGCGTGGGCATCCGGGATGACGGACTGCCATGAGACGATCTGTGCGGGCATCCACGACCGGATGAGCGCGCTTGCGCGGGCGGGCCTGCTGCGGCTGCTGGAGGAGCGGGACGCGGACGGCACCACGCCCTACAACCGGGTGAAGAAGCCGGCCCAGGCCCCGAGCTGGTCGCACTTCGAGCGGCTGCTCACTCACTCTCCTCGGCGACGCTGCTCAAGCGGCTGCGGTCAGGGTCGGGGTCGGGGTCGGGGTCGGGGTCGGGGTCGGGGTCGCGCAAGAATGCCACCTGCACCGCGTTCCGCGAGGTCGGCCACGTCATCCGCACCGTACAACTGCCGCGATATCTGACGAACGCCCCACTTCGCCGACGGGTGACCGCGGCGACGGACAAGGTCGAGTCCTTCAACCGGTTCTTCCAGTGGGTCGGCTTCGGCAACCCGGGCGTCATCGCCGACAACGACCCCGTCGAGCAGGAGAAGGCGCTGAAATGCAGTGCTTTGTCGACGAGCGCTCCATCGTCCTCAGCGCTGTCCGTGCTGACCCCATTCTTCTCACGAGGCTGGTCCCTTGACACCTCGGCGCCTTTTTGGCCTCTTGGACCCTCGGTCATAGTCGGCGCCATGGACTATGACGTGGACGTAGTGGTGGCCGGAGGCGGCCCGGTCGGCCTGATGCTGGCCTGTGAGCTGCGGCTCGGGGGCGCGCGGGTGGCCGTCCTGGAGCGCCTCACCGAAGTGAACCCGACGATCAAGGGCGGGGCGATCACCACGCCCAGCGCCGAGGCGCTCTACCGCCGGGGCATGCTGCCCGCGCTGGCCGAGGTGCAGCGGCAGGCGATGGACCGCTTCCAGGCGTTCCTGCGCGAGCGGAACGACGGGGACGGCGGCGGGGCCGCGGGCCAAGGGCTCGGAATCGTCGGGCATTTCGCCGGAATCATGCTGCGCGCCGACCTGGTCGACCGTACGGAGCCGGGCCTCGGCGACGCCGGGCCCGCCGCCGAGATCGCTTTCGTGGCGCAGCAGGACATCGAGCGGCTGCTCGGGGAGCGGGCGGACGAGCTCGGCGTCGACGTGCGCCGGGGAGTGGAGCTGACCGGCTTCGACGCGGACGACGGGGCCGTCACCGTGCGGACCAGCCACGGAGCCGTACGCGCCGGCTGGCTGGTGGGCTGCGACGGCGGCCGCAGCGCGGTCCGCAAGCTCGCGGGGTTCGCATTTCCCGGTACGGACCCGGAGATCACCTGTCACCAGGCGGTCGTGGAGATGACCGGCGCCGAGGACCTGAAGGTCGGCTGGACCGCCACGGACACCGGGGTGTACGCCCACGGGCCGATGCCGGGCCGCGTCGTCACCGTGGAGTTCGACGGCCCGCCGGCCGACCGGGACGCGCCGGTCACCGCCGAGGACCTGCAGGCTCGGCTGCGCCGCGTGTCCGGCGTGGACGTCACGATCACCGGGGTGCGGACCGCGACCCGCTTCACCGACCACGCCCGCCAGGTCACCGAGTACCGCAAGGGCCGGGTGCTGCTGGCGGGCGACGCGGCACACGTGCACTCCGCGTTCGGGAGCCAGGGGCTGAGCCTGGGGATCGGGGACGCGATGAACCTCGGCTGGAAGCTCGCCGCGGTGATCGGCGGCCGGGCGCCGGAAGGGCTGCTGGACACCTACACCGCCGAGCGGCACCCGGTCGGTGCGTGGGTCCTGGACTGGACCAGGTCCCAGGTCGCGGCCATGCGCCCGGACCCGCAGTCCCGGGCCCTGCGCCAGATCCTCAGCGACCTGGCGGAGACGGTCATGGGCACCACGTACCTCACCGCGCGGCTCAACGGTGGCGGCGTGCGGTACGAGCTGCCGGGCGAGCACCCGCTGATCGGCCGCAGCGCCCCTGACCTCGAACTCACCGATGGCAGCCGCCTTGCGGACCACCTCCACGGCGGCCGGGCGCTCCTGCTCGACCTCACCGACGACCCGGAGCTCCGGGCCCTCGCCGCGGGGTACGCCGGCCGTGTCGACACCCTGACGGCCGGCTGCCCGTCCCGCCCGGACCTGGCCGCGGTCCTCGTCCGTCCGGACGGCTTCACGGCCTGGGCAGCCGACGCGGGGGCACCGGCGCCGGCATCGGCGGCCGGGCCGGCGGAGGCGCTGGAGGACTGGTTCGGAGTGCCGGAGGGTGCGATGACGCCAGGCTGATCCGCCGCTCCGCTGACTGACTCGAACCACGAGCCGATCCCCCCCACGGCCGCCGCACCCACCCGGTGTGGCGGCCCGGAGTGCTCGGGCACCACCCTGGCCACGGGCACAAGGGCTAAGCAGGGCTCAGGGGAACTCACGGGATGTCGCGCAGCACGGGGTCGCGGCGGACGCGTACCGTCCGTTCCGGGCCAAACCAGTCGCACATATCCGCGACTTCAGGACATCTGACCCCATTGGGGGTTGTGGGGCGGCCGCGGTCCATGACACTCATGTGATCGGGAGTGCTCCGTGGGCTGTCGCCCCGGGCAGTCGCCGCGCCGGGGAACCGGGCGCGCGCCGCCGACGACAACGCGTCGGTGACTCCCCGCCGTTGCGCAACGCCGGGCGCCCCGCGCTGCCCGGTACCGGCAGCTGCCCGAGAAATCCCCCCGGAACGTACCCGGACAGACTCGGAGGAGACGATCATGCGCGTATCCAGGCACTGGAGAACGGTGGTCTGCGGCGTGGCCGCCGTCACCGGCCTCGCCCTCGGCACCGGGACGGCCCAGGCCGTGCCGATCGGCCAGACCATGAACGGCAAGATGACCTACTACAACGACAAGGGCTACGGCGCCTGCGGCACGTACATCGACGCCGCCACCCAGGACCTGGTCGCCGTCTCCGCGTCCTGGTGGACCTCGCCCAACCCGAACAACGACCCGCTCTGTTCCGGCGTCAAGGTGCAGGTCACCTACAACGGCAGGACCATCACCGTGCCGGTCAGGGACAAGTGCCCCTCCTGTGCCTCGACGCACATAGACCTCAGCCAGGCGGCCTTCCGCAAGCTGGTGCCGGCGGGCACCGACATGGTCCCGCAGGTCAGCTGGAAGTTCGTCCGCTGAACCGGCCGCGGCCGGCCGCTTGAGATGATGCGGCCGGCCGCGGCGGAGCGGGCCCGACGGGCACCGGTGCGCTCTCGCGCCGCCGCGCCTGCCCGCGGGTCCGCTCCGGGTGCCACCGACAACGCAAGCGGCTCGCACGGTACGCATCGACTCTGCCGCGCTGCTCGTCAAGGCCGCGGGGCTGCCCGACATGCCCCGCGACGGCGGCCCGCACCCCTTCCACGGCCGGCCGGAGCCGCACGGCCTCTACCGCTCCTGGCGGCGGCCGGCCGACGAGTACGGTGTCGTGCTGATCGGGGAGATCTGGTTGCCCGACGCCGAGCGCTTCGCCCGTTACCTGCGCCCCGCCGAGCTGCACACCGCCTTCACCTTCGACCTCATGGCCCGCCCCTGGGACGCGGCCGAGCCACGGGCGTCCATCGACCTGACGCCGGCCGCGCACGCCCCCGTCGGGGCTCCCGCCACCTGGGTGCTGGCCGACCACGACGTGACCCGTACGGTCACCCGCTACGGACGGTCCGGCGACACCGGATTCGCCTTCGGACGCAAACGCTTCGGGATCCCCACCGACCTCGGCCTGGGCACCCGCAGGGCTCGCGCCGTCGCGCTGCTCACCCTGGCCCTGCCCGGCTCCGTCCACCTCCACCAGGGCGAGGAACTGGGCCTGTCGGAAGTGGACGTCCCCCGCGAACTGATCCAGGACCCGTGCACGCCCGCTCCGGCGGCGTGGCCCCGGGCCGGGGCGGCTGCAGCGTCCCGCTGCCCTGGAGCGCCGACGGTGACGGCCCGAGCTGGCTGCCGCGCCCGGCGGACTGGGCGCGCCACACGGTCGAACGGCAGGCAGCCGACCCGGACTCGGCCGCCGCCCCCTCTCCCCACAGAAGGGAACATCATGAGCACCGCACCTCATACCCCGAGGCACACCACGCCACGCGGCAGAGCCTGGCGACCCGCGCTGGCCGCCCTGCTCGGCGCCGGCCTGCTGCTCTCCAGCGGGCAGACGGCCTCCGCCGCGACCGTACCGGGCAGTACGCCGGGCAGTGGGGCAGCCGGCGGGAGCACCGCTCCCCTCCCGCTCCGCCTCAGCGGCGAGGAAGCCGCCCGCGCGCACGACGGCGACCCGGCCTCGTACGCGAAGGGCAGCGCCGCCCGCTGGCTACGGGCCGACCTCGGCGCGACCCGCCGCCTGGACCGGGTCGAGATCGACCTGCCCGGCGCGGCCCAGCAGGTCCGCCTCCAGGGCTCCGTCGACGGCCGCGACTTCGTCGACCTGTCCGACACCCGGGCCCGCCAGGGCAAGGTGACGCTGCCCGTGGGCGGCGCCCCGCTGCGCCACCTCCGCATCGTCGGCGCTCACCGCGTCGGCGAACTGGCCGTGTACGGCGCTTCTTCGGGCGACACCACTCCCCCGCAGGCCCCGCGCTCCCTACACTTGCACGGCGCGACGCTCAGCTGGGACCACGCTCCGGGCGCCGCCGGATACGACGTCTACGCCGACGGCCGGCTGCGTACCGCGCTGCCCGCGACGGCGACGCACTGGCAGGACACCACGGCGCCCGGCGGCACGGCGCGGCAGACCGTCTACACGGTGCGGGCCCGGGACGCGGCAGGCAACCAGTCCCCTGACAGCCGTACGGCCACCCGTACCGTTCCCGCAGGCACCGGCTCTCGGAACGCCACCTTCGCCGTGCGGCACGACAAGCCCCGGCCCCGCTCCCCGCAGGCCGAGGCCACCACCGGCGCCACCATGCCCTACACCACCATCGAAGCGGAATCCGGCACCACCGGCGGCGGCGCACAGGTGGTCGGTCCCAACCGCAAGATCGGCGACCTGGCGGGCGAGGCCTCGGGCCGCAAGGCCGTCACCCTCCGGCAGACCGGTCAGTACGTCGAGTTCACCACCCCGGTCGCGACCAACACCCTGGTCACCCGCTTCTCCATCCCGGACGCCCCGGGCGGCGGCGGGACCGCCGCGAAGCTGAACGTCTACGTGGACGGGCAGAAGGCCAGGCCGTTCGAGCTGACCTCCAAGTACGCCTGGCTGTACGGCCCCGAGGCGGCCCCGGTCAACGACCCCGGCGCCGGTCCGGCCCGGCACATCTACGACGAGGCGCACCTCGACCTCGGCCGTACCGTACCGGCGGGCAGCAGGATCCGGCTCCAGAAGGACGCCGACAACCCCTCCTCGTACGCCATCGACTTCCTCGACGTCGAGCAGGCCGCCGCGGCGCCGAACCCGGACCCGCAGGCGTTCGTCCAGCCGGCCGGGTTCGGTCACCAGGACGTGCAGAACGCGCTGGACAGGGCCCGGATGGACACCACCGGACGGATCAAGGGGGTCTATCTGCCGCCGGGTGACTACCAGACGTCCGGCAAGTTCCAGGTCTACCTCAAGCCGGTGCGGGTGATCGGCGCCGGCCCGTGGTACACCCGCTTCCACGCCCCCGCCGGGCAGCAGAACACCGATGTCGGCTTCCGCGCGGCCGACGGCGCCGACGGTTCGGCGTTCTCCGGCTTCGCGTACTTCGGCAACTACACCTCGCGCATCGACGGCCCCGGCAAGGTCTTCGACTTCCAGCACATCTCCGGCATCACCATCGACAACATCTGGGCCGAGCACATGGTCTGCCTCTACTGGGGTGCCGACACCGACCGGATGACCCTGAAGAACAACCGCATCCGCAACACCTTCGCCGACGGCCTGAACATGACCAACGGCTCCAGCGACAACCTGGTGACCAACAACGAGGCCCGGGCCACCGGCGACGACTCCTTCGCCCTCTTCTCCGCGCTCGACGCGGGCGGCGGTGAGCAGTCGGGCAACGTCTACGAGAACCTCACCTCCAAACTCACCTGGCGCGCGGCCGGCCTGGCGGTCTACGGCGGCCAGCTCAACACCTTCCGCAACATCCGCGTGGCGGACACCCTGGTCTACGCCGGTGTGACCGTCTCCTCGCTGGACTTCGGCCTGCCGATGAACGGCTTCGGCCCCGGACGGACCACGTTCGCGAACCTCGACATCGAGCGCGCGGGCGGCCACTTCTGGAACGGCCAGACCTTCCCCGGCATCTGGCTCTACTCCGCGTCGAAGCCCTTCCGCGCGATCCGGGTCGACGGCGCCCGGATCACCGACCCGACGTACCACGGCATCATGTTCCAGACGAACTACGTAGGCCAGCAGCCGCAGAACCCGGTGCAGGACACCGAGTTGAGCAACGTGACCGTCTCCGGCGCCAAGAAGAGCGGCGACGAGTACAGCCACAAGTCCGGCTACGGGATCTGGGCCAACGAACAGGGCCCGGGTCCGGCCGTCGGCCAGGCCACCTTCCGCAACCTGACCCTCCGCGACAACGCGGAGAACATCCGCAACACCACCTCCACCTTCACCATCAACGTGCACTGACGGCCCGCTCCCCGGCCGGGCCGCCGTCGGCTCCCGCGGCGGTCCGGCGCGGTTCCCGGCCGCCCGCGGAACCCGGAAACCGGGCCCTGACCTGGACTATTAATACGCTGATTCGATTCACCCTAAATAGAGTGAATACCTTCCGTTTCTCGCGACAAGCGGCGCCACATCGGGTTGAGTGGGTGTCCGGCGGCCCACCAGCCGTGACGGCGGGCACCGTCTGCCCCCGCCAGGCCGCCTGTCCTTTTTCTCAATGTACGAGGAGCAACATTCCATGTCGCGTGCCATCAAGACTGCCGTCGCCGCCGCGGGAACCTGCGCCATCATCCTGGGCGGCGCGAGCCTCGCGACTGCCGACTCCGGGGCCCAGGGCGCGGCGCTGAACTCGCCGGGCGTCGTCTCCGGCAACACCGTGCAGGTCCCGGTCCACGTGCCGGTCAACGTCTGCGGCAACACGATCAACGTCGTCGGGCTGCTCAACCCGGCCTTCGGCAACACCTGCGTCAACGACTGACGTTGACGCCCTGACACGCCACCCGCCCCCGGCGGGGCGGCGTGTCACCCCCCGGTGCGGGACGGCTTCGCGGCCGTCCCGCACTTTTCCTGTGCTCTCCCGCACGGCGCCGTGCCGGGTCAGGACTGCTGCCCGCAGCGGGCGAACGCGCGGATCATCGCCTCGATGTCGTGCAGGCCCAGCACATGGTCCACGACGCTGGTCTCCAGCGTGGCCCGGGGCATGCCGGGGTAATCGGCGGAGTCCGGGTCCTGCACCACGACGGTGCCGCCGCCGGCCTTGACGGCCCGGGCACCCACCGCGCCGTCCCGGCCGGTCCCGCTGAGCACGAAGGCCCAGGCGCGGTCCCCGTAGGTCTCGGCGACCGAGGTGAAGAGCCGGTCCGCCGCGGGCCTGACCCAGTTCACCCGTTCCGTGTCCGACAGGGTGAGGGTGCCCTCCGGCCCGATGAGCAGATGCCGGTCGGGCGGGGCCAGGTAGACCCGTCCGGCCCCGGCCCGCTCGCCGTCCCGGGCCAGCGTGATCGGCACCCGCGTACGCCGCTGGAGGATCGTGTCCAGCAGCGTACGGTGGCGCGGGCTCAGATGCTGTACGACCAGCGTGGGCACCGGTGGGCCCACGGCGAAGGAGCCGAAGAGCTCCAGCAGCGCGAACACGCCCCCGGCCGAGGCGGCAATGGCCACCACGGCGCAGCTCTCGTCGATGCGCCGGGGCTCCGCCATACCGCGACCCTAGCGCCGGCCGGGCGCCGGCGGGGACAGCACCGTGGGGTTCTCCCCGTCGAGGATCCGCTGGGTCCGGTGCTTGATGTGGTCCCGGTACTCCGGGTGGGTCAGGACGTAGAAGCGCTCCTCGCGTATCGCCCGTACGACCTCGTCACCGATGACGCGCGGCCGGACCCCGAACTCCTTGAAGGCCTGCCGGGCCGCGTCGACCGACCAGGTGCCCGGCACCGGTCCCGCGTCGGGGAAGCGGGCCGGCCGGTTCCGCTGGGAGTGGTAGATATCCGTGTCGACCAGCCCGGGGCACAGCACGGATATCCGGGGCCTGCTGCCGCTCTCGACGAGTTCGAGGTGCACCGTCTCCGACAGGGAGACGACGGCGGTCTTCGTCGCCCCGTACAGCGAGCCGCCCGGCAGCAGGCCGGCCATGGAGGCGGTGTTGACGATGTGCGCCTCCTCGTTCTGCTCGATCATGACGGGCAGGAAGGTACGGATGCCGTGCACGACACCCATCAGGTTCACGCCGAGGATCCACGCCCAGTCGTCGAGGGTGCTCTCCCAGCTCGGCTTGCTGCCCGTGTAGACCCCCGCGTTGTTGCACAGCACGTGTACGGCGCCGTACGTCCGCAGGGCGGAGTCGGCGAGCGCGGTGACGTCCGCCGCGTCCGCCACGTCGGTGACGACGGCGTGCACCTCGGCGCCGGCGTCCCGCAGCTCCGCCGCCGTCCTGTGCAGCGCCGCCTCCTCCACGTCGCTCAGCACCACCCGCATGCCCTCACCGGCGAACGCCTCGGCCATGCCCCGGCCGATGCCGCTCGCGGCACCGGTGACCACGGCGGTCCTGCCCCTCAGCTCGCGCATGTCCCCTCCGATCGCGGCCCGGCCACGTGCGAGCCGGTGTCAGTCGAGCGTACGGCGCACGCACTCGGTGACCACCCCGCGCAGACTGCCCGTGCTGCGCAGCAGCTCCCGTTGCACGCGGGCGCCGTTGCCGGTCTTCAGCAGGGCGGCCAGCGCCTCCTGTGCGGGCATGAGGTCGCCACTGTCCTCCAGGGCGTCCCGTACGTGGTCGAACAGGGCCCGTACGACGGCCTCGGCCGGGGCCGGACGCATCGTGACCGGGTGGATCAGCTCACCTTCCAGCCCCGACCGGGCGGCCCGCCAAGCCGCCAGGCGCAGCAGCGCGACGGTGTGGCGGGTGGGCGGGACGCCGTCGTGCCACTGGCGTACGGAGGTCTCCACCAGGCCACGGGTCAAGGTGGCCAGCAGCACGGTGGTGGACGGGTCCAGGCACACGTCGGCGACCCGGGTCTCGACGGTGGGGTACGAGCGGGACAGCCGCGCGTCGAAGTAGACCATGCCCTCGTCCTTGAGCACGCCGCTGGCCGTCATGTCGGCGACCTGTTCGTGATAGCGGTCGGCGGTGCCGAACACCTCGACGGGCCCGGCCGACGGCCAGCGGTCCCACACCCGGTTGCGGTAGCTGCTGTACGTGCTGTCCTCGCCCTGCCAGAACGGTGAGTTCGCGCTCATCGCCAGCAGGACGGACAGCCAGGGCCGCATCCGGTCCAGTGCGGCCACGCCCTCCTCGTCGGAGTCCACGGAGACGTGGATGTGGCAGCCGCACGTCAGCTGTTCCTGGGCGGTGAGGCCGAAGTGTCGGGCGAGCCACTGGTGGCGCTCGCCGCTGCCGATGGTCGGGCTCACCTCCAGCGGCGAGGTCGCCAGGGCGGCCACCGAGGCCCGCAGGCCCTCGGCGTGGCGCGCCGCCTCCGCCCGCCACCGCCGTATCTCCTTGGCCAGGTCGCCCATGTCCGTCTGGGGCCGGGTGGCGAACTCCAGCTGCTGCCGGTGCAGCTCGCTCTCGAAGACCTCCTCGTTGCCCAGCGGATCCCGCGAGGCTGCCGCGAGGACCGCCGCCGAGAGGGCACGCGGCTCACCGGTCCGCGCGTCCACCAGCAGCAGCTCCTCCTCCACACCCACACTGCGCACGTCGTCCGCCCTTTCTCCGCCTCCGGGATGCCGCTCGCGTACCCCGGCCCCGGCCGCTCACGCCCGGTGACTTTCCGGGCACCTCACGCCGAGCGGGCCCCCGCCAGTCCGTCGGCGGCGAGCAGCTCCTCACCGTAGACGTCCCGCAGCCAGGCGGGCCGGTACACGGTGTCGAGGTAGCGCTCGCCGAGGTCGGGGGCGATGGCGACGGCGGTCAGGCGGTGCGGGTGCCGGCGGCTGAGCCAGGCCGTGGCGCCGCTGACGACCGTGCCGGTGGAACCGCCGAACAGGAAGCCGCGCCCGGCCAGGCGGTGGCAGGTACGGATGGTGTCCGTCTCCTCCACCCGCACGACCTCGTCGACGAAGGAGGCGTCGAGCAGGTGCGGTGGGACGCTGGTGCCCAGGCCGGGGATCACCCGGCGGCCCGGGACGCCCCCGAAGGACACCGAGCCGACGGTGTCCACCGCGACGACGCGCACCGGCCGGTGCCAGGTGCGGAAGTAGCGGGCGCAGCCCATCAGCGTCCCGGTGGTGCCGGCGCCGACGAACAGCACGTCCAGGTGCGGGAACTGGCGGGCGATGGCCGGCGCCGTGCTGCGGTAGTGCGCCTTCCAGTTGTCGGGGCTGGTGAACTGGTTGAGCCAGACGTAGCGGTCGTCCGTGGCGGTCAGGCGGCGTACGTAGTCGATGCGCGCGCCGAGGAAGCCTGTGCGGGCGTCCGGCTCGGTGATGACGTGCACCTGACTGCCCAGCGCCTCCATCATCCGCCGGGCCGACAGGTTGCAGCGGGCGTCCGTCACGCACAGGAATCCGTAGCCCTTGCTCGCCGCGATGATGCTCAGCGCCACGCCCAGGTTCCCGGACGACGACTCGACCAGGGTGGCTCCCGGGGTGAGCACGCCGTCGCGCTCCGCGGCCGCCACCATCTCCGTGGCGGCCTTCAGTTTGATCGAGCCGGCGAAGTTGAAGCCCTCGCACTTCAGGTACAGCGGATGCCCGAACGTCGCCCGCAGGTCGACGTAGAGGTCCTCCTCGTTGAAGTCCAGCGGCAAGGATATGACTGGCACTTTGTCCCCCCTCGTTCTGCAGTGCATGCAGTCGTTCAGCCGGGCCGGCGCGGCCGGTTCTCCTGGACCGGCGCCGCGTTCATCCGTACCGGCGCAGTGCGTGGAAGAAGCCGTCGATGTGGCGCAGGCCGCCGGAACGGGCGACCTCGTCGTGGACGAAGGCACCGACGGCCAGGTCGAGCACCCCCAGGCCGAAGGGCGAGAAGACCACCGTCCGGTCGCCGGGCACGCTCACCCGCCCGGCCAGCACGTCCGCGATGGTCCCGGTGACGAAGCCGCGGTGGCCGGTGAGCTGTTCGGCCAGGTGGGGCGAGGTGCCGGCGCGCAGGCAGTGGTCGGTGTCGTCGACGATGTCGGCCGCCGTGAGCAGGATCTCGGGGGCCAGGTCGCGCAGGGAGATGTGCAGCACCAGCGGGTGGTGCGCGAACCACGACAGGTCGCTGACGTGCGGCCGGGCGGCGACGGTGGCGAAGACGACGAGATCGCTGGTGCGGATCAGCTGTCCGGGGTCGGTGTGGAGGGTGACGTGGGCCGGGGCGGCGCCGGTGGCCGGTGAGAGTTCCTGGTGCGTTCCGGCCGCCGTTTCCAGGTACGTACGGAAGCCCGCCGCGCTGTCGGCGGACACGTCGTACAGTCCGATCTCCTCGAACTGCCAGCCGGTGGCGGCCAGGAAGGTGTGGACGTAGCGGGCGATCAGGCCGGTGCCGACGAAGCCGACACGGCGCGGGCGCGGGCGGCCGCGGCTGAGCCGGCCGGCCGCCGACGCCGCGGAGGCCGCCGTCCTGGTGGCGCTGATGACCGAGCCCTCCAGGCAGGCGTACGGGTACCCGGTGGCGTGGTCGTTGAGGATCAGCACCGCCGAGGCCCTGGGCAGCCCCGCGGCCACGTTCCGCGGGAAGCTGGAGATCCACTTGAGGCCGTCCACCGGCGCACGTCCGCCGATCGAGGCGGGCAGCGCGATCATGCGGGAGTCCGGGCGGTCGGGGAAGCGCAGAAAGTACGACGGCGGGACGACCGTGTCACCGGCGCCGTGCAGCCGGTAGGTGGCTTCGACCAGCTCGACGATCTGCCGTTCGCGGCCTAGCAGGGCCTGTTCCACCTGGGCGCCGGAGATCACCGCGAAGGGCGGTGCGGTGGGCGGCGCGTCCGGCCCGGCCGTCCCGGCGGGGCGGGTGAGCGTCATGACGCGATCGTCTCCCCTCCGGGTGCGCAGGCGGCCGGGTGCACCGCGTCGGTCATCGCCATGAGCACTTCGCGCGGCCCTTCGTAGGGCTCCCTGCTGTGTGCCGTACGGAGGTTGTCGACGAGCATCAGGTCGCCCGCCTGCCACGGCTCACGGGCGGTGTGGGCTTCGTAGACGGTGTTGAGCAGCTGGACGACGTCCTCGCCGATCGGGTCGCCGCCGCCGTAGCGGGTGTCGAACGGCAGCGCGTCGGCGCCGTACATGTCGGTCAGGTACTCACGTACCTCGGGGTCCATCGTCCAGGCGTTGAGGAAGGCGATCTGGTTGAACCAGCAGCGGTGGCCGGTGACGGGGTGGCGGAGCACGGCACCGCGCCGCTGGCGGGTGCGCAGGCCGCCGTCGGGCTGCCAGGCGAAGTCGATGGCGTGGCCGCGGCAGTAGCGTTCTACGGCGCGGCGGTCGTCGGTGCCGAACGCCTCGGTCAGGGAGGCCCCGACCTCGTCGTGGTAGCTCCTGGTCAGCAGCCAGCCCTCCCGCTCGAAGCGTGTGGTCAGCTCGGCGGGCAGCGCGTCGAGGACGGCCGCGGCGTCGGCGACCCCGGTGGCCCCGCCGCTGTCCGGTGCGCCGAGGCAGGCAAGGAGCAGCAGACCGGGGACCGTAAGGGGGTAGCTGAGTTCGTGGTGCATGCACATCGGCTGGTAGGGCGGCCACTTCGCGGAGGAGTACACGCCGTCGGCGTACTCCCGGCGCGGTGCGAAGGCTTCGCGTTCCGTGAGCAGGCCGGTGGCCAGCTGCCGGAAGACGGCACCGGCCTGGTCGGCGTCGTGCAGCGCGAGGCCGCGCACCAGGACCGCGCCGTGCTCGACGGTGAGGGCGCGCAGGCTGTCGCGGTACCCGGCGGCCCAGCTCGCCGCGTCGCCGGTGGGTTCGGCGAGGAGGACCGGGGGCGTGCCGGGGAGCAGGTTCAGGTCGAGCGGCGGTGGGGTGGCGGGTGGGTGGGGCATGGGAGGGCCTTTCGGGTGGGGTGGTGGTCGTTCGGGCGGTCAGGTCTGTCGGAAAGGTCAGGGCCGTCGGGAGGGCCTGGGCCGTCGGGAAAGCCAGGGCCGTCAGGCGGCTCGGGCTCTTCAGGTGGGTGTGCGGAGTCCGGCGGCGCGCAGGACCGCGCGCGCCGTGTCGGCCGGCCGGGTGCGCGGGAAGTAGTGGCCGCCGGTGGTGAGGACGTACAGGTCGACGTGTTCGGCCAGCGGCCCCCAGTCCCGGTACCGGTGCCGGAAGCGCGCCGTGTGCGGGTCGTCGGCGGCGACGACCGCGGTGACCGGCGTGGACAGCCGCACGGTGGGCGGGGCGGCCAGGGTGTCGGCGAGGTAGTGGTGAGCCGGTCCGCCGCCGGCGGCCTGCCCGCCGGTGCTGTCACCGGGCAGCCGCGCGCCGATGAACAGCCGTCGGGCCGCCGCACCGCGCTTCTCCAGTTGCCGGGCCACCTCCATCGCGTACGCGGCCCCCGAGGAGTGCCCCCACAGCAGCGGCCCGGTCAGGCCGAGCCGGACGATGTCGGCGACGGCCCGTGCGGCGGCCCGCTCGACGTCCTGCGCCGGTGACGCGGGCGGGCCGGCCGGTGGCGCCGCGTCGGGTCCGGGCAGTCCGACCGCGTAGACGGCTCGCCCGCTCGCGCGCAGCGCGTCGGCCAGCGGCTGGAAGGCCGCCGTGTCACCGCCCGTCCAGGGGAAGCACACCAGGGCCCCGTCGCGCGCGCCGTCCGTCTCCGTCAGCGGCCGCAGCAGCTCCGGATCCGGCTGTGACCTGCGGTCGAGCACCTGCGCCAGGTCGGCCAGGACCGGGTGCCGGGTGACGTCCTTGAGGGAGACCGCGCGGTCCAGGAGGATCGCCAGTTTCACCGCGGCCAGTGAGGTGCCGCCCCGGTCGAAGAAGTGGTCCCGGCGGCCGACGCGGTCCGGCGGGACGCCGAGCGTGGCGGCCCACGCGGTGGCGAGCCGCCGCTCGGTGGGCGTCTCGGGCGTGCGGTGGCGGCGGTCCGGGGCGTCGAGTTCGGCGGCGAGCGCGGCGAGGGCCTTGCGGTCGGTCTTGCTGTTGGCGGTCAGGGGCAGCGTGCCGCCGCGCCAGTGGAAGGCCGACGGCACCATGTACGCGGGCAGCGACCGTGCCAGCCGGCTGCGCAGCGCGTCGCTCCTGAGGGACCGCGGGCCGCAGTAGAAGGCCACCAGCCGCGCGTCCTGGCCGGCCCGTCCGGTGACGACGACGGCGCCGTCGCGGACGCCGGGCACGCGCAGCAGGGCGTTCTCGACCTCGCCGGTCTCGATGCGGAAGCCGCGGACCTTGACCTGCGCGTCGCGGCGGCCCAGGAACTCCAGTTTCCCGTCGGGCCGCCAGCGCCCGAAGTCCCCGCTCCGGTAGAGGCGCTGTCCGGGGCGGTGCGGGTCGGTGCCGAAGCAGGCGCGGGTGTGTTCGGGGTCGTTGACGTAGCCGCGGCCGACGCAGACGCCGGAGAAGACGATCGCGCCGGGGGCGCCGAGCGGGACCGGTGCCAGGTGCTCGTCGACGACGTAGAGCCGCACGTTGCCGACGGGCGGGCCGAGCGGCACCCGGGGCCCTTCCGGCGCGCGGCGCATGACCTCGTGGTTGGTGTCGTCCGAGGTCTCGGTCAGCCCGTACGCGTTGACCAGGACGATGCCGGGCTGGGCGGCGAACCAGCGCCGCGCCGTCCCGGCCTTGAGCTCCTCACCGGTCGCGGACACGTACCGCAGGTCGGGCAGGGCGCGGGGGTGCTGCTCCAGGTAGGACAGGATCGCTTCGAGGTACGACGGTACGACCTGGAGGACGTTCACCCGGCCCTCGGTGATCCGGTCGACGAACCGCGGCACGTCCAGCACCGTGTCCTGTTCGACCAGCAGGGTCCGGCCGCCGGCGAGCAGCGCGGCGAGCAGCTGCCACAGCGAGATGTCGAAACATTGGGGCGCGGTCTGGGCGACCACCTGCCCCGCGCCGATCTCCAGGTCGTCGATCTTGGCGTAGAGGTGGTTGAGCAGGCCCGCGTGCTCGCACATCGCTCCCTTGGGCTCGCCGGTGGAGCCGGAGGTGAAGTAGAGGTACGCGAGGTGGTCCGCCGCGACCGGGACACCCAGGTCGCTCTCGGCGTCGGCGTGGTCCTCCGCGTACGCCGTGCCGACGGTCAGGCGCCGGACCCCGGGCAGGGTCTTCAGTGCCTGGTCGAGGGTGCCGGTGCTGCCGTGTTCGGTCAGTACGAGGGCGCAGCCGGCCCGGGAGAGGACGGTGGCGATGCGGTCGGCGGGGAAGTGCGGCTCGATCGGCAGGTAGACGCCGCCCGCCTTGAGGACGGCGAGGACGGCGGCCAGCCAGTCGAGATTCCGCTCGGTGACCACCGCGACGACGCCTTCCCGGCGCAGCCCGCGGGCCAGCAGGGCCCGGCCGAGCCGGTTGGCGCGTGCGTTGAGTTGCGCGTACGTCCAGCTGCCGGTGCCCTGGACGGCCGCGACGGCGTCCGGGTGCGCCGCTGCCCGCTGTTCGAAGAGTTCGTGCGCGCGGTGGTCCGGCAGGTCCCTGCGGGGGCCGGCGAGTCCTTCGAGCTGGTGGTGGAGTTCGGCGGCGGACAGCAGGCTCTGCCGGGCGTGTTCGGCGTGCGGGTCGGCGGCGATCAGGGCGAGGGCGGTGCGGTGGTAGTCGGCGATCCTGGCGGCGCACTCCTCGTCGAGCGCCTCGGTGCGGTGGCGCAGCCGTAAGGTGAGACGACCGCGGCCCGAGGTGAGGCCGGTCGACAGGACGACGCCGTCGGGGAGCCCGCGGCCGGTGCCGTGCGGGTCGAAGACCGCCTCGGACAGCGGGGTGTCCAGGCCCGGTTCGCCGGCCGGCAGGTTCTGGTGCGCCAGGAGGCGCGACTCGGCACGGCGGGTGTGCAGCACCAGGGCCCGCCACGAGCCGGGGGCGGCCGTCAGCCGGCAGGGCAGCGGCCGGCCGCCCGCCGCCGTGACGTAGCCGGTGGTGACCTCCTGCTCGCCGGTCAGTGCGGCGAGCACCTTGACGTGGGCCGCCAGCAGTACGGAGCGCAGCGGCACCGCCAGTTCGTCCGCGACGCGCCGCAGGTCCGCCACGAGGCCGTCCGGGACCACGGTCCGGTACTCGGCCAGGCCCGGCACCGGGCGGGCCGACCACCGGGGAAGGACGGTACGGCCGCCGCCGTCGAGCACACCGCGCCAGAACTCGCGGTCGGCTTCCTCCGCTGACCATGTCATCGGTCTTCCTCCGCTCTCAGTCCGTGCGCTCGGGGTGGGGTGCTGCCGGTGGACCGCTCGGTGCGGCGGGTGCGGCGGGTGCGGCTGTCTCGGACGGGTGCCGGGCGGGCAGGGCGTGGCCGGCGGGCAGCTCCCTGGCGGGGTTTCCGCCCCATCGCGCGTCCGGGGGCATCTCCTCGCCCTTCATGAGGAAGGAGTCGGGCGCGAGCGACGCGCCGTCGCCCATCGTGACGCCGTAGTGGACGAGCGCCCCGGTGCCGAGGGTGCAGCCGGAACCGATGACGGTGCGGTCGGACTTGAAGGTGCCGTCCTCCTGGGAGTGGCACTGGACGGTGCTGCCCACGTTGAGGGTGCAGTGGTCCCCGAGGGTGACGAGGGAGCGTTCGGGCATGTCGCAGCCGTCGTCGTACAGCCGCCGTCCGAGCCGTACGCCGAGGGCCCGCCAGAACAGGCTCTTGAAGGGGGTGCCGTTCAGGAAGCGGGAGGGCATGGCGTGCAGCTTCCAGAAACGTTCGTGCCGCCAGAAGTACGGCGTGTAGATCGAGCAGTACCGCGGCGTCTGGCGCCGGAACCCGGTGACGGCGCGTTCGACCCCCACGGAGTACGCGACGGAGCAGAGCACCGCGAGGAGCGACGCCACCGCGACCGCCACGGCGCCGAACGTGCCGTACAGATCGGCGGCGGCCCAGGCGAGCAGGGTCAGGACGTAGACGTGCGCCCACCGGACCAGCAGGTACAGGCCCATCGTCCGGAGGTTGTAGGCGTTCTTGGCGGCCAGGTGGCGCCGTAGCGCTTCGCCTTCGCGCAGGTGGTCGAAGGCGGCGTCGCGCTCGACGGACCGCGGGATCTCGAAGCAGGGCGAACCGAGGAGGCCCACGCCTTCCCGCAGGGGCCCGTCGACGGGGACGGCGACCTTCGTCGCGAGGAGGCAGTTGTCACCCGTCCGGCCGCGCGGCGGGTAACAGACGGTGTTGCCGAGGAAGTTGTGCGGCCCGATCACGACGCGGGAGAGCCGGAAGGAGGTACGGGAGTACTCCGCGTTCATCAGCGACAGGCCGTCGGCGGCCATCGTCCCGCTGCCGACCGAGCTGAGGTACGGGGACTCGTGCTTGACGCCGGTGCCGAAGTTCGACCCCGTCTGCTCGACGCGGGACAGGTCGTACCCGAGACGGCTGAGGTAGGCGACGATGTAGGAACTGTCGCCGAAGAGCGTGGTGAAGAACTTGACGTTGGTCATCCGCGCGACCGTGCGGTGCAGCGAGTAGTGCAGGCCGTAGAGCCGGTAGGTCCGGCCCGGTTCGAGGGCGAGGTGGAGCAGCCGGGGCACCGTGACGACCACCAGCAGCCCGGCGGTCAGGCCGCCGAAGAAGAGCAGTGCGGAGGCGGCCAGGGCCTCGCCGTAGAACGACCAGCTCGTCAGGGCCAACGCTCCGGGGTCCAGCAGCGAGGCGAGCTGCGGCACTCCGGCCAGCAGCATGCTCACGCCGCCGATGGCCGGCGGCAGGTACACGAGCAGGGTGGTCAGCAGTTGCAGGGCCGCGTAGGCCACGCGCGGTGTGCTGCGGCCCGCCGCGTCGAGCGTCCGGTAATCGACCGCCGTACGCTGCGCGGGCGAGCCGTGCCAGCGCTCCCCCGCGGGCACCTCCTGGCCGGTGTGGAGGGCGGAGGCGTGGCCGAGCTGGGCGCCGTCGCCCAGCGACGTCCCGATGTCGAGCACCGTCGCCTCACAGACGAGCACGTCCTTGCCGAGGACGACCGGGCCGGTCCGGATCACCCCGGCGTGCGCCCGGTAGCAGGTGAGGTACGCGTCCTTGCGGACGACCGTGCCGTCGCCGACGGTCAGCAGATCCGTGCAGACGGGTACGTGCCTGGTCAGGATCGTCACGTCCCGCCCGATCTTCGCGCCCAGTGCCCGGAGGTAGCCGGTGTAGAGCGGCGAGCCGGTGAACAGGACCAGCGGGCTCGCCTGGACGAGCGTCCTGACGATCCAGAAGCGGACGTACGCCAGGCTCCAGACCCGGATGTCCCGCGGCGTCCAGCGTCCGACGAGCACCCATTTGGCGAGGACCGGGAAGGCACACAGCCCCGCGAACACCGCGGCTCCGAGGACGGCCGCCCGTACGTAGCTGTCGCCCGCGCCCGACGCGGCGGACATCCAGGTGTAACCGCCCGTGGTGACCACGGCGGCGAGGTAGGAGTAACCGAGGAACGCCAGGAGTTGCAGGGTGCCGCACAGGAGGTACGCGAGGGTGCTGACGGGGCGCGGCGGGGCGGCCGGCGGGGCCGGTGGGGCGTCGGACACGGCCGGGGCCGGCGCCGGGGGCGCAGCCGGTGTGGTCTCGGTGAGGGCCGCCGCCAGGCCGGTGATGGTCGGGTGCCGGTAGATGTCCTTCATCGACACCGACGGCAGGCCGGGGCGCTTCCTGACCCGGGCGCAGAAGTGGGCCATGACCAGCGAGTCGGCGCCCAGGTCGGTGAAGAAGTGGGCGTCGGCCGGGACGCGTTCGACACGGAGGACGTCCGCGAGCACCGCGGCGAGGGCGGGGGCCGCCGGGGCGGCCACGGCGGCCGGTCCGGACGGTTCAGCCGGCGTGTCCGGTGTATCCGGCGCGTCCGGTGTCGGTGTGGTCGGTGTCGGTGCGGCCGGCGGTGCCTCGGCGGATTTTCCCACCACGTGAGCTCCTCGGGGTAGCGGCGTAGCGGAGGTCCGGGCCCGGCGGACCGGGCCCCTCGCCGTGGTGGGCGTGAACGCGGAGGGAACACCGTGACAATTCACGTAACACCCGGGAGGACCACCTCGGACCGGGCCGGGCGGCGGAGGCCGTCCGCCGTAGGGGCGGTACGTCCGCGGGGCCGTACCGCCGCTCCCGTCCCCCGGGGCACCCGGACGCCGGAATGCCCACCCGCCCCGTGACGGTCCGGCCCTGCCGTACCCGACCCGCAGGTCAGGCCCGTTACCGGCAGACGATGCAACCGCTTTCGGTTGTTTCGCCGCCCGGCGCGAAACTATCCTCGCGAGCGGGGGGTGGCGCTTCGATGCGCCGCTGGGTTGGAGCGTCGAAGATGGTGCCGGCCGGAGGACCGAAGGACTTACCCGCGCCGCTGACGAGCTTCGTCGGGCGCCGGCAGGAAGCCGCCGGGGTCTGTGCGCGACTGGAACACAACCGGCTGGTCACCCTGACCGGGGCCGGCGGAGCGGGCAAGAGCCGGCTCGCCGTCGAGGTGGCCACGAGCCTGGCCCCCCGTTACCGGGACGGGGCGCGGTTCGTGGAACTGGCGGGACTGAGCGAGCCGCTGCTGGTCGCGCACGCCGTCGCGGCCGGTCTCGACGTGCAGGAGCAGGCGGGCAGAACCCTGCCGGACGTCCTGGCGGAGCGGCTGCGCGACAAGGTGATGCTGCTGGTGCTGGACTGCTGCGAGCACCTCGTGGAGGCGGTCGCACAGCTCGTGCTGCCGCTGCTCTCCGCCTGCCGCGACGTACGCGTCATGGCGACGAGCCGGGAGCGGCTGGGTATTCCGGGCGAGGCGCTGTGGCCGGTCACGGGGCTCGCCACGCCCCCCGCGCAGGGCGGTGCGGTGGACGTCATGGAGTACGACGCGGTACGGCTGTTCGCGGACCGGGCCACGGCGGTCGAGCCGGACTTCGCGGTCACCGAGGCGAACGCGGCGGCGGTGGCCGAGATCTGCCGGAAGCTGGACGGTCTGCCGCTGGCCATCGAGCTGGCCGCGGCCCGGGCGAACGCGCTCGACGCCGCCCAGCTCAGCAGGTGGCTGGACGACCGGTTCCGGTTCCTGGCGTGGGAGGCCCGGGCCCCGCAGCGCCGCCACCGGACCCTGGACGGCGTCGTCGAGTGGAGCTACGCCCTGCTCAGCGAGCCCGAACGGGCGCTGTTCGAGCGGCTGTCGGTCTTCGCGGGCGCCTTCACCCTGGACGCCGTGGAAGCCGTGGCCGCGCAGGAGAGCGTGGGAGCGCCGGAGACCGTGGCCGGGCCGGAGGCCATGGTTTCGGAGGGAGCCGTGGCCGCCGCGGAGGCTGTGGCTGCGCGCGAGTCGGCGGCCATCGCGGAGGCCGGCGCCGTCGGGCCGGGTGAGCTGCTGCTGCGGCTGGTCGACAAGTCACTGGTGACGGTCGTCCCCCGGCGCTCCCCCGCCCGGTACCGGCTGCTGGGGACGCTGCGTGCCTACGGGCTCGCCCGGCTGCGGCAGCGGGGCGAGTCGGCCGCGCTGTCGACGCAGCACGCCGCGTACTTCCACGACCTCGCCGAGCAGGCCTGGGAGCGGTTCCGGGGCCCGCACCAGGCGGTGTGGCTGGACCGGCTCAAGGCCGAGCACGACGACCTGCGGGCCGCCCTCGACTGGCTGATGGCGTCCCGCGACATCGACGGCGCGGTACGGATGGCCGGCGCCCTCGCGTCCTTCTGGGACGTGCAGGGACGTTACGCCGAGGGGCGCGTCTGGCTCGAACGGGCCCTGGAGGCCGACCGGAGCGCCGCCGCCAAGGGCCGTGTGCGGGCGCTGAACGGGCTGGGGCTGCTCGCGGTGATCCAGGGGGACCTGGAGCGTGCCTGGCTCTCCTGCTCCGAGGCCGAGCACCTGTCACGGCGCAACGGCGATCTGCCGGGGCTGGTGTGCTCCTTGCAGTACCTCGGGTTCGGCGCGCTGCTGGTCGGCAATCCGGACGGCGCGGTGGAGACGCTGGGCGAGTCGCTGGCGGCCGCCCTGAAGACCGACGAGCCGTGGCTGATGGGCTGGTCGTACCTGTTCCTGGCCATGGTGGAGGTCACCCGGAGCGACTTCGCGCAGGCGGAGCACCACGGCAGGACCGCGTTCCGCCTGCTGTGCGAGGCCGGTGAACCCAAGAGCATCGCCTGGGCCGAGCTCACCCTCGCCACCGCTTCGTGGGGCCTGGGTGACGTACGGGACGCCCGTGCCCGTACCGGCGAGGCGCTGCGCCTGTTCCACAAGCTCGACGCCCCGTGGGGGCTGGCCGAGGTCTTCCAGATCACGGCCATGCTGGCCATGTCCGGCCGCCATTACGAGAAGGCCGCCGCGCTGTTCGGCGCGTCGGACACGGCGCGGAAGAAGTCCGGCGCCGCGCTGCTGTCGTTCCTCAAGGGCTGGCGGGCGGCCGGCATCGCCAAGACGCGTACGGAGATGGGCGACCGGCGCTTCGAGGAGGCGCGCGAGCACGGCCGGCAGTGGCCGCTGGAGACCGCCGTACTGGCCACCGCGGCGGAGCTCGGCACGGTCCCGCCGCTCCCGCCGCCCGCACCGCCCGGCGCCCGCGTTTCCTCCGCACCACCGCCCGGTGCCCGCGCGCCGTCCGCACCACCGCCGCACCGGGCCTCGCTGCGCAGGCGGGGCGATTACTGGGCCCTCGTCCACGACGGTCAGGTCGTGCACCTCAAGCACACGGTGGGCCTGGGCTATCTGGCCCGGCTGCTGGCCGCGCCCGACCGGGAGTTCCTGGCCCGCGAGCTGGCCGCGGCCGACCGCGGTACGGCCCGCGGCGCCGCGCTCGCACCGGAGGCGCCGGCGTCCGGGGGGACGGGCGACGCGGGCCCGGTCCTCGACGCACGGGCGAAGGCCGCCTACCGCAGGCGTCTGCGGGAGCTGGCCGAGGAACTGGACGAGGCCGAGCGCTTTCACGACACCGTCCGGGCCGAACAGGCCCGTGTCGAACTCGACGCCGTGACCGAGCAGCTCGCCGGTGCCGTCGGCCTCGGCGGCCGCGACCGCCGGGCCGTTTCCGACGGCGAACGGGCCCGGCTGAGCGTCACCAAGGCCCTCAAAGCGGCGGTGAAACGCATCTCCGTGCACGATCCCGTCCTCGGGCTGCACCTGGAGCGCAGCGTGCGGACGGGCGCGTACTGCTCGTACGCGCCGGATCCCGCCACCCGGATCGTCTGGGAGCGGGGCTGAGGGTGGCTGAAATCAGCCTGCCCGTCGGGAAGCGGGTTCCGCCGTGGGCTTGCTGGTGGGACAGTCGGCGCCGCGACGTGCTCCAGAGGACCGTGCGCCGTCCCGCATCCGGTACGCCACGCCGTTTCCGGACATTCTCCGAATAACGGCGTGGCGATGTTGAGATGGGTGTACTCGGTCTGGGCGCGGGGTGCTGTGGTGCGGGTTGAGGAGCTGTCATGTATTGCAGCAGGTGTGGTGCTCAGGTCATTCAGGGACCGGACGGCGGATGGTCGTGCAACTGTGGAGCGTCCGGATGACAGAAGGTGATCCAAGGCCGGGTGGCGCGGGCCCCGGAGAGGCGGCCGGGCGGTGGCCGGAGTACTTCACCACCGCCCCGTGCCCGCGCTGCCAGACGGCCAACGACGGACTGAACGGCCGCTTCGCCTGCGATGCCTGCGGCCATGCGTACAGCTTTCACGTAGCGACGTGACCGGTGGCGCACGGCTGCGGGCCGGGGCCCCTGGATGCGGGCTCGGCGGTGCCCACGGAAGCTCGTTGCAGCGCCGTGGGCGCCGGGTAGGAGATGTATGTGGAATATGTGGTGGTGTTGCTGCTCGCCTCGGTGCTCATCGGCGGGCTCGTGCTCTTCGTCATAGAGGCCGGCGTACGGCGCACCCGGTCCATGGACGCTCACGACGACCAGGAGATCAGCGAGTTGCACCGTCGGTACGGCGACGGCCGGTGGTAGCCGCCGCGGACGGCAGCGGGACGGCAGCCCGGGCCCCTTTCGGGGCAGGCTGCCGTCCCGGGCGGTTTCGCGGGATCAGCCCACCGGGGCCGGGTAGGTCGGGTACTCGACTCCGGAGACGTACTGGACGACGCGGATGACCTGGCAGGAGTAGCCGAACTCGTTGTCGTACCAGAGGTAGAGGATCGCGTTGTCGCCCTCGACCTTGGTGGCGCCGGCGTCGACGATCGAGGCGTGGCGCGAGCCGATGAAGTCGTTCGAGACCGCGTCGGGGGCGCTGGTGAAGTCGATCTGGCGCCGGAGCGGCGAGGTCAGCGACACGTCACGGAGGTGTTCGAGGACCTCGTCGCGGCTGGTCTCGCGCGCGAGCTGGAGGTTGAGGATCGCGATCGAGACGTCCGGGACCGGAACGCGGATCGAGCTGCCGGTGATCTTCGCCTGGAGGCCGGGCAGCGCCTTGGCGACGGCGGAGGCGGCACCGGTCTCGGTGATGACCATGTTGAGCGGCGCCGAGCGGCCGCGGCGGTCGGCCTTGTGGTAATTGTCCAGCAGGTTCTGGTCGTTGGTGAACGAGTGGACCGTCTCGACGTGGCCGCGCAGCACCCCGTACTCGTCGTCCATCGCCTTCAGCGGCGGGACGATGGCGTTGGTGGTGCAGGACGCGCAGGACAGGATCCGCTCGTCCGGCTTGATCGTGTCGTGGTTGACGCCGTGCACGATGTTCGGGACGTCGCCCTTGCCCGGCGCGGTCAGGACGACCTTGTCGATGCCGGGGCGCAGGTGCTTCGACAGGCCCTCGCGGTCGCGCCACTTGCCCGTGTTGTCGATGAGGATGGCGTCCTTGATGCCGTACGCCGTGTAGTCGACCTCGGTGGGGTCGTCGGCGTAGATCACCTTGATCCCGTTGCCGTTGGCGACGATGGTGCTGTTCGCCTCGTCGACCGTGATCGTGCCCTGGAACTGGCCGTGGATGGAGTCGCGCCGCAGCAGCGAGGCGCGCTTGACGAGGTCCTCGTCGGCCCGCCCCCCGCCCCCGCGGACGACGACCGCGCGCAGCCGCAGGCCGTTGCCGGAACCGGCCTTCTCGATGAGCAGACGGGCGACGAGGCGGCCGATGCGGCCGAAGCCGTAGAGGACGACGTCGCGCCCCTGGCGGCGCTCGATCTTGTCGGCACCCGTGGCGCCCGCGACGGCCTCGGCCGTGAACGCCTCCACCGTCAGACCGCGGTCGTCGGCCTTGTACGTCTCGGCGAGCCGGCCGATGTCGATCTGGGACGGACCGAGATCGAGGGCGGTGAGGGCCTTCAGGAACGGGAACGTCTCGGTGATCGAGAGCTCCTCGCCGGCTATCTGGCGCGCGAATCGGTGCGTCTTCAGGATGCTGACCACCGACTTGTTCACCAGGGAGCGGCTGTGGAGCAGGACCGTGACGTCCCGCTCCCGGTGCAGCTTCCCGATGATCGGGATCATCGACTCCGCGATCTCCTCGCGGTTCTTCCAGTTTGTGAACGAGTCCTCGTTGACAGTCACAGGTCCATCTTTCGAGCTAGGCGGTGCTCAGATGCTAACCCCACCGCTCTTTCGTTGTGCACGGGGTGCCGGGGAGCGACCCCTTCACTGGCAGGCTCATGACAACTTGACCCGTTCGGCCGCCCCTCCCGCGCACCCGGTCACCGCATCCGGACGCGCCGTGCCGGACCGTCAGGCACGGCGCGTCCTCGCAGCTCAGGAGCGGTGGTACGGGTTGGGGACGTGGATGTCGGCACCGAGTTCACGGGCCGCGTTGCGGGCGAAGTACGGGTCGCGCAGCAGCTCACGGCCGATGAGGGCGGCGTCCGCCCGGCCGTCCGCGACGATCTTCTCGGCCTGCCGTGCCTCGGTGATCAGACCGACGGCACCAACCGGCAGCCCGGTCTCCTTCTTGACCCGCTCGGCGAACGGCACCTGGTAGTCGGGGCCCACCTCGATCTTCGCGCCGGGGGCGTTGCCTCCGGTGGAGGTGTCCAGCAGGTCCACGCCGTGCGCCTTCAGGTCGGCGGCGAAGCGCACGGTGTCCTCGCCGGTCCAGCCCTCGCGCTCGTCGTCCGCGTTCTCCGAGAGCCAGTCCGTCGCCGAGATCCGGAAGAACAGCGGCAGCTCCTCGGGCCACACGGCCCGCACCGCGTCCACGACCTCCAGGGCGAACCGGGTGCGGTTCTCGTACGAGCCGCCGTACTCGTCCGTGCGCCGGTTGGTGTACGGCGAGAGGAACTCGTTGATCAGGTAGCCGTGCGCGCCGTGGATCTCCGCGACCTGGAAGCCCGCCTCCAGCGCCCGCCGCGCGGTGGCGGCGAACTGCCCGACGATCTCCTGGATCTCCTCGACGGCCAGCTCGGCCGGCTCGGTGGACGCCTCGTCGAACGCCAGCGCGCTGGGGCCCACCGGCTGCCACCCGTGGCCCTCACCCGGGGCGATCGGGGCGCCGCGGTCCACCCACGTACGCTCCGTCGAGGCCTTGCGCCCCGCGTGGGCGATCTGGATGCCCGGGACGGAGCCGTGCGCCTTGAGGAAGTCGGTGATGCGGCGGAACGCGGCGGTCTGCGTGTCGTTCCAGAGCCCCAGGTCGTACGGGCTGATGCGCCCCTCCGGGCTCACGGCCGTCGCCTCGGTCAGGATCAGCCCCGTACCGCCGGCGGCGCGCGAGGCCAGGTGCTGGAAGTGCCAGTCGTTGGGCGCGCCCTGCTCCGGACCGTCCGGCGCCGCCGAGTACATGCACATCGGAGCCATCCATATGCGGTTGGGGATGGTCAGCGACCGGAGGGTGAGGGGCTCGAACAGTGCGCTCACGACGGACTCCCGCGTTCGGTGGTGCTTCTCCTTGACGCTTCGTACGATACCCCTCGTAGTACGGGGCTTGTCAAACTACGAAGGTTCTCGTACTTGAGGGCCGTCCGGCGTACGACAACGGGGCCGGCCCCTGATGGGTCCGGCCCCGCACGTCGTTCCGCACTGCTGTGCCGCCGGCTCGCGGCGTACCCCCGTACCGCCGCGACCGGCCGTCCGGCCCGGGAACACCGTCCCGGACCGACTGGCTCACGATAGGGGCCCCGGCGCTTCCCGTACGAGCGATTTTTGACGCTCCGGGGCGCGCCGGTGGACCGGCGGCCATGGCGGCAGCGGCCCCGAGGTCCGCGGCAGAGGTCCAGTGCCGAGGCTCGCACAGCGACCCGATGCGCTTGCAGTGTTTCGATCCGCAAAAGCAGGAAACACCAGAGTCGAAGCGTTTTGATCTTATTTGTGAACGAGGTGAGCTGCCGTGGGAATCATCGCGTGGATCCTGATCGGGTTGCTGGCAGGTGCGATCGCGAAGGCGCTGATGCCGGGCAAGGACCCGGGTGGATGCCTCGTCACCATGCTGATCGGCATCGTCGGTGGTCTGCTGGGCGGCTGGCTCGGCAAGGTGATCTTCGGGGTGGAGTCGATCAACGGCTTCTTCCACCTCTCGACGTGGATCGCGGCCATCATCGGCTCGGTGATCGTCCTGGTGATCTACCGCGTGACCATCGGCCGTAACCAACGGCACTGACGCGGCAAGGCGCGAGAAGAGAAGACCGGCCCCCCGGCGACGGGGGGCCGGTCTTCTTTCTGCCGGGGGCCGGTCCTTTGCTGCCGGCCTCGCGCTCCGACCTGCGGCAACGTCGCGCTGGAGGGCCGTTGTCAGTGGTCGGGTGCAGACTGAGCGATACCTGAGACAACGGCGTCCCGGAGGTGTTCGGCATGGCATCCGGCAAGACAGCTGGCACGGCAGACGTACTGCTCGCGGTGGGCACGCGCAAAGGACTCTTCATCGGCCGGCGGCGGCACGGCGACTGGGAGCTGAGCGGGCCGCACTTCGCCGCGCAGGCGGTGTATTCGATCGGCATCGACACCCGTCGTCCGACCCCCCGGGTGCTGGCCGGTGCGGACAGCGCGCACTGGGGCCCCTCGGTCTTCCACTCCGACGACCTCGGCGAGACCTGGCGGGAGCCGCCCCGGCCGCCCGTCAAGTACCCGCCGGACACCGGGACGTCACTGGAGCGGGTGTGGCAGCTCCATCCGGCCGGGCCGGCCGCCCCCGACGTGGTGTACGCGGGGACGGAGCCCGGCGGGCTGTTCCGGTCGGCGGACGGGGGCGAGACGTTCGAACTGGTGCGCCCCCTGTGGGACCACCCGTCCCGTGCACAGTGGGTGCCCGGTGGCGGCGGCCTGGCGGTGCACACGGTGATCACGGACCCGCGGGACGCGGACGCGGTGACGGTCGCGGTGTCCGCGGCCGGTGTGTTCCGTACGAAGGACGGCGGCCGGAGCTGGGCCCCGTCGAACAGCGGCGTGAAGGCCGTGTTCCTGCCGGATCCGGACCCGGAGTTCGGGCAGTGTGTCCACAAGATCGCGCAGGACCCCGTGGACCGGGACCGGCTCTACCTGCAGAACCACTGGGGCGTGTACCGCAGCGACGACGCGGGCGCGAAGTGGACCGACATCGGCGGCGGCCTGCCGTCCGACTTCGGGTTCGCGGCAGCGGCCCACCCGCGCCGGGCTGACGTGGCGTACGTCTTCCCCATCACCGCGGACATGGACCGCGTCCCGGCGGACCACCGCTGCCGGGTGTACCGCACCCAGGACGCCGGTGCGAGCTGGGAGGCGCTCAGCGACGGCCTGCCCCGGGAGGACCATTACGGCACGGTGCTCAGGGACGCCCTGTGCGTCGACGACGCCGATCCCGCGGGGGTCTACTTCGGCAACCGTAACGGCGAGGTGTTCGCCAGCGCGGACGACGGTGACAGCTGGCAGCAACTCGCCTCCCACCTGCCGGACGTGCTGTGCGTACGGGCAGCCGCGGTGGGATGAGCGTGGGATGAGCCGGGAGGGGGTGGACGGGCGGTCGCACCGGGGAGCGGATCAGGCCATCGGTTGAAGAGGATCACCCTGCGGCCAGTAGGGTGACGGGCGTGGCTGCACGACCTCTTCATGAAATCGTCGAACCGGGCTGGGCCAAGGCACTTGAGCCGGTCGCCGGACAGATCGCCAGGATGGGCGAGTTCCTGCGGGCGGAGATCGCCGCGGGACGGACCTACCTCCCGGCGGGCAGCAAGGTGCTGCGCGCCTTCCAACAGCCCTTCGACGACGTCCGGGTGCTCATCGTCGGGCAGGACCCCTATCCGACCCCCGGCCACGCGGTGGGGCTCAGCTTCTCCGTCGCGCCGGACGTCCGCCCGCTGCCCGGAAGTCTGGAGAACATCTACCGGGAGATGGCCTCGGACCTGGGCCTGCCGCGGCCGTCCAACGGTGATCTGACGCCGTGGACGCGGCAGGGCGTCCTGCTGCTCAACAGGGCGCTGACCACCGCGCCGCGCAAGCCGGCGGCGCACCGGGGCAAGGGCTGGGAGGAGGTCACGGAGCAGGCCATCCGGGCGCTGGTCGCGCGGGGCCGGCCGATGGTGTCGGTGCTGTGGGGCCGCGACGCGCGCAACCTGCGGCCGCTCCTCGGCGATCTGCCCTCGGTGGAGTCCGCGCACCCCTCCCCCATGTCGGCCGACCGGGGCTTCTTCGGCTCGCGCCCGTTCAGCCGGACCAACGACCTGCTGGCGCGCCAGGGCGCGCAGCCGGTGGACTGGAGACTGCCCTGACCCTGCGGGATAGTGTGCCCGCATGACGAACGCGAACATCCCTGCGGGCTGGTACGCCGACCCGCAGGGCACGCCCGACCAGCTGCGCTGGTGGGACGGAACCCGGTGGACCGAGCACACGCACGCGGGCCGGCAGGCCCAGGCGCAGACACCGGCCCAGCAGCAGGCGCCGCAGCAGGCCCAGCAGCAGCAAGCACCGCAGCAGGCGCAGCAGCCGCTGTCGTACGTGAAGGCCGGGCAGCAGAGCGGCCCCCAGCAGCAGGCCGGGCAGCCGTACGGCCGGCCGGGGAACGGCCAGCAGGCCACCGGGCAGGGGTACGCGCCCCAGCAGGGCGCCGGGCAGCCGATGCCGCAGCAGTACGCCCCGCAGGCCGGGCAGCCGGTACCGGCCGGGCAGCAGGCCGGTTACGGCCAACCGGGCGGCAACCCGGGACAGGTGCAGTACCAGGTGCAGCAGCAGGCCGGTGTCGCGCCCACCGCGCAGGGCGGCGGGACGCTGTTCACCGAACCGGTCCTGGTGGTGAACCAGAAGGCCAAGCTGATCGAGGTGACGAACGAGTACAGCGTCTTCGACCAGCACGGCAACACGCTCGGCACGGTCGTCCAGGTCGGCCAGAGCACCGCGAAGAAGGTGCTGCGGATCGTCTCCAGCCTCGATCAGTACATGACCCACCGGCTGGAGATCCGGGACGCCTACGGTCAGCCGCAGCTGGTGCTGACCCGCCCCGCGAAGTTCATCAAGTCGAAGGTGCTGGTGGAGCGGCCCGACGGGCAGCCGGTCGGCGAGATCGTGCAGCAGAACGCCATCGGGAAGATCAATTTCGCGATGATGGCGGGCGGGCAGCAGATCGGCGCCATCAAGGCGGAGAACTGGCGCGCCTGGAACTTCGCCATCGTCGACCACACCGACACCGAGGTCGCCCGGATCACCAAGACCTGGGAGGGCCTGGCCAAGACGATGTTCACCACCGCGGACAACTACGTCCTGCAGATCCACCTCCAGCTCCCCGAGCCGCTGCGGACCCTGGTCGTCGCCACCGCACTCACCGTGGACACCGCCCTCAAGCAGGACGCGCGCGGGTTTGGCTGAGACCGGAGGCGGTGCGGCGGGCCCGGTGTCCGGCCATGTCCTCGGCGTGGACTCCGGCGGCTCCGGCCTGCGGATCGCGGTGGCCCGCGCGGACGAGAGGGACGCGCGGCCGCTCGCCTCGTACACCTCTCAGGAGCCGATCGGCACCGGACCGAACGGTATGGACGCCCACCAGCTGCTCAAACAGCTGGTGCCGGCGGCGCAGGACCTGATGCGGGACACCGGCGCCGGGCGGTTCGACGCCGTGTGCGTCGGCGCCGCGGGCATGGCGACGCTCGGCACGGAGCTGCGCGCCGAGCTGCCCGGGGCGCTGGCGGAGACGTTCGGCGTACGGCGGCTCGCGCTGGCCGCCGACGCCGTGACCGCGTACGCCGGGGCGCTCGGCCAGCAGCCGGGCGCCGTCGTCGCCGCCGGTACCGGCGTCATAGCGATGGGTACGGATCTCACCGCCACCGGCGGCTGGCGGCGCGCCGACGGCTGGGGGCACCTGCTGGGTGACTGCGGCAGCGGGGCCTGGATCGGCAGGGCGGGGCTGGAGGCGGCGCTGCGCGCGCACGACGGCCGGGCGGGCGGATCGGCCGTGCTGCTGTCCCGTATGGAGGCGCTGTTCGGCCCGGCGGGTGAGCTGCCCGGCATGCTGTACCCACGCGCCGACCGGACTGCCGTACTGGCGTCGTTCGCACCCGAGGTCGCCGCGAGCGCCGGGCACGACCCGGTGGCGGCGGCGATCCTGACCGGGGCGGCACGGCACCTGGCGGAGGCGGCAGCGGCCGTGTGCCCCTCGGCGGCGGGCAGCGTGGTGGCCTTCACCGGCGGTCTCCTGCGTCTCGGTGAGCCCCTGCTGACGCCGCTCCGCACCGCGTTCGACGAACTGCTGCCGCGCGCCCGCCGGGTCGAGGCGGAGGGCGATCCCCTGGGCGGGGCGCTGCGTGTCGCCGCCGCGCTGGCCAACGACCGGCTGCTGCTGCCCACGGACGAGAAGCTGCTGCGGGTCACGCGGTAGGCCGCGGTACGGCGCGGCGCGGCACCCGGCACCCGGCACCCGGCACCCGGCACCCGGCACCCGGCACCCGGCGAGAGCCTCGGTGACCGCATGGCCGTAAAGCCGTAAATTCCGTAAGTCGTCGCGGAGGTCCGACGCATCGCCCCGGCGCCCCTTCCGCGGCGCTTCGGGCGGCCGCGGAGCGAGACCCTCCGGTGCCCCGCGGCACCGGAGCGCCCGGCAGCCCGCCGCGAGGCCTCCGCAGGCTCGCACCGATGCTCGATTCGGGCTCTGACCTGCTGATACGGCGCACGGGACAATTCGGGACGGATACCTCCCGGCCGAACCCTCCCGCCGCGCGGAGCACCCTTGAGGCGTTAACATGCGACGCCATGAGTTCCCCCACTGGGCCCGCACCCGGCTCGCCCCGTTTTGACGAAGTTTCTTCGAGCCCGGGCGCCGCATCCGGCCTGCCTGTACGAATGCCGCGACCCCGGCAGTCCGGTCGGCACCGCCGACCGGAGCCCGTCGCCGCGCCCGAGGGCGCGCCCGCCCTGGTCCTCGCCGTGCCCGGCACCCCTTCCGACGCCGCGCGCGGTCTGGCGGCCGAGGTGACCAGCATCGCCCGTTCCGAGCTGCCCGGCCTCGACGCCCGGATCGGCTACGTGGACGGCGACGACACGGAGTACCCGGCGCTGGAGGCCGTGCTCGCCCAGGCCGCCCGTGAGCACAAGGCGCGTACGGGCGACGGTTCGCAGCCCGAGCAGCAGGGTCCGCCCGCGGTGGTCGTGCCGCTGCTGGCCGGGCCGGACAGCGCGCTGCTCCGCCGGATACGCCAGGCCGTCATGAACAGCGGTTCGGCCGCCGAGCTGACCGATGTCCTCGGCCCGCACCCGCTGCTCGCCGAGGCCCTGCACGTACGCCTCTCCGAAGCCGGTTTGGCCCGCGCCGACCGGGCGCGGCTGTTCACGGTCGCGACGGCCGCCGACGGCATCGTCCTGGCCACCGTCGGCGGCGAGGAGGCGGTGCAGGCCGCCGGGATCACCGGCATGCTGCTCTCCGCCCGCCTGGCCGTGCCGGTGATGGCCGCCGCGCTGGACGAGGAGGGCGCCATCGCCCGTACGGCCGACGAGCTGCGTTCCTCGGGCTCGCGGCAGCTGGCCCTGGCCCCGTACCTGATCGGTCCCGAGATCGCCGACGGCCTGGTGGGGGCGGCCGCGGCGGAAGCGGGCTGCTCCGCGGCGGAGCCGCTGGGCGCGTACGGGACGGTCGGCCGCCTGGTCCTGTCGAACTACGCGTCGGCGCTCGGCATCACGCTGCAGTCGGCGGGACAGCACGCGCCGGTGCGGTGACCCTGCCCGTGCCCACGACGGCGCCGCCGTCGCCGTCACCTTCGTGAAAGGGCCGCTCCCCGCGCCGGGAGCGGCCCTTCGGCTTTCCGGTGCCGGGCCGGTCAGACGAACACCACGCAGGAAGCGGCCGCGACCGCGAGCGAGCCGCCGGCTTCCGGCACCCCGGTCGTGGTGTCGACGGAGAACCAGGTGACGTCCCCGGAGCGTTCGTTGGCGGCGTAGAGGTGCCGCCCGTCCGGGTGCAGGGCCAGGTCGCGCGGCCAGTGCCCGCCGCACGGCACGGTGGTGACCAGGGAAAGGCTCTCCCCCGACGGGTCGAGGGCCAGGACCGAGATGCTGTCGTGGCCCCGGTTCGCCGCCCAGGCGAAGCGGCCGTCGGGCGAGACGACCAGTTCGGAGGGGTGGTTCTCGCCCGCGTCCGGAGGCAGGATCGCCGTCTCGGTCAGCGGTGCGAGGGTGCCGGTGGTGGCGTCCCAGCGGCACGGTGTGACCGTGGAGGACAGCTCGTTGACGACGTACGCATGGCTGCCGCGCGGGTGGAAGGCGAGGTGCCGGGGCCCGCTGCCGGGACGCAGGCGTACTTCCTGCCGTACGACGGGGGCCCCGCTCGCCGGGTCGAGTTCGCAGCTGCGTACGGAATCGGTGCCCAGGTCGACGCTGAGCAGCCGGCTGCCGGAGGGGTCGGGCAGCACGCCGTGCGCGTGCGGGCCCTCCTGGCGGTCCGGGTTCGGGCCGCGGCCCTCGTGCTGGAGCACGGCGGCCGGTTCCGCGAGGGTGCCGTCGGCCCGTACGCACAGCGCGCTGACGCTGCCGGAGGTGTAGTTCGCGGTGAACAGGTGCCCGGCCCAGAGGGTGAGGTGGGTGGGGGCCGCGCCCCGCACCGGTACGGGGGCGCCGAGCAGCACCGGGCCGCGCTCCGTGAGGGCGAAGGCGGCAGCCGCGCCCTCGGACGTCTCGCTCACCGCGTACAGGTGGCGTCCGTCGGGCGTGGGGGCGAGGTAACTCGGGTCGGCTACCTCGGCCGTGGCGTGCAGCGGGGTCAGGGCGCCCGTCTCCGGATCGACCGCCGCCGTGACGATGCCGGGCCCGCCGGCCGACGTGAACGATCCGATGTACGCCCGCCGTCCGCTGCCTGTCGTCCTCATCGGCGTCCCGCCTGCCCTTCGTCCGCCCTGTGTGCCGTACGGAGTCGCCGTACGGAGTCGTCGTACGCGCTGACGCTAACAGGCTGCCGGGAGCCCGCCGCCGGGCGTGGGTCGCAGAAATGCGACAGCTCCGTCGGCCGCCGCTTCCGTGTCGGAATGCCGCCAGCCCTCTTCGACGGCGGCTGCTGGACTCATGCGCACCGAATGCACTGATGCGCGCCGAGCGCAGCCCACCGAGCGACCCAGGGCGGAATACATGTCCCCATCCACCGACGCGGAATTCCCGGCGTCCACCACACCGGCGGACGTTCCCGCCACGACCGCGCCCGCCGCGGCCACCCCGTCCCGATCTCCCGCGGCGGGCCGGCTCGCCGTTCTGGCGGTCATGCTGGGTATCTTCTCGATCGTCACGACCGAGATCCTGCCGATCGGACTGCTCACGACGATCGGCGCGGAATTCGGCGTTTCCGACGGGCAGGCGGGGTTGATGCTGACCGCGCCGGGTCTGCTCGCCGCGGTGGCCGCGCCGGTCGTCACCGTGGCGAGCGCGCGGATCGACCGCCGTCTGCTGCTCTGTGCCTTCATGGCCCTGCTGACCTTGGCGAACGTGCTGGCCGCCACCGCTACGGCCTACGGGCTCGTACTCGTGTCGCGGGTGCTGGTCGGTGTCACGATCGGCGGATTCTGGTCGGTCGGGGCGGGCCTGGCGGAACGTCTGGTGAGGAAGGAGTCCGCCGCCAGGGCGACGGCGGTCATTTTCGCCGCGGTTCCGCTCGGCTCCGTGTTCGGTGTGCCCGCCGGTACGTTCCTCGGGAATCTCGCGGGCTGGCGCACGGCATTCTTCGTGATGGCCGCCCTGTCACTCGGGGTGTCGGTCGCCCTGGCGCTGGCGGCGCCGCCGCTGCCCGTCGTGCAGGTCACCGGCCCGGCCGTGCTGGCCGGAATGTTCCGGAGCGCCACCACTCGTTTCGCGTTGCTCATGACGTTTCTCGTGGTGCCGGCGCACTTCGGGGCGTACACCTATGTGACGCCGTTCCTCGAACGGGTCACGGGGGTGGGGCCGGAAACCGTCACGGTCTTCCTGCTCGTGTACGGCGCTGCCGGTATCGCCGGGAATTTCCTGGCCGGCGCACAGGTCGTACGGCATCCGCGTGCCACGTTCGGGACCGCAGCGGCTCTGCTGGCGGCCGCGACGCTGCTCCTGCCGGTGCTGGGCCGGCCGGCGGCCGGGGCGGTCGTCCTGCTGATCGTCTGGGGTGTCGCGTACGGGGCCGTGCCGGTCGCTTCGCAGACCTGGTTCGTCCGGGCCGCCCCGCACGCCCCCGAGGCGGCGTCGGTGCTCTTCACCGCCTCGTTCCAGGCGACCCTCTCCGCCGGCGCGCTGACCGGCGGCGCCGTCGTGGACCGTACGTCCCCCTCGGCCGTCCTGGTGGCCGGCGGCACCACCGCGCTGCTCGCGGTGGCGGCCGCGGTGACGGCTCATGTGAGACGGCAGTCCCGATGAGTGAGACCGGCAGCCAGGGTGGCTGCCGGTCTCGGCGAAGGAGGTCGGCGGCGGAGCGCCGAAGGGGCCGTCAGGCGTCGGCCGGCGGTGAGACCGGTGTCATGACACCGGCTCTGAGCGCGGGGAGCTGCGCAGCGGCGCGGCCAGTTCCACCAGGGCGCGCTCCAGGCCGTGGAGGTGGGCGAGCGCGGGTTCCAGGGGCGCGTGCGAGGCGGTGGCCGCGGCGGCCGCGGCCTCGCGGGCCTGCTGCGGTGTGGTGAGCGCCTCGACGGCGGCCTCCACCCGCTGGCAGGCGGCGGTCAGCCGGGCGTCGTGCGACGCCACCGGGTCGGCGGCGATGGACGCCAGTCCGCGGACCTCGCGGGCACAGTCGTCCAGCAGCGCCAGCACCTGCCGGGCCCGTTCCTTGCGGGCCCGCATCGGGGCCAGCGGGTGCACCAGCGGGGCGAGGGACAGCCGTACCCGGCGCAGCAGCACCTCCAGCTCGGCGACGAGCGGGGCCGGGTCGGCGCTCTCGGTCCCCGCGATGCGTGCCGCGGCCTCGGCGGTGCAGTGGTGCACGCAGCGCAGGGCGCGCTGGATCCAGGCGTCCGTCGTGGCGTGCGTGGTGACGGGCAGGACGAGCAGGACGGCGAGCACCGCGCTGAGCGCGCCGACGCCGGTCTCCGCCAGGCGCAGCGCGAGCAGCCCCGGGTCGAGGACGCCCAGCAGCCCGTACAGCAGGCCGACCATCAGGGTCACCGCGAGCATGTTCCAGGTGTAGGAGACCGGCGACGCGTAGAAGATCGAGAAGACGCAGACCGCGATGAGGACGGCCGTGGGCGCGACGGCACCGTGCAGCGGTACGGCGATCAGCAGGCCGGCCGGGACGCCGAGGAGCGTGCCGAGCATCCGGCGGAAGCCGCGGACCACGGTCTCGCCGCGCGAGGCGGTGTTGACGAAGATCCACCACATGGCGCCGACCGCCCAGTACCAGCGTTCGTGGGAGAGCAGCTGGCCCGCGACCAGGGCGACGGCCCCGCCGACGGTCGCCTGGAGCGCCTGGCGGGTCGTCGCGCGGGCGAGTCCCTTGCCGCCGGGCAGGACGGGGACGGCGGGCGGCGGCGTACGGCGTTCGTAGCACCACAGTCCGAAGCGGACGGCCGAGCAGGCGAGGAGCGCGAGCGCGGTGGCGGCGTACAGCTCCGGCAGCTGCTCGGGCACCGTGCGCAGGAACTGCGCCTCGAAGAAGGACATGAACGCGAAGATGCCGAGGGCGTTGCCGCGCGGGCCCCACCGGCGGGCGTAGACGCCCAGGCCGACGGTGGCCAGGAAGGCCGTGTCCCGCACCAGCGGGTGATCGTGCAGCAGCGCCGCCGCGGCGAGCACCGGGAAGCCGGCCAGCGGCAGCAGGGCGGTGGAGACCAGCTGGCCGCGGACCGTGGTGTCCGCGACGGTGAAGAGGGCGAGCAACGCGGCGACCCCGCCCACCACGGCACCGACCAGCGAGTGGCCGGCGACGGCGCACACGGCGACCGCCAGCCCGACGCCCACGACGGCCCGCGCGGCGCTGCGCAGCCGCAGCCGCCCCGGGTCCGGCGCCACGAACACCCTCTTCAACACGGTTTTTCCACCCCTTCGTGTTCAGCTGTCATACGGCCCGGTGCATCGGCGCCGCGCTTCCGCTGCGCGCCTCCGCTCTGCGGCTCCGCACCAAAAAGGCGCCGCGGAAATCCGCAGCGCCATCGACTCGCCTATGACAACATCAACACTGCTGTTGGCTCAACAGAGCAGCGGAGCACTGAGCCATTGGTACAGCACAGCCGCTGAGTACTGAGCCAGCAGGTGGCCATTGGCGCGGAGAGCCGCCCGTCTGCTCGATTCGCCCGCTTCCCCACCCTCACCTCCTCTCGACTCACGCCTCGCCTCATCCTGTGTCTCATTCCCCTGTCCGGATGGCGGAACGCGGCGACCGCGTGCATCGTCCACGCATTACCCTCGACGTCATGTCCGCACCCGCACGCCTCCTCTGTCTCGCGCTCTTCGCGAACTCGGCCTGGTGCGTCGACGACGGGCTCTGTCCCCGCTGAAGCCTGCCGTCGGCGCCGTCCACCGGCGCCGACGCCCTTGATCACCACTTCCCTCTCCACCCCCGCGCCCTGGCGTTCCCGGGGGTGACGTGCGCCCGCTCACCTCACGGAGCCCGCTGTGACCACAGCTCCCCCTGATCCGCTCGTCGGTGCCCCCCGCCCGTCCGCGGCCCTGCTCCCCCCGTCCCCCACCTCCCGGCCCCGGCCCGCCGCTCCCCCGGCCCCGCCCGTACGCCGGCTGCCGCTCGCCGTCGGCCTGCTGATCGCCGTGGCGCTGGCGGGCTACGTCTTCGCCTCGTACGGCGCCGAGCCCGGCGTCCTGCTGCTGCTCGGGCTCGGACTGGGGGTGGCCCTGTTCCACTCGCGGTTCGGGTTCACCTCGGCCTGGCGGCAGCTGGTCGCCGTGGGCAACGGGACCGGGCTGCGCGCCCACGCGCTCCTGCTGGGCACGACAGCCACCCTGTTCGCCCTGGTCATCGGCACCGGCACCGGACTGTTCGGGGCGGCGCCCGAGCCCTCCGACGGGCCGCTGGGCGTGGGGCTGCTCCTCGGCTCGTTCGTGTTCGCCGTCGGGATGCAGCTGGGTGGCGCGTGCGCGTCCGGCACGCTGTTCGCGGTGGGTTCGGGGCAGACCTCCATCGTGCTGACGCTGGGCGGCTTCATCGCCGGCTCCACGCTGGCCGCCTGGCAGTTCGACCTGTGGAAGGACCTCCCGGCGTACCGGCCCGTGGTGTTCGCCGACCACATCGGCTGGTTCCGGTCGTGGGCCGTCACGATCCTGGCGCTGGCCGTCGTGGTGGCCGTCAGCCGCGCGGTCCAGGCGCGCCGCAATCCGCCGCCGACCGGCCCGGTGCCGTCGGCGAAGACCGCGGCCGCCCGGGTCCTGCGCGGTTCGTGGCCGCTGGCCGCGGGCGCGGCGGTGCTGGCGGTGCTGGGCGGCGGCGTCCTGCTGGTGTCCGGCGGGGCGTGGGGTGTGACCAGCGCGTTCAGTCTGTGGGGCGCGAAGCTGGTGAGCGCGTTCGGCGGGCATCCGGAGACCTGGTCGTACTGGCAGAAGCCCGCGAACGCGCAGGCGCTGTCCGGCCCGGTGCTGGCCGACAGGACCAGCCTGACCGACATCGGCATCATGATCGGGGCGGGGGTCGCCGCCGCCCTCGGCGGTACCTGGGCCCTGCACCGGGGCACTCCGTGGCGTACCGCGGTCGCGGCGGTCGCGGGTGGTGTCCTGATGGGCATCGGCGCCCGGCTGGCCGGCGGCTGCAACATCGGCGCCTACCTCGCCGGCATCGCCTCCGGCAGTCTGCACGGCTGGATCTGGGGCGCGACGGCGCTGCTCGGCACCTGGGCCGGCCTGAAGCTGCGGCCCGTCTTCCGGCTGGCCAACCCGAAGCCCGGCGACGGGGTCTGCTGACGAACGGTGGGGGCGGGCGGGGCGCTCGCGGAGACCGGCGGCCACCGCACGCCCCGGCAAGTGGGCCGTTGGTACAGTCGTCGGGCCCCGCACCGCCCCCGAGGAGGCCGTTGGCCCATGGCCGTGGACACGCTCGACGCGAAGATCCTGCGGCTGCTGCTGGAGCAGCCGCGCACCAGCGTGCGGGAGTACGCCCGTATCCTCGGCATCGCCCGGGGCACCGTCCAGGCGCGGCTCGACCGGCTGGAGCGGGACGGGGTGATCACCGCGTACGGGCCGCGCCTGTCGCCCGCCGCGCTCGGCCACCCCGTCCTCGCCTTCGTGCACATCGAGGTCACCCAGGGGCATCTGGAGGACGTCGCCGGTGAGCTGGCCGAGGTGCCGGAGATCATCGAGGCGTTCTCGACGACCGGCGGCGGGGACCTGCTGACGCGGGTGGTCGCGCGGGACGCGGCCCACCTGGAGGACGTGATCCAGCGGCTGATCAAGATGTCCGGCGTGGTCCGTACGCGGACGGAGGTGGCCCTGCGGGAACGGGTGCCGCACCGGATGCTGCCGCTGGTCGAAGCGGTGGGCGGTACGGGTGGTACGAGTACTACAGGCGGTACGGGTGGTACGGGCGGTGTCAGTGGTGCCGCCGGTAAGAGCGGTACGGGAGGTACCGCCGGACCGCGCCGGGACGCGCCTTGACATGCTGAGTCCATGAGCATTCCCACCGGCGCCTCCCCCGCCCCCGTCATCTTCGACCTGGACGGCACGCTCGTGGACAGCGAGCCGAACTACTACGAGGCGGGACGCAGGGTGCTCGCCCGGTACGGCGTCACCGGCTTCACCTGGGAGCACCACACGCGCTTCATCGGCATCGGCACCCGCGAGACGCTGGCGATCCTCAAGCGGGAGTACGGCATCGACGCGCCCCTCGACGAGCTGCTGGCCGGCAAGAACCGCGCCTACCTGGAACTGGCGCGGGCGCACACCGAGGTCTTCCCCCAGATGCGGGCGTTCGTGGAGCTGCTGCACGCGGCCGGGCACCCTCTGGCGGTGGCCTCCGGCTCCTCCCGGTCCGCGATCGAGACGGTGCTCGCGGCCACCGGCCTGGACGCGCGGCTGACCGTACGCGTCTCGGCCGAGGAGGTCGCGCAGGGCAAGCCCGCGCCCGACGTCTTCCTGGAAGCGGCCCGCAGGCTGGGCGTCGAGCCGCGGACGTGCGTGGTGCTGGAGGACGCGCCGCCCGGCGCGGAGGCGGCCCGCCGGGCGGGGATGCGGTGCGTGGCGGTCCCGTACGTGCCGGAGACGGCGACGGACCCGGCGTTCGGCAGCGCCGGGCTGTTCTTCCCGGGCGGCCGGCGGGACTTCACGGCGGATGCCGCGTACCGGTGGGTCACGCAAGGCGGGAACGAAAGCCGGGCGGACCAGGGCCGTTGAGCCCTGCTGCCCAAGGGTCGGCGCACCTCCGTAGGTGTGGGGCTTCCCACGTGGCCTGCCCGTGGGAAGCCCCGCCGCCGCTCCGGCCGCCTCAGCCGACGTCGACCGAGTACGCGGTGGTGTCCAGCTGGGCCTTGCCGGTGAAGGCTTCCGTACCGGCCTCCACGCCGCTGACGTAATCGGTGGGCGCCACCAGGCCCCGGCGGACCAGGGCCTGGAGGAAGGCGTCGAGCTGGAGGTCGGACGTCGTGGTGTTGCCGACGCGGACGAAGGAGTACACGTTCCAGCCGGTCCGGCCGACGTACAGGTCCCAGTACGCGCCGGCGATCTTCACCCGCTGCTGCCGGGTGCCCAGCGGCGCGGCGTCACCGCCCTTGGCGAGCCAGACCATGACCTCGTGCTTGGGCCGGCTCTGCCAGTCGGTGTCCGGCCGGTCGTGCAGCCACAGGTCGTAGGCGACGTTGTACGCGCCGGGCCTGGCCGGCTTCACCTGGTAGGACCACTTCGCGCGGATCGGCTTCTTCGCGGAGACCCGCACGGGCAGGCCGGTGGCGTCGGACTTCCAGCCCCAGTGCCAGCCGAGCACGCTGCTCGCGTACGACTTCACCGACTCGGGAGCGCCCGTCCAGTCGTAGTGGGTGCCCCAGCCGATGGTGTTGCCGGACTGGTGCGTGGCCCACGTGCAGCTCCACCCGGAACCGGTGTTCGCTCCCCAGGTGTTGTTGTTGAGCCAGTACTTGCCCATGGGCGTGGCAGCGTTCGGCGCGCAGCCGTCCGCGGCCTGTGCGGAGCCGGCGGTGGTGTCGAGAGCGAGGAAGGTTCCGCCGCCGAGTGTGGCGGCGGCGAGCAGCGCGACGAGCAAGCGCTTGCGGGGGGCGCGGTGACGGCCAGGGGATGACATGGGTCGGCCTTCCGGTTCGGGGACAGTGCTTCCTGGTTGCCGCCGCCGGGCGCATTGGTTGCTGCTGCCGGTCAAGTGCGAGCCTGTCTCCAGCCCCCTTCGCCCACTTGGCTGCCCCACTTGGTCCACCTGGACACCGCACCTGGACACTCCGCGGAAAATTGTCGGCAGCCGGCGGCAACCTTCCCCTGACCGGCGGCAACTGAGGGGCTGACAGAGTGTTCCCGACCGAGAGAGCCCGCCCCGTGGTCAGCCTCCCCTCCCCCACCGGTCACCGGCCGCCACAGCCTCCGCACCCCGAATGGTCGGCATGATCTCGTCCGCCGCCCCTCCGAGAGACATGAACGTTTCCCCCGGCGGCCCGGAGGCCGGTCCGTCCCCGGGCACCGTCCCGTCCTCCGGCACCGGCGACGCGGCCGTGGAGTTCCACGCCTTCTTCGAGCGCCATCACGCCGAACTGGCCCGCCTGGCCCACCTGCTCACGGGTGAGACGGACGCCGCCGACGACCTCGCGGCGGACGCGCTGCTCGCCCTGTGGCACCGGTGGGACCGCGTACGCGCCGCGGAGCACCCGGTGGCGTACGCCCGTGGTGTGGTCGCCAACATGGCCCGCGGCCGGATTCGCAGCACCGTGCGCGAGCGGCGCCGGATCGCCCTGTTCTGGTCCCAGCGCCCCGAGCGGTCGGACGGCCCCGACGTGGCCGCCGTCGTGGACGTCCGGCAGGCGCTGGAGCGGCTGCCGTTCCGTAAGCGCGCGTGCGTCGTGCTGCGGCACGCGTTCGACCTGTCGGAGCGGGACACCGCCCTCGCCCTGGGCATATCCGTCGGTACGGTCAAGAGCCAGACCTCCCGGGGCATGGCGGAGCTCCAGCGGCACCTGGGCGCGGGGGCCGTGGACGGCCTCGCGGGACGGAGGAAGTGATGGCGGACGACGACGTGCGGGAGCAACTGCGCGAGGCGGCGCGGAGGCACCACCCGGACCGTGCCCGGATGCTCGCGCGGCTGGAGCGCGGCATGGCGGACTCCACCGACCGCGGTACGGCACACCGCCGCCGGGCGGCGCCGCGCTGCTCGTGGCCGCGGGTGGCCTTCGCGGCCGCCGCGACGGTGGGGGCGCTCGTCGCCGGTGGTTACGCGGTGGCGACGGTCGCGCAGTCCCCCGGCCCGGAGAAGGTGACGACGCGCCCGGCCGGTCCCGCCGGGCCGGGAGAGGACCGGCCCGCCTCCCCCACGCCCCCGCCCCACGCGTCGGCCACCCCGGCCGAGCCGCCCTCCGGTGAGCCCGGGAGGACGGAGCGGCCCGGCGCGGCGGGTTCCGCCACCGACGGGACCGGCGGGGGCGACGGTGCCGGTGAGACCGGCGGGAACAGTGGAGGCAGGGATACGGGCGGTGAGCCCGCGTCACCGACGCCCGGCGCGTCCACCGGTGGACGTCCGCCGTCCGGGGGCACGGCGGGCGGCCCGCCGCGCACCGAGGACGGTCCGCTGTGGTCGGACGGCTCCGTGGACCCGCACAGCAACACGTACTGGGCCCAGAGCAACGTCACGCTCCAGACCGGGCGCCCCCTGACCGCGCTCACCCTGGAACTGCGGATCGCCCAGTCCGGCGGCGTGGCGGACACCGGCCACTGGAGCACGCTGCCGTCGGACGACTTCACGGTGTCCGTGGAGCCCCGCGACGGCGCACTTGTCTACCGGTGGACGCTGAAGGCGGGCCGGACCGTGCCCGCCGGGCGGCACGTCTTCGCGGGGCAGTACGACCACGCGGAGGGCGGGCGCGACGCCAAGGACGACACGTACACGGCGACGGCCGAGGCGCCGGGCGGGGCACTGCGGGTGTGGGGGGCTTTCTGATTGCATTTCGACGGCTGGCCTATTGATGGCGGGCTTTCCGACGGCGGGCTTATCGACGGCGGGCTTATCGACTGCCGGCCGGAGCCCGCCCCCCCCGCCGCCGGTCATGCGCTCTGCCGGTCCCCGACGAACGCGTTGATCAACCCGTGGGGTGCCTGGTCGCCGTACAGCAGCTCGTTGAGCTGGTCACCTTCGGCGGCGGCTGCCGCACCGCGCGGGAACATGGCCTGCTCGTACGCGGTGAGCGCGGCCTCGGTGTCGCCCGGGTAGGCGGCCAGGGCCAGACCGAGTTCGGCGCCGTCGAGCATGGCGAGGTTGGCGCCCTCGCCGTTCGGCGCGCAGAGGTGCGCGGCGTCGCCGAGCAGGGTCACCCCCGGCACCCGGTCCCAGCGGTGTCCGACCGGCAGGGTGTGGTGGGGGCGCAGGGCGGGTGCGGTGTCGCCGGCGGTGATCAGTGTGGTCACTTCCGGTGCCCAACCGTCGAATTCCCGCGCGATCCGCGCGGTGGCCGCGGCGGCGTCGGTGAAGTCGACGGCGGCGAACCAGTCCAGCGGCTCGGTGAGCACCACGTAGGTGTGCAGGGTGCCGCCGCTCTCCCGGTGGGCCTGGATCGCCCTGCCCGGCGCGAGGGCGAAGAACGATCCGCCACCGGCCATTTTCGCGGTGGCCGGGTGCCGGTCGTCGGCGTCGTACAGGTACGTCTCGACGACGGACCGGCCCACGTACTCGGGTGTCGCGTCGGAGAGCAGCGGCCGTACGCGTGACCACGCACCGTCCGCGCCGACCAGCAGGCCGGTGCCGACGGTGCTGCCGTCGGTGAACGTCACCTCGTGGCGCCCCGCGCCGAGGGCCCGGACGCCGGTGGCCTTGTGGCCCCACCGTACGGTGCCGGCCGGAAGCGCTTCGAGCAGTATCCGGCGCAGCTCGCCGCGCATGACCTCGGGGCGCCCGCCGGTGCCGTCGTCGGCCTGGTCGAACAGGACGGTTCCGTTCCGGTCGAGGATGCGTATCGCCTGGCGGCCCTCCAGGACGAGGGCGCGGAACGCGTCCGCCAGGCCCGCCGCCTCCAGGGCCGGCAGGCCGTTGTCGTCGTGGATGTCGAGCATCCCGCCCTGCGCGCGGGCTGCCGGGGAAGGCTCCGCCTCGTAGACCGTGGCCGGGATGCCGTGGACGTGCAGGACGCGGGCGAGGGTCAGCCCTCCGAGTCCGGCGCCGATGATCGTGACGTGCGGGGTCATGGTGGTTCCTTGCCTGTCGCTCGCCTGCCGGACCGGCGCCGGCAGGATCTCCGCGAGCGTGCCGGACCACGCCGACAAGCCGCTGACGCCGGACCGACAGTGCCCGGCAGCCTCCGACAGGCCACCGACACGCACGGGGAAGGATCCGCCGGAGCCTGGGGCCTGGCTCCCGGCTCGCCGAGGTCTCCCGGCTCTCCGCGGCCTCACGATGCCCGGCGCGCCCCCTGGGCGTGCGTCACTTCTTCGCGCGGCTCGGCTGCACCCGTTTCGGTTCGCCCTTCACCTTCGGGTGCTCCGGCGGGTACGGGAGGTCTCCGAGCCCGTGCTCGCGCTCGTCGCGGTCGGCGAGTTCGAGCGCGGCCTCCAGGCGGCACGGGTGCTGGTCCATGGTGGCGTGCAGGTCGCCCAGTTCGGCGAAACGGGCCGGCATGGTGCCGATGTCGAAGTCCTCCGGTACGGCGTCGGTCAGCTCCGCCCAGCGCAGCGGTGCGGAGACCGGCGCGTGCGGAAAGGGCCGTACGGAGTAGGCGCCGGCGATGGTGCGGTCCCGGGCGGTCTGGTTGTAGTCCACGAAGATCTTGGCGCCGCGCTCCTCCTTCCACCAGGAGGTGGTGATCCGCTCGGGGTCGCGCCGCTCCAGCTCCCGGGCCACCGCGATCGCCGCGCGCCGGACCTGGGTGAAGGTCCAGTCGGGCGCGATGGGCACGAAGACGTGCAGGCCGCGGCCGCCGGAGGTCTTGGGCCAGCCGGTCAGGCCGAGGCCGTCCAGCACGTCCCGCAGGGCGAGGGCGGCCCGTACCGCGTCCGCGTAGCCGGTGCCCGGCTGCGGGTCGAGGTCGATGCGCAGCTCGTCCGGGTGGTCGGTGTCGCCCCGGCGGACCGGCCAGGGGTGGAAGGTCAGACAGCCGAGGTTGGCCGCCCACAGGACGGCGGCGGGCTCGGTGGGGCAGACCTCGTCGGCGTAGCGGCCACTGGGGAAGGTGATGCGGGCGGTGGGGATCCAGTCGGGCAGGTTCTTCGGCGCCCGCTTCTGGAAGAACGATTCACCTTCCACCCCGTCGGGGTAGCGCTCCAACGTGGTGGGCCGGTCCTTGAGGGCACGCAGCACGCCGTCGCCGACGCTCTGGTAGTAGCGGACGACATCGGCCTTGGTGAAGCCGCGCTGCGGGAAGTAGACCTTGTCCGGGTGGGAGACCCGGACCGTCCGCCCACCCACTGCCAGCTCGAGCGACTCTGCCATGCCATCACGCTAGGCCGTACGGTCGGGCCCCGCCCGTCAGCGGCGCGTACCCCCGCCCGTCCGCGCGGCCCGCCGCACAATCGCCCTCATGGATCTTCCCGTGATGCCCCCGGTGGAGCCGATGCTGGCCAAGGCCGCCCCGGAGATTCCGTCCGGCATACAGTACGAGGCCAAGTGGGACGGCTTCCGGGCCATCGTCTTCCGTGACGGGGACGAGACCGAGCTGGGCAGCCGTTCGGGCAAGCCGCTCACCCGCTACTTCCCCGAGCTGGTGGAGGGGCTGCGTACGGAGCTGCCGCCGCGGTGTGTGCTGGACGGTGAGATCGTCATCGCGCGGGAGGGGCGGCTGGACTTCGACGCCCTGCTGGAGCGCATTCACCCCGCCGATTCCCGGGTACGCCACCTGGCGGAGGTGACACCGGCGTCCTTCGTCGCGTTCGACCTGCTGGCGCTGGGGGACGAGTCGCTGATGTCCGTACCGCAGCGGGACCGCAGGGACAGCCTGACGACGGCGCTGCGGGACGCGGCCGACCCGGTGTTCACCGCGCCGGTCACCGAGGACCTGGACGTGGCCCGGGAGTGGTTCGCGCAGTTCGAGGGGGCCGGGCTGGACGGGATCGTCGCCAAGCCGCCCGGGATGCCGTACCGGCCGGGCCGGCGGGTGATGGTGAAGACGAAGCACGAGCGGACCGCCGACTGTGTCGTGGCGGGCCTGCGTCCGCACAAGAGCGGCCCGGTCGTGGGGTCGCTGCTGCTGGGGCTGTACGACGACGGGGGCCGGCTCCAGCACGTCGGCGTCTGCGCGTCCTTCCCGATGCGCCGGCGCCAGGAGCTGATGGAGGAGCTGGCGCCGCTGCGGATGGAGTCCGTCGCGGGCCACCCGTGGGAGGAGTGGACCAGTGAGGAGGCGCAGGCGGCGGGCCGGCTGCCCGGCGGGCCGAGCCGGTGGACGGGCAAGAAGGACCTGTCCTGGGTACCGCTGCGCCCGGAACGGGTGGTGGAGGTCGCGTACGACCACATGCAGGGCGACCGGTTCCGGCACACCGCCCAGTTCCGGCGCTGGCGCCCCGACCGCGAGCCCACGTCGTGCACGTACGCGCAGTTGGAGGAGCCGGTCCGTTACGACCTGTCGAAGGTGCTCGGGGCGTGACGCCCTCAGCCGGACTCCTCCTGGAGTCCGGCGACCACGGCCGCGATGCCCTGGACGGTCGGCGTGTCGAAGTACGCGGAGAGCGGCACCTCGACGCCGAGCCGGTCGAGTATCCGGGTCGAGATCTGGGTCATGGTGATGGAGTGACCGCCGAGGTCGAAGAGGTCGTCGGTGTCGGTGAGTTCCGGCAGGCCGAAGACCTCGCGCCAGATCTCCCGGACCGCCTCCAGGGGGCTGTCCGCCGCTGACGGCTGCGCGGTGACGTCCTCGGGCGGCGCGGGCAGCGCGGACCGGTCGAGCTTGCCGTTCGGTGTGGTGGGCAGCGCGTCCAGGGCGACGAAGGACTCCGGCACCATGTACGGGGGCAGCGCCGTCGCCAGTTCGCGCCGCAGCTGCCCGGCGTCCGCGGTCCCGACGTGATAGCCGACGAGCCGCCCGTCCCGCACCGCGGCGGCGGCCCGGTGCACGCCGTCCAGCGCGAGCAGCCGGGACTCGATCTCGCCGAGTTCGATGCGGTAGCCGCGCAGTTTGATCTGGTCGTCGGTGCGGCCCAGGAAGTCCAGGCGGCCGTCGCCGCGGTGGCGCGCCCGGTCGCCGGTGCGGTACATCCGGCTGCCCGGCGGACCGTACGGATCGGGCGGGAAGCGCTCGCTGTCCAGCTCCGGCCGGCCGACGTAGCCGCGGGCGAGGCCGTCCCCGGCGATGTAGAGGTCACCGGGCAGGCCTGCCGGTACGGGCGCCAGGTGCTCGTCGAGCACGTACACCCGGGTGTTGGCCAGCGGCCGGCCGATCGTCACCTGGTCGGCTTCCGGTCCGATCTCGTCGTATGTCGACCAGATCGTGGTCTCGGTCGGACCGTAGACGTTCAGGAGCCGGCCGACGCGCGGGCGCAGCCGCTGCGCGAGCGCCGGCGGCAGGGCCTCGCCGCCGGCGAGTGCGGTGACGGCGGGCGCGTCGAAGCCGTGGTCGAGGAGCATCGCCCAGCCGGTCGGAGTGGCCTGGACGTGGGTGACCGCCCGGCGGGTGATCAGCTCCGTCAGCGCCGCGCCGTCGCGGGTCTCGCTCGCGCCCGCCACCACCACCGTGCCGCCGGTGACCAGCGGCAGGAAGAGTTCCAGGCCGGAGATGTCGAACGAGACGGAGGTCAGGGCCAGCCAGCGGTGGCCGGGGCCGGAGCCGAGCAGGTCGCGCAGGGACAGCAGCAGGTTCGTCAGGGAGCGGTGCTCGATCTGCACGCCCTTGGGGCGGCCGGTGGAGCCGGAGGTGTAGATCACGTAGGCGAGGTCGCCGGGGGCGGGGGCCGGGTGGTGGCCCGGTGCGCCGGGGGCCGGGTGGCCGCCCTCGGGCACGAGGTCGTCGGCGAGCAGGTCGGCGTCGCCCAGTTCGTGTGCGGCGTCGGCGTCCCGGAGGACGAACTCGGTGCGCTCCGCCGGATATTCCGCGTCCAGGGGGATGTAGGCCGCGCCGGCCTTGAGGACGCCGAGCAGGCCGGCCAGGAGCCGTTCGGAACGGCTCGCCCGTACGGCGACGAGCGCGCCCGCGCCGATGCCCTTGTCCCGCAGGCGGGCGGCGAGACGTTCCGCCGCGGCGTCCAGTTGCGCGTACGTGAGGCTGCGGTCCGCGTGGACGACGGCGACGGCGTCGGGGGTACGGGCCGCCTGTTCCGCGACCAGCTCGGGAACGGTACGGGCCGGGTACGCCACGGCCGTGTCGTTGACGCCGGTCAGCAGCCGGCCGCGCGCGTCCTCGTCGAGGAGCGGCAGCCGGGCCAGCGGTGTGTCCGGGTGGGCGGCCGTGTGGCCGAGGAGGGTCAGCCAGTGCCGCGCCACGCTCTCGGCGTGCTCGCGCGACAGGGACCGCGGCGGGTACTGGAGCAGGACGTCGAAGCCGTCGGGGCCGTCGACCAGTTCGATGCGCAGGGCGTTGCGGGCGGTGTGGTTGGAGGGGGTCCAGTCCGCCGTGACGGTGAGTCCGGGGAACTCCGGGGCGGGCCCCGGGCGCCGGTACGTCAGGGAGACGGGCGCGAGGGCGACGGCCGGCTTGACGCCGGTGCCGGCGCGGCCGAGCGGCACGTCGCGTACGCGGTACAGCTCGCGCAGGCCGGCCCGGGTCGCGCGGGCGAAGTCGGTGAAGGCGAGGCCGGGTTCCGGCGCGGAGGTGAAGGGGAGTTCGTTGACGTGGACGCCGATGTGTCCGCGCTGCTCCGGGGTGCGGGTGCCGAGGTCGAGGGCGGTGACCGGTGCGCTGTTGCCGTAGCGGTGGAGCAGGGCGTGCAGGGAGGCCACGACCAGCTCGAAGCGGGTCACCCCGATGCGTTCGGCGAGCGGGCCGAGCTGCGCCCGCAGGTCTTCGGGGAGGCGGAACTCCACCGAGTCGCCGGGGCCCGCCCCGTGGGCGGGGCGGTCCAGGCCGGGGAGCGCCAGGTCGTCGTCGCCGAGCGGGTGCCGGGCCCAATAGTCGCGGGCCGCGGGCAGGACGGCGGCGATCCGCGCTTCCTCGGCGGACGCCGGTTCGGCGGGTGCGGGCTCCGGGGGTACGGGGGTGCCGTGCCCGGCCTCCGCCCCGTAGTGCGCGGCGAGGTCGGCGGCGAACACCTCCATGGAGTGCCCGTCGAAGACCAGGTGGTGGGCGACCACCAGCAGCCGGTGGGCGCGCGGGCCGATGATCTGCAGGACCAGGCGGCACAGCGGGCCCTCGGTGAGGTCGAACGGCGCGACGATGTGCTGCCGGGTGGCGTCCTCGTCCGCGCGCTCGATGACCAACTCGGGCCACGCCGGGGCCGGGACGAGGCAGGGTATGCCGTCGCGGTTCTCGACGGCGCTGGTCAGGGCGGGGTGCCGGCGCAGGACGGCCTCGCACGCGCGGCGCAGCGCGGCGGTGTCGAGCGCGCCGTCGAAGTGCAGGGTGAAGGGCACGTGGTGCACGGCGCCGCAGTCGCCGAGCTGTTCGTTGAACCAGATCCCGCTCTGTGCCGCCGAGGCGGGGCGGGGCTCCGGGCGGGCCTGGACCGGGTGCGGGCTTGCTGCGGCGTCGGACATCGGACAGCTTTCTTCAGCACTGCGGCCGAGGGCGACCCCCGCCGTTGGAAGCGCTCTCAATCTGCCTCACACCGACTGGGATATGCAACTTTCTGCTCGGACTTCGACGCTTCCCGCAAGATTTCCGCGCAGTTTGCCCAGGCGCCGCAGCCGGTCCCGATGCACTCCATCCGGGCCTTGTCACCGGGCCGTTCAGGCTCCCGCGCCCTCGCGGAGCGGACCGTCACCACGGCCAAACGGGGAAGAAACGACCATTGACACGCTCCGCAACGCTGTTCGATCATCTGCGGGTTACACAGCGTCCAGCACGGTGCCCGAATCGGAGGCGCCGTGTGCACGGGGCCGTACGACCTGCGGCCCGGAAAGCGAGTGCGCACCATGGCCACTTGAGGTGGTGAAACGGCCCGTACCGGCCGGCCGGATGGTCCGCACTTCCCGACGGAAGTCCGACGGCTCCGCCCCGCTCCTCACCGCCGCGACGAGAAAAGCATCCGCACCACCCCCTCACCCCGGGTTTCCGCCCACGTCGAGCCGTTCCGGCGCGCAGAGCGGACTTCGGGCCGCCCTTGTCACGGGCCCGGCCCGCGAGTTCGGCCGTGCCGTCCGCAGCGGCCTGCGCGGCGCCCGAACCGATACCGCCGGCCACCCCCTTGCACCCCGTTACCGATCGGTATTCGGGCGGGCCGGCGGCAGGCATTCGGCCGTCGTACGAAAAGCCCTCCTCGCAGAGAAGATGAGCCAGTTTTGCCGGCGAACCAAACGTTTTGCGCATCGACTTCCGTACATCCCCGGACGACGCGGAAACAGACCGCTGTTGAGCCGCTGACCAGCCGTACCGGACCGCTGGAGCTGTCTTTCGCACAGCAGCGGCTGTGGTTCCTGGCGCAGCTGCGGGGCGCCGGCGAGGCGTACCACATGCCCCAGGCGTTCCGTCTGCGCGGGCCGCTGGACCGGGCGGCGCTGACCCGCGCGCTGGACACCTTGGTGGCCCGGCACGAAGTGCTGCGCACGCGCCTGGTCACCGTGGCGGGTGAGCCCTTCCAGCAGATCGACCCGGCGGACGCGGGATTTGCCCTGCACGTGCACGATCTGACCGGGGCCGACGACGCGTCCGAGGCCGAAGCGCGGCTCGAAGCCCTCCAGCGGGAGGAGGCCACGGCACCGTTCGACCTGGCCGAGGGGCCGTTGGTCCGCGGGCGCCTGGTGGTGCTGGCCGCCGATCACCACGTACTGCTGCTGACCGCGCATCACATCGCGTCCGACGGCTGGTCGATGACGGTGCTGACGCGGGAGATCACCGCGCTCTACACCGCTTTCCGCGACGGCGGACAGAATCCGCTGCCGCCGCTTCCGGTGCAGTACGCCGATTACGCCGCCTGGCAGCGGAAGTGGCTCTCCGAGGGCATACCGGCCCAGCAGGCCGATCACTGGAAGAAGACGCTGGCCGGCGCTCCCGCGCTGCTGGAGCTGCCGACCGACCGGCCACGGCCGGCCGAACAGGACTACCGCGGCGGAAAGCTGCGCCTGGAATTCGACGCGGAATTGACCGCGGCTCTCAAGGACGCGAGCCGGCGCACCGGCAGCACCTTGTTCATGACGGTGCTGGCCGGCTGGTCCCTGGTTCTCTCCCGGCTGTCGGGCCAGACCGATGTGGTGATCGGCACGCCGGTGGCCAATCGGCGCAGGACCGAACTGGAAGGCCTGATCGGGTTTTTCGTCAACACCCTGGCGCTGCGTATCGATCTTTCCGGCGGGCCGACCGTGGCCGAACTGCTCAAGCGCGTACGCGGCGTCGCCCTGAAAGCACTGGAAAACCAGGACCTGCCGTGGGAGCAGGTGGTCGAGCTGGTCAATCCGTCCCGCAGCCCGGCCCATACCCCGCTGTTCCAGTCCATGTTCGCGTGGCAGAACAGCGAGGAAGGTGAATTGTCGCTGCCGGATATCGAGGTGACGCCGCTCGATTCGCCGTACGACGTCGCGAAGTTCGACCTGACGCTGTCCTTGGCGGAAGAGGACGGCCGGATCGTCGGCAGCCTGGATTACGCCCGTGCGCTGTTCGACGCGGAAACCGTGGAACGGTACGGCCGCTGTCTCCACCGGGTCCTGACGCAGATGGCCGCCGACCCCGCCAGGGACGCCGGCGCCCTGTCGCTGCTCGACGCCCCGGAGCGGCGGCAGCTGGTGGCCGACTGGGACGCGGCCGGCGACGCCGAGGCCGGGCCCGGCCTGGTCGAACGCTTCGAGAGCGGCGTACGCGCACACCCTGACCGGACGGCCGTGGTGTGCGACGGTGAGCAGCTCGACTACGCGACGCTGGAACGGCGTGCCAACCGGCTCGCGCACGCCCTCATCGCCCGTGGGGTGTGCCCGGACCAGGTGGTCGGGCTGCACGCCGGGCGTTCCGTGGCGCTGGTGGTGGGCATCCTCGGCGTCCTCAAGGCCGGTGCGGCCTACCTGCCGCTCGACCCGGACCTGCCCGCCGAGCGCCTTGCCCGCATGGTGGAGGACGCCGCGCCCGCGCTGGTGCTGAGCGACCCGGCCGTACCGCAGGAGGGGTGGCAGCCGCTGGCCGCCGTCGAGGCGGAGGGCCGGCGGGACGACGCGCCCGGCCTCGCCTGCCACCCCGCCCGCCTCGCCTACGTGATCTTCACGTCGGGTTCCACCGGGCGGCCCAAGGGCGTCGCCGTCACGCATGGCAACGTCGGCAGCCTCTTCGACCACTGGCTCGGACGGTTCGACGCCGGGGCGGGCGAGGCCGCGTCATGGTGGTCCAGCATCGGCTTCGACTGCTCGGCGTTCGAGATCCTGCTGCCGCTGACCACCGGCGGTGTCCTGCACCCGGTGCCCGGGGAACTCCGCGCCGACCCCGAGGCGTTGATGGAGTGGCTGCGCACCCACCGCGTCGCGCAGGCGTTCCTGCCGCCCGCCTTCGTCAAGTGGATCGACGAGGCGCCCGGTGAGCGGCTGGCGGGCCTGTCGCTGCGCCGGCTGCTGACGGGTGTGGAGCCCGTACCGGAGCAGGCCCTGCACCGGATGCGGACGGTCCTGCCGGAGCTGCGCCTGCTGAACGGTTACGGCCCCTCCGAGACCACGGTCTTCAGCACCGGCTACACCGACCCGCTGCCACTCTCCCGGACGTGCCCGGTCGGCCGCCCCCTGGACGGCACCCGCATCCGGCTGCTCGACGAGCGCCTGGAGCCGGTGCCCACCGGAGTGACCGGCGAGGTCTACATCGGCGGCGCGGGCCTGGCCCGCGGGTACGTGGGCCGCCCGGACCTGACCGCCGAGCGCTTCGTACCGGACCCCTTCGCGCCGGGTGAGCGGATGTACCGCACCGGGGACCTGGCCCGGCGGCTGCCCGACGGCAACGCCGAGTTCGTCGGCCGCCGCGACCACCAGGTCAAGCTGCGCGGCTTCCGTATCGAGCTGGGGGAGGTCGAGGCGGCGCTGCTGGAGGCTCCCGGCGTGCGCGAGACGGTCGTGCTGGCCGACCGGGACGCGGCCGGTGAGGCACGCCTGGTCGCCTTCGTGGGCCGCGGTGACGCCGCGCCCGAGCAGCCCGACACCTGGCGCGCCACCCTGGCACGGCGCCTGCCCGGTTACATGATCCCGGCGCTCTTCGTCGAGCTGCCGCACCTGCCGCGCACCCCCAACGGCAAGCCGGACCGCGCTGCCCTGCTGGAACGGGCCCGGTCCGGCGGCCCCGTCCAGGTCAATGTGGCCAGCCCCCGGGACCACATCGAGCTGGCGCTGTACCGGATATGGCAGCGGGTGCTGGTCCGGTCCGAGATCGGGGTCCGGGACAGCTTCTTCGACATCGGCGGTACGTCGATCTCCGCGATCAAGCTGACGCACGCCGTCCGCGAGGAGTTCGGCCAGACGCTGCCGGTGCGCGAGATCATGCTGCACCCGACCATCGAGGCGCTGGGCGGGCGGCTGCGCCGGGGCGCGCCGGACCGGCCGGACAGCAACCTGATCGAGTTCCGCGCGGGCGACGGCCGGCAGCGGGTGATCTGCGTCCACCCGGCGGGCGGCACCGCCTTCTGCTACCTGTCGCTGGCCAAGGCCCTGCCCGGGACGTGCGGGATCCACGGCATCCAGTCGCCCGGCGTGAACCCCGGCGAGACGTTCCTGCCGACGGTCGAGGCGATGGCGCAGGCGTACCTGGAGCTCGTCGGGCCGCTGCTCGACGGCCCGCTGGTGCTCACCGGCCTCTCGTACGGCGGCCTGGTCGCGCACGAGATGGGGCGCCTGCTGGCCGAGCGCGGCCACCGCGATGTCAGCGTGGTCCTGCTCGACACCCAGGGCTCGGACGAACCGGTCGACCCCGCCGCGACGGCGCCGGTGGAGATGGCCGAGTTCCGCGACAAGCTGGTCAAGTTCAACGGGATGTACCCCGGCATCGACGACGAGCAGATCGGCCAGTACTTCCGCATCTACAACCACAACCGGCAGACCGCGGGCGCCTACCCGGCGCCCCCGACGCCGGCCCGCACGGTCCTCGTCCAGGCCGTCGAGGACGGCACCGACACGCCCCGCCTCCAGGGCGTACGGGACTTCTGGCAGCGCCGCGCGAAGGGCGAATTCGTGGTGGAACCGGCGTACTGCGACCACTGGGAGATGCTGGAGAGCGCCGAGGTGCTGCGGGTGGCCGCCCTGATCGAGGCCGAGCTGGCCCGCTTCCCGGCCGCGCCGTCACCGCCCGGCAGCCCGTCGTCGCCCACCGGTCCGCAAGCCGAGTCAGCGCAGGCGCAGGAGTGATGATGGAACCCGAATCGACCGTTCCGGCCGGGCTCCCGGCCGCCCCCTGCCTGGCCGAGAGCGTTCTCCTCCAGGCCCGCCGCACCCCCGCCGCCCTCGCGGTCGTGGACGGCGACCGGCGCCTGGACTACACGGAACTCGACACCGCCAGTGCCACCGTCGCCCGGGCCCTGCACCGGCACGGTGTACGGCCCGGCCAGGCGGTGGCGGTCTGTCTGCCGCGCTCGTGGCAGCTGATATGCGCGATGCTGGGCATCCTCCGGCTGGGCGCCGTGGTGGTCCCGCTGGACCGGCTGAGCCCGGCCGAGCGGCGGCGCCACATCCTGACCGACTCCGCGAGCGGCACGGTGCTCCACGGCGGTACGGCGCCCGACGGGCTGCCGGACGGCGTACGGGCCCTGCCGGTGGCCGACCTGCTCGCCGCCGGCCCGGCCGACGGCGACGACGCCCCGCTGCCGCTGCCCGCCGCCCCGCCCGCCTCCTTCGTCTTCTACACGTCGGGCACCACCGGCCGCCCCAAGGGCGTCGAGGTGCGGGACGCCGGAATCCTGCGGCTCGCACGCCCGGGGTGGATCAGCCTGGACGCGGGCGCACGCTACGCCTGCCTGGCCAACCCCGCCTTCGACGCGCTGAGTTTCGAGGTGTGGGTGCCGCTGCTCACCGGCGGCTGCTGCGTGATCTTCGGTGACGAGGAGGTGCAGACGCCGCACCTGCTCACCGAGGCGCTGCGGCGCGAGCGTATCGACACGCTGTTCATCACCACGGCGCTGTTCAACGCGGTGGCCGACAAGGTGCCCGACGGCTTCTCCGGCGTCGGCCGGGTACTGATCGGCGGCGAGCAGCTGAACGCGCCGCTGCTGCGCCGCTGGTACCGCGACAACCCCACCAGCACCACCCGGCTCCACAACATCTACGGCCCCACGGAGGCCACCACCTTCGCCCTCTGCCACCCCGTCCCCCGCGACTTCGACGCGGACGTGGTGCCCATCGGGCAGGCGCTGCCGGGCACCGAGGCCCTGGTGGTGGCCGACGACGGCGCCAGGATCGCCGAGCCCGGCGAGACCGCCGAGCTGTACCTGGCGGGCGAGGCGCTGGCGGCGGGCTACCGCAACCTGCCCGAGGAGACCGCGCGCCGCTTCGTACGGCTGCCCCGGCACGACGGCGGCGAGCGCCGCTTCTACCGCACCGGCGACCTCGTACGCCGTGGCGACGACGGCCTGATCAGCTACGTCGGGCGCGCCGACCGGCAGGTCAAGGTGCGGGGCTTCCGCATCGAGCCGGGCGAGCTGGAGCGGCAGATCGAGGCCCATCCGGCGGTGCGCCAGGCGTATGTGTGCACCCGCCGCGACGCGCACGGCGTCAACGAACTGCTGGCGTACCTGGTGCTCGGCGACGAGCTGTCGTTCGACGCCTTCGACCGGCACCTGGCGGACGGCCTCCCGGCGTACATGCGCCCGCACCACGTGTACCTGGTGGAGGAGCTGCCGCTCAACGCCAACGGCAAGGTCGACGCGACGGCACTGTCGCGTCGCGACGACCGTCCCTGGCAACGCCCGGAGACGGCGCAGGACGCGGCGGCCACGCCCTGGCAGCGCGAGGTGCTGGAACTGGCGGGCGAGGTGCTGGGCGTACCGGGCCTACGGCTGGGCGACCGCTGGATCGCCAACGGCGGCGACTCGCTCAAGGCCCTGCGGCTGCGCTTCGAGGTCCGGCGGCGCTGGGGCTGCGAACTGCCCCAGGCAGCCGTGTTCCAGGGTGACGTCGCGCAGCTCGCCGCCGCCGTCGCGGAGGCCCGTTCCGGCGCGGACTCCCCGTACCCGGAGCCGGCCGCGCCCTCCGGCGCCCGCTCAGCGCCCGCCACCTCGGAGCAGCAGCGGCTCTGGCTCCTGCAACAGCGCGACCCGCGGTCCTGCGCGTACAACGTCCCGATGGCGTTCCGGCTGGACGGCGCGGTGGACACCGCCGCGCTGCGGGAGGCGCTGCGCCGGCTGGTGGCCCGTCACCCCGCGCTGCGTACGGCCTTCGAGGCCACGCCGGAGGGGCTGCGTCAGGTGGTCGGCGAGGCGTACGACCCGTGGGTGGCACCGGAGTCGCTGACGGAGACCGACGCCGCGCCTACCGGGTCCGGTGCCCCGACGGCTGACGAGCCCGACTGGCGCCCCGCCGCCCACCGCCTCTTCGCCGTCCCCTTCGACCTGGCCCGCCCACGTCTGCTGCAAGCGACGTTCCTGACGCGGCCGGGCGGTGGCGTCCTGCTGCTGCACCTGCACCACATCGCGGTCGACGGCTGGTCGCTCAACGTCCTCTTCCGCGAGCTCTCGGCCGATTACGCGGCCGCGCTGAGCGGCACGGCGACGGCGGAGCCCGCGGTGGCGCCGACGCCGCTGGACTACGCGGGCTGGCAGGCCGAGTGGTTCGCGACGGCCGCATACCAGGAGCAGCGTGCCGCGCTCCACGCCCGCCTGAGCGGTGCGGACGGTGATGCGGCCCCACTGGAGCCGGTCCGCCCGCGGACCCGTACGGACGGCCGGCTGCTGCGCGCCTCGCTCGACCCGGGCCGCCGGGCCGCGCTCGACCGCCTCTGCGCCGAGCTGGGGCTGACCCGCTTCCAGCTGCTGCTGGGCGTGTTCGCCTGGAGCCTGTACGGCGTGACCGGGCGCGCGCGGCCCCGGATCGCCGGGCCGGTGGCCAACCGGCCGGTGCAGGCCTTCGAGGACAGCGTCGGCATGTTCGCCAACACCGTGCTGCTGCCGCTGGACCTGGCGCCGGGTGAGCAGTTGCGCGAGCAGTTGCTGCGGCACGGCGCCGCGGTACAGGAAGTACTGGACCGGCAGGACGTGGCCCTGGCCAATGTGCTGGCCGACCAGGCGCACCGTACCGACGGCTCGCCGTTCGACTTCCTCTTCGTCCTGGAGAACACCGACTTCGGCGCGCTGGCGCTGCCCGGTTGCGCCACCCGCCCCGAGTGGCCGGTGCCCGCCGAGTCGAAATGCCCGCTGACACTGTCCGTGGTCGAGCACGAGGCGGGCTTCGACTGTCTGTGGGAGTACGCCGACGGCCACTTCGACGCCGCCGAGGTGGAGGCCATGTCCGCCCTGTTCCGGCAGGGGCTGGACGGTCTGGCCGACGGCGGTACGGCCACACTTGCCGAGCTGGTGGGCCCGTACCGCAGCGCGCTGCCCGAGCCCGGCCGCGGCGATTCCACTCCCCCGGCCTTCACCACCGTGGCCGAGGGCTTCGCCCGCCAGGCCCGGCTCACGCCCGACGCCCACGCTGTGGTCGCCGACGGCCGCAGCCTGACGTACGCCGAACTCGACGCGCACGCCGCCGCCTTGGCCGCCGATCTCCGTGCTGCCCTCCCGCTGCCCCCGGAGGACGACGGCCGGCCGCACTGCGTCGCGCTGCACTTCGAGCCCTCCGCCGAGCACGTGGTGGCGCTGCTCGCGCTGGCCCGGCTCAACCTCACCATCGTGCCGCTCGACCCGTCCTACCCGCCGAAGCTGCTGCGGCAGATCCTGGACCAGGTGCGCCCGCTGTGCGTCCTGGTGCCGCCGGACGGCACGGCCGCGATCGACGCGATCGCCCCGTCAGACCTGCCGCGCCACCCGGTCGCCCTGCCGGACACCGCCCCGGACGGGCCCGCGGACGACGAGCCCGCCCACGACGGACGGCGGCCGCTCTACACCCTCTTCACCTCCGGCTCCACCGGCACCCCCAAGGGCGTGCAGGTGCCCGACCACACACTGTGCAACCTGTTGCAGTGGCAGGCCGGCGCCGGGGGCCTGCCGGGCGGCGCGGTGACCCAGCAGTTCTCCATGCTGTCCTTCGACGTCTCCTTCCAGGAGATCTTCGGCACGCTGTGCGGCGGCGGCTGCCTGCACCTCGTACGGCCCGGCTGGCGGCAGGACGCGCCGGCCCTGCTGGAACAGCTCGAAAAGGCCGGCGTCGAGCGCATCTTCATGCCGTACGTGGCGCTGCACCTGCTGGCCGAGCACGGCGTACGGCTGGGCCGCTTCCCGTCCCGGCTGCGCGACGTGGTCACCGCGGGTGAGCAGTTGCTGTGCACGGACGCGATCCGCCGCTGGTTCGCCGGGCTGCCCGGCGCGCGCCTGTTCAACCACTACGGCCCGACCGAGACCCATGTGGTCAGCAGCCTCTGCCTGGAGGGCGACCCGGCGCAGTGGCCGGAGCGCCCGGCCATCGGCAGGCCCGTCGCCAACGCCTGGCTGCGGGTCGTGGACGAGGCCGACGCGCCCGTACCGCCGGGCTGCCCCGGACGGCTGCTGATCGGCGGCCCGATGGCCGCGCCCTGCTACCTCGGCGACCCGGCCCTCGACGCGTCCCGCTTCGTCGAGCTGCCCGGCCTCGGCACCTTCTACCGCAGCGGCGACCTGGCCCGCTTCGACCGGGACGGGCTGCTGCACTACCTGGGCCGCGACGACCAGCAGGTCAAGCTGAGCGGCCACCGGCTGGAGCTGGGACAGGTCGAGGCGGCGCTGCTCCAGCACCCGGGCGTGGTCAACGCGGTCGTGGTGCGCGACGACGGCCGGCTGACGGCCTGCCTGGAGTGCCGGGGCGCGAGCCCGGCACCGGAGGACCTGGCCGCGCACCTGGCGCCGCTGCTGCCTCCGTACGTACGGATCGACCGCTTCCGGCGGCTCCCGGCCCTCCCGCTCACCCCGAGCGGCAAGCTGGACCGGCGCCGGGCGCTCACCGCGCCGGGCGAGGAGCTGCGCCCGCGTACCGCCGCCGCGGCAGCGGCCCTGTCACCGGTCGAGGCCCGGCTCACCGAACTGTTCGAGGCGGTGGTCGGCACGCCGGTCGGCCCCGACGAGCGGTTCTTCGACGCGGGCGCCACCAGCCTGGACCTGATGCGCTTCCATCTGCGCTGCACCGCCGAGCCGGACCTGCCGTTCGGCATCCCGGACCTGTTCGAGCACGTGACCGTGCGGCGGCTGGCGCGCTTCCTGGAGGGAGGGCCGGACGCCGGGGCACGGCAGGACACGGCGAGGCCCGGCACGGCGGACGAGCCCGTCGCCGTCGTCGGCATGGCCGTCCGGCTGCCCGGCGCCGACGACCTCGGCGCCTTCTGGGACCTGGTACGCACCGGCGCACGCGGCATCGAGCACTTCGACGCCGCCGACGGCCTGGTCGGCGCCCGCAGCCAGCTGGCGGGCCTGCTGGACTTCGACCCGGACCACTTCGGCATCAGCCGCCAGGAGGCCCGGCTGATGGATCCGCAACAGCGCCACCTGCTGATGAGTTCGGTACAGGCCCTCGCCCACGCGGGCGTCACCGACCCGGCCGGACAGCGCGTCGGCCTGGTCGCGGGCTGCGGCGAGAACACGTACTACCAGTCCCTCCTGCGCAAGGCCGACCCGGAGTACCTGCCCGACGGCTTCCAGATGGCGCTCCACCACGACAAGGACTTCCTCGCCACCAAGGTCGCCTATCACCTCGACCTGTCGGGCCCGGCGTTCACCGTGCAGGCGGCCTGCGCCAGTTCGCTGGTGGCGGTGCACGTCGCCGCCGGGCTGCTGCGGCAGGGCGACGCCGACGTGATGCTGGCCGGCGGCGTCCTCGTCGACACCCTGCTCACCGGCGGCTACCGCTACCGACCGCAGCACATCTTCTCCAAGGACGGCCACTGCCGCCCGTTCAGCGACGACGCCGGCGGCACCATCGGCGCCAGCGGCGTCGGCGTGGTCGTCCTCAAGCCGCTGCGGCTGGCACGGCGGGACGGCGACACCGTGTACGCGGTGGTCACCGGCTCGGCGCTGAACAACGACGGCGCCGCCAAGCTCAGTTACAGCGCGCCCTCGCTGGCCGGGCAGCGCGAGGTGATCCGCACCGCGCTGCGCCGCAGCGGCCGTACCGGCGCCGACCTCGGGTACGTCGAGGCGCACGGCACCGGCACCGCGCTGGGTGACCCGGTCGAGGTCGGCGCGCTGCGCCAGGCGTTCGACCTGGACGCGTCCGACCGCTGCGCCCTGGCCTCGGTGAAGAGCCAGATCGGGCACCTCGGCGCCGCCGCGGGCGTGGTCGGCCTGGTACGGGCGGCCCTGGCGGTCCACCACGGCGTGATTCCGCCCAATGTCGACTTCCACCAGCTCAATCCACAGATCGGCCCGGACCCCACGCCGTTTTTCATCCCGACCGAGGCGCAGCCCTGGCCCGGCGGGCGGCCCCGGGTGGCGGCCGTCAGCAGCTTCGGCATCGGGGGCACCAACGCCCATCTCGTGCTGGAGGCGGGCGGGACGACGGAGTCCGCTTCGGGGGTGCCCTGCCTGTTGCTGTCCAGCAGCAGCGAGACCGGCCTGCGCGCCGACGCGGCCCGCATCGCCGATTACCTTGAGGCCCAGCCCGAGACGTACGGCCAGGTGCTGCGCCACCTCCAGGCGGGGCGGCCTTCCCGCCGGTGGCGGGCCGCGGCGGTCTGTGCCGACGCGGCGAGCGCGGTGGCGTGGCTGCGGACGCTCGCGGACACCGAGCTGACACCGGCCCCGCACGAGGACACCGACCACGCGCTGTCCGCTGAGGGCCGTTCCCCCGAGGAGCTGGCCGCCGCCTGGTCGGCCGGGTGGACGCTCCGCTGGCCCGCCGGTCCGGCCCAGGCCCCGTGGGACTTCCCGCCCCCGGCGTTCGCACTGGCCACGTACGACTTCCAGCGCGCCGCGCCGGAAGCGGACGGTCTTGCGGGCCAGGCGCCCACGGAAGCGCTCCCCCGACGGCTGCCGGAGGCCGACTGGCTGCACCAGCCGCACTGGGTCCGGCTGAGCCGCGCCGTCCCGGCCCCCGCGTCGCAGGCGCCCGGCGGCCTGCTGGTCGTCGTGACGGCCGAGCCGTTGCCGTCCGAGGCGCTGCGGCCCTTCGAGGCGGCGTGGTCCCGTGTGGTGCGGGTCGGCGCGGCCGACACGTATGCCCGGCTGACGGACGACGCGTACGAGGTGGACCCGGCCGACCCGGCCGCACTGCGGCGCCTGCTCGACGCGCTGGGCGACCCGGGCGAGGCCGGCGTCGACTGGCTGCACGCGCTGCCGCTGGCGGTCGACGGCCCGGTGGGCGAAGACGCGCTGGCGCACGCCCGCTGGGCGTGCCTCGACACGCCCGCCGCCCTCCTGCAAGCCGTCGCCGGAACGTCGTGGGCAGCGCTGCTGCGGCCCTGGTGGCTGTCGTACGGGGCCCAGCCGGTCGAAGGGCCGGTACGGCGCCCGGAGCTGGGGCTGCTGGCGGGCGCCTGCGAGATCGCGCCGCAGGAGTGCGCCGTCGACGGCCGCTGGCTGGACCTGCCGGGACGCGGACTCGGCGACTGGGCGGCGGCGTTGGCCGCGATGCCGGGACGGTCCGACGGTTCCGGGACGCTGCCGCGACGGCTGGCGCTGCGCCAGGGGTACTGGTGGCAGCAGGCGATGCTGCCCGTACCCGCCCCGGCCGCCGCGCCGCCTGCCACGCTCCCGGCCGAGGCGGGTACGTACCTGATTCTCGGCGGTACCGGCGGCATCGGCAGCAGCATCGCGGCCTGGTTGCTGGCCCAGTCCGACTGCCGGGTGATCCTGCTGTCCCGGCGGCCGCGGGTGCCCGCCGAACTGACCCTCTGGGCGGACCGTATCGACCTGGTCGAGGCGGACCTCGCCGGGACACCGACCGAGACGGTCCTGGAACGCCTCGACGCCGTGGCTCCCCGGATCGACGGTGTGGTGCACGCGGCGGGCACGGCCGCCGGCGGCCTCGTCACCCGGCGGGACGCCGCGGCGATGCGGCAGGCCATGGCCGCCAAGGTGCACGGTGCCCTCCTGGTCGAGCGGCTGATCGAGCGGCACCGGCCGGCCTTCGCCGCGTACTGCTCGTCGATGGCCGCGCAGTTCGGCGGCATCGGCCAGTTCGACTACGCCGCCGCCAACGGCCTGCTGGACGGCTTCGCCCGGCACCGGACCGGCGGGGACGAGACGACCCTGCGCATCGGCATCGACTGGGACATCTGGAGCGAGGTCGGCATGGCGCGCGACGCCCTGCGGACGGACGCCCGCCACCAGGCACACCTCGCGGTCGGCCTGGCGGTGAAGGAGGGCCAGGAACTCTTCGCGCGGGCGCTGCGGTTGCAGCTTCCGCAGCTGCTGGTCTCCACGACCCCCGTCGAGGAGGCCCGGGCGTTCTACGCGGCACCGGCCGACGTGTCCGGGGAGCCGGGCACACCCGGCACCGCGTCCGCCCCGGCCGTCGCGTCGGCGGGCGCGTCGGCAAGCACCGAACTCGCCGACTGGCTCGGCCGCTGGCTGGGCCTGGACGAGCTGGACCCGGACGCCTCCCTCTACGACCAGGGTGCCGACTCGCTGACCATGCTCGATCTGATCGGCAAGGTCGAGGAGTACTTCGGCGTCGGTCTGGAGCTGTCCCAGCTCAGCCACCAGGTCAGCCTGAACGAGGTCCTGGAGAAGGCGGGCGCGCGTCCCGGGCCGGAGCCGTCCGGCACGGCCCCGGCCGCCACCGAAGCCGGCGACGACGCGGTGGTGCTGGAGGTCTGGCAGCAAGGCACCGGGCGCGACCTCCTGTGCCTGGTCCACCCGGTCGGCGGCGACATCCAGGCGTACCGCGCGCTGGTGTCGGCCCTCGACCCGCGCTTCACCGTCTGCCTGATCGCCGACCCCGCGCTGCGCCGGCCCGACCTGCCGGCCTGGACCCTGACCGAGCGGGCCCGGCACTACCACGCCGCCCTCCAGGCGCGTTTCCCGCACACCGCGTGGCGCCGGCAGCTGGCCGGCTGGTCCTTCGGCGCGTGGGTGGCGCAGGCGATGGCGGCCGAGGCGGAAGCCGCCGGTCACCCGGCCGCCGCGCTCCACCTGCTCGACCCGCCACCGCCGGACGCCGCGCCGCACTTCAGGGCGTACGACGAGACCCAGCTCGAAGCGGTCTTCACGCACGAGCTGGGGCAGGGCGGCACGGGCGCGCCGGCGAGCCGGGAGGCGCAGGCGTACGCCGAGCGGCTGGCGCGCTGCTGCCGGGCCAACGTGGCGGCCATGGCGCGGCACGAAGTGCCCCGGCTGGCCGGCACGCCCAGCCGCCTGTGGCTGGCGCATCAGCCGGTCGACGGGCTGCCCGACCTGGGCTCCCCGGAGTCGCACCAGCTCAAGTGGCGTGCGCACCTGCCGGAACTGCGTGACTGGCAGAGCCTGGACACCACGCACTACGGCATCGTCCGGCCCCCGTACGTCCAGGCCGTGGCGGACGCGGTGAACGCGGTGGACGCGGCCGCCCCGGCCGGCGGGGAGCGCCGTTGATCCCGTACACGGGACGAGGCGGCGCCCCGGACGCCCCCGTACCGCACGCCGACCCGCAACCGTTCGCCCACCGCCCCGAGGCCACCACCATGAACCCGTACCGTTCCCTCCCGCCGCGCTCCTTCTGGCGCACCGCCGTGGCCGAACCGGACCCCGCGGACATCGGCGGCCTGTGGGCCCCGAAGTTCCCCGTCGGCCAGGACGACGTCGTGCTGACCGCGGGCTCCTGCTTCGCCCGGCACATCGGCCGCGCCCTGCTCGACCGCGGCATGAACTGGCGGGACGCCGAACCCGCGCCGCCCGGGCTGACCGAGGAGGAGCGGCGGGCCCGCCACTACGGCGTGTTCTCCTTCCGTACCGGCAACATCTACACCGCCGCGATGCTGCGGCAGTGGCTGTCCTGGGCGTACGGCGAGACCGCGCCGCCCGACGAGGTGTGGACCGAGGACGGCCGCTGGTACGACCCGTACCGCCCGTCGGTCGACCCGGAGGGGCACCCCTCGGCCGACGCGGTGCGGGCCGCGCGCGAGGCGACCCTGGCGGCGCTGCGCGGCGCCGTGGCCGAGGCGGACTGCTTCGTGTTCACGCTGGGACTGACCGAGGCGTGGGTGGACCGCGAGGACGGCACCGTGCAGCCGGTCTGCCCCGGCACGGTGCGCGGCACCTTCGACGACGGGCGGTACGCGTTCCACAACTTCACCTTCGCCGAGGTGTACCGCGACCTGTCGCACGCCATCGCGCTGGCCCGCGCCGCCAACCCGGGCCTGCGCGTGCTGCTGACCGTCTCGCCGGTCCCGCTGACCGCGACCGCCACCGGCGGCCACGCCCTGACCGCCACCACCTACTCGAAGTCGGTGCTGCGTGCCGTGGCCGGGCAGCTGGCCCAGGAGCACGCGTACGTCGATTACTTCCCCGCGTACGAGATCGTCACCGGCTTCCCCTTCAAGGCGCGGTTCTTCGAGCCGAACCTGCGCACCGTCGCGCCGGACGGCGTCGCCTTCGTCATGCGCCAGTTCTTCGACGCGCTCGCACAGATCCCGGCCGAGCGGCCACGCCCTACGACGGACACCGCTGCCGCCGCCCCCGCCCAGCCCACGACCGGAGAGGACTTCTGGTGTGACGACGCCGTACTCGACTACTACAACCAGGGCTGACACGCCCGGGACGGCGCCGGCGCCCGCCGCCCCCGCCAGGTTCCTGCTGCTCGGCGACTCGCACGCCGGGCCCGTCGGCCGGGCGGCGAAGGCGGCCGGCATCCCGTTCAGCGGCGGACCGATCGGCGCCGGACGCGACTTCAACGCGGACTTCTTCGACCTGCGCGGCACCGACGTCACCTTCCGCAAGCCCGAGGCGGACGCGTACTACCGCCGCTTCCTGGACGACCTGGGCATCGCGGGCCTCGGAGAGCTGGCCGTCCCGCTGGTGTGCACCTTCGGCTTCAGCGCCCACTTCGTCGCGACCACAGAGAACTGGCGGATCTACCGGGTGCGCGGCGGCGGCTTCGCCCCCGGCTTCCTGGAGAGCCGGCTCTTCGGCGACCTGGTGCGCGCGACGGTCCGCGACGCGCTCGCCTTCTACGAGCACGCCCGCGGCCTGGGCCTGCGCGTCCTGGCCGTGCTGCCGCCGCAACGGGTGCCGGGCCTGTCCGACCCGGACGTCTTCATGGCGGCGCAGGACGTCGTACGGCGCGCCGTCACCGCACTCGGCGTGGAGGCCGTGGACCTGCGCGACCGCGTCACCGACGCGTCCGGACGGCAGCGCCCCGAACTCTGCGAGGCCAACGACATGATCCACGGCAACCTGGCCTTCGGCCGGCTCATCCTGGCCGACCTGCTGGCCCGGGGCCTGTGACCCCCGTCCCCCGAACCATCCCGTAGACCCGTACCACCCCAGGAGGGGCGCAATGGAGCAGTACGCACTCGATGCCATCGAGGCCGTCACGACCAGGAAGCCGGAGGTCTACGACACGATCTCGGTGGACCCGATCACCCCGCTCACGGGCGCCGAGATTTCCGGCATCGACCTGTCGCAGGAGCTCACCCCCGGCCAGGTGGACGAACTCCGGCGCGCCTTCCTCGCCCACCACGTGCTGGTCTTCCGCGACCAGACGATGACGCCCGAGGACCACAAGCGGCTGGCCGGCCACTTCGGTGAGCTGCACCCGGTGGCGGCCCCGGCCGAGGGCGCCGACCCGTACGTGCTGGAGATCAGCACCACCAAGGAGTCGCGCGCCGTGGCCGGCAACGGCTGGCACGCCGACGGCACCGCCGACGAGGAGCCCTCGCTCGGCTCGATGCTGCACATCCTGCGCGTCCCGGAGGGCGGCAGCGGCGGCGACACCCTCTTCGCCAACATGTATCTGGCGTACGAGCTGCTGTCCCCGGCCATGAAGGAGTTCCTCGGCGGCCTGACCGCCGTCCACGACGGCATCCTCCCCTGGCAGGGCCAGACCCCGCCGGCCGATTACGTCGTCCCCGTCACCGAGCACCCCGTCGTGGTCCGCCACCCCGAGACCGGCCGCAAGCTGCTGTTCGTCAACGGTGCCTACACCTCGCACATCCCGCAGCTCACCCGCGGCGAGAGCCGGGCGGTGCTCGACATGCTCTTCGACCACATCGCCAGGACGCCGCTGCTGAACTGCCGGGTGCGCTGGGCGCCCGGGACGCTGGTCTTCTGGGACAACCGCTGCCTGCAGCACCACGCGACGTGGGACTACTACCCGCAGACGCGCTACGGGCGGCGGGTCGCGATCAAGGGGCACCGCCCGCAGGCGTGACGCATGCGGCGTCCGCCCCGGGGCCCGGGGCCCCGGGGCGGAGAACCGTCACCGCTCGGGTACGGCTCCGGTGGCTCAGGCCACGGCGGCCCTCGCCAGGCTGTCCGCCAGCCCTTCCGCGAGCCGCCCGTAAGCCGCCCGCCGCCGCTCGTCCTCCTGCCCGTCGGCCACCTCCCGATTGGCCTCGGCCAGGGCGTAGGCGTGCACATACGCGCCCGGATACGCCTCGGTGTACGCCCGCGCGTCCGCCCCGGCGTACGCGGCCGCCAGCGCCCGGGAATTCGCCAGCGCGTGGGCGTCGGCGAACGACCGTGCATTGGCACCGGTGTTGAGCTTCGCGTAATACTCCGCGAACTCCGCGGTCTTCTGCTCGCCGTAATCATTGGCCGCCGCATAAGCACGGGCATTCGCCGCCGCCGTGGCGAAGGCGTCGGCGTAGGCATAAGCGAGCCGGTAAACCTCCCGCAACGCCGGTTCGAGCGCCGCGGCCCACTCGCCTTCCGTGGCCCGGCCCCCCGCCAGCGCCCGCTCGTGCAGCCCGCGTACGGCCTCCAGTTCCGCCCCCGTACCACCGCGCCGGACGCTCGCCGCCTCCAGCACCGGCAGCACCGTACGCACCTGCCAGTCGTGCACCACACTCAGCGGAATTCGCCCCTCCAGGCGCGCCACCTGCTCAAACACCCGCCGCGCCCAGCTCTCGGCCGCCTCGGCGCCCTGCCCGTCGAACAGCGCAGCGGCCGTCTGCACCAGCCACGCCGGCGCGTCCGTCCCGTCCGCGCCCGGCCCGTCACCGCCCGCACCGGTGCCGTCGGCCCCGCCGGTCCCACCGGCCCCGCCGGCTTCCACATGCGCGCGAAAACACGAATACGCCTCAGCGGCGACCGGGGACCAGCTCATCAGCCTCTCCTCTTACCTTCGCAGGGGCCTTCACCGTATCCCGGCCCGCCGCCGGCCCTTTTCCACGGGATCGTCACAACCCCGCCACAAACACCCGGCAGCCCCCCGTGACCGCCGCCGGACAATTTCCGGCCATGGGATGCTGAAGCGTTGGCAGTTCACGGCAGAGACGGGAGAGTACGACAGCGTGGGGGCAGTGATACGACGGAGCCTGACCGGCGTGTGGGACCGATTCGCGGCGTCCGACCCCGGACTGCTGCGGCTGATGGCGGGACTGCGGACGGTGGCGGCGATCGCGCTCACCCTCGTCGTCCTGGCCGCGGTCGGCACCGATGTCACGCACCTGGTCGCGGGCGCCATGACGGCGATGGTCGCCACCTTCGCGATCAAGGAGAAGCAGGTACGCGGCCAGGCGGTCACCCTCGCGCTCGGCCTGCCCGTGGCACTCGCCGCGATCTCCCTCGGCGCGCTGCTGCACAGCCAGGTCGTCGCGGGCGACGTCTTCTTCGTCGCCCTCATCTTCGGCGCCGTCTACTGCCGCCGCTTCGGCGACCGCGGCACCGCCCTGGGCCTGATCGGCTTCCAGACCTACTTCGTCTCCCTCTTCGTCGGCGCCACCCTCGCCGCCCTCCCCGTCCTCGCGCTGACCCTGGGCATCGCCTTCGCGTGCAGCGCCGTCGTCCGCTTCACCGTCGTACCGGAGACCCCGCAGCGCATCCTGCGGTGGCTGCGCGGCGCCTTCCGGGCCCGGGTCGCCCAGCTCGTCGCCACCCACATCGAGCTGCTGGACGCCCGTCCCGACCAGCTCGACAAGGTCCTCGACGACCTGCGGCGGCACACCGCGCGGCTGCACGAGTCGGCGCTGATGATCCAGGGCCGGCTGGAGGACGGCACCCGCGACGCGGCCGGCGCCGCGCTGCTGCAACGCCGTATCGCGGACGCCGAGATCGCCACCGAGCGGCTGGGCGTCCTGCTGCTCAACGCCCGCACCGCCGAGCGCGCGGACACCCTCACCCTCCACCTGCCACAGGCGCCGCTGCCCACCGCGAAGAACGAAATGCCGGCCGAGGACGCCGCCACCGTCACCCTGCGCCGCGACCTCAACGCCCTGCACATGCTGGTGTCCCGGGGGGCGTCCGACCAGCCCGGCACGGCCGTCGCACACGTACGCAACCGGCTGCTCGGCTACCGCGACGAGGACAACCTGCCGCGCGCCTCGATCGCCGTCCAGGACGTCTTCCGCGGTATCGGTGAGGCCGCCCGCTCCGTACTGGGCCTGCGGCTCGCGCTGGACGGGCCGCAGGACGAGTCCGACGACACCCCCGCGACGACCCGCTCCCGTGAGGAGTTCGACGCCGAGGACGTCGCACTGGCCGGCGGCGCGGAGGAGCCCGAGGAGGACGACCGCAAGGGCCTCCAGCGCCCCACCACCCGGGCCGCGTTCCAGATCGCGGTGGGCTCCACGCTCGCCATCGTCGGCGGCGAGTTCCTGTCCGCCCAGCGCTGGTACTGGGCCGTCCTGACCTGCTGGGTCGTCTTCCTGAACACCGCCTCGACGGGCGAGATCATCATCAAGGGCTACCGGCGGCTGCTCGGTACGGTCCTCGGCGTGGTCGCCGGGGTCGGGCTCGCGGGCGTGGTCGGCAACCACACCTGGACGGCGTTCGCGCTGATCCTCCTCTTCGTCTTCGCCATGTTCTTCACGGCCCCCCTCTCCTACGCCCTGATGTCCTTCTTCGTCACGGCGATGCTGGGCCTGCTCTACACCCTCCTGAACACCTACAGCCTCGACGTCCTCATCCTGCGCATAGAAGAGACCGCCCTCGGCGCCGCCTGCGGCATCATCGCCGCCGCCGTCGTCCTGCCCGTCCACACCGACCGGCGCACCGACGACCTCCTCGGTACGGTCCTGACCAAGCTCGACGAGGTCGTCTCCGCCTCCATCGACCAGCTCAGCGGTGCCCCCGCAGCCGACCTGCTGGGCCTCTCCCGCGACCTGGACACCGCCCTGGACGAACTGCGCGCCTCCACCCGTCCGCTGACCCACCCGATCAGCCCGCTGCGCGTACGCCGCCAGACCGTCCGCTACCTGGTCGCCCTCCTGGAGACCAGCGCCTACCACGCCCGCTCCCTGGCAGCCACCGCCGAACTGCTCCCCTACAGCAAGACCATCGCCGCCGACCCCCGCCTCGAACGCGTCGGCCGCCGCATCGCCCACAACATCGAGACCATCACCGCCCACGTACGCGGCACCCAGACCGACGCCGAGGTCACCTCCGGCGCCACCATCATCTCCCTGCTCGAATCCGACGGCTCCGGCGCGCCGAACCCCGGCACGGTCACCTACCGCGTCCTCCGCCACCTCCAGCGCCTGGACGAGGGCGTCTCCGGCCTGGCCCGGCCGCTTGGGGTGCCGGTGGCGGGGCGGCCGGAGGGCAAGGGCAGGAGCGGGGAACGGCGTGGAGCGGAGCCGGCACGGGCCTGACGCGATGCCGGCAGGCCGCCGGCTTCGCCACTTCCCGGCGGCCGCGCCCCGGCACGGGCGCGGCCGTACGTCTCAGCGCGCACCGAGCGGGTCGCGGGTCGCGGCCGGGCGCGGGGGCCAGGCGCGGGGGGCGAGGATGCCGAGGACGTAGGCACGGGCGACGAGGGCCGGCCTGGTCTCGGCGCCCAGCAGGTCCCGGAGCCGGCTGAGGTGGTAATCGACCGCCTGCCGGGAGAGCTTCAGCGAGGTGGCGATCTCGCCGTTGGTGCTGCCGCCCGCGAGGAGGGACAGTATGCGCACCTGCGCGGCGGTGAGCGACGGGTGCGCCTCGTGGGCGATGCTCTGGTCGGTGACGACGGCCCACACGTGCGTGACGCGGCCGACCGGTCCGCTCACCGTGGACAGGTGGAGCTGCGCGCGGCGCTGGCGCCCCTCGGTGTCCAGGAGTACGGCGGAGGTCTCCGCCCGCCTGATGCGACGGGTGATCAGCCCCTCCCAGGCGCGGCGCAGGGGGCGGAGGTCGGGCGTGGCGGCGAGCAGGGTGTGCGCACGGCGGCCGACGAGGTCGGACAGCCGTGTCCGGAACAGTTCGGCGGCGGCCGTACCCGCCTGCTCGATACGGCCGCCGACCGAGAGCAGCGCGCAGGGCAGACCGCTGTAGTCCCGCAGCGCGCGCAGATTCTCCTCGGCCTCCTGGCGCTGGCTCGTCGCGCGGACGTGGTCGGTGATGTCGACATAGATACCGGCCACGCAGGTCCGGCCGTTCTCCTGGACCGGGAAGCGGTGGCCGGCCGCCTGCCCCTCACTGCCGTCCGAGCGGTGATAGCGCAGGTGGTGGCGGACCGGCTTGCCGCGGCGGAGGATCTCCTGGTCCAGCGCGCGGAACTGGGCGGCGTCGGAGGGGGTGTCCAGGTCCTCGATACGGCTGCCGACGACCCGCTCCGGCGTGGTGCCGTAGAGGTGCGCGTAGGCGTGATTGGCCCATAAGTAGCGGCCGTCGCGGTCGCGGAGGAAGGCCGCGGCCGGCGCGAAGTCGGCGAAGTCCGCGAAAGCGGCGTACGGCCGGCCGCCGGCGGGCTGCGCACCGGCCTCCATCGCGAGCCCGCGCGTCCAGCCCCGTTCCCCGTCCTGGGGCCATCTCACGTGGTAGGTCCGGCCGTCGAACTGGACCGAGGGGTGGCCGTCTTCGAGGGAGTGCCCCGGAGCGGACAGCTCTTGGCGCGCGCGGTCCAGGAAGCGCTGTGTGGTGGGCAGGTCGGTGAAGGCCCCGCCGCCCCGCTCCTTGACGCGCCCCTGCTCGTCGGCCTCCCACCAGGACACGGGGAGGTGCTCCAGCAGTGCTTTGAGACCGGGATCGTCCACGACGGCCTTTCCGTCCATGTTCCCGCCGGGCGACGGGAAGTGACAGGGCGATGCCTATCCCGTGCGCAGCCCGGCCATGCTCGGTTATCGGCCGACTGCGGTACGTGAGCGCGTCCCCGGCGCAGCTTGCCATAGGTGATCCACTACCTTCGCGCGCACTCCAACGATGTCCACGACTTTGGCATTTGCCTGATTGGCACCCGCCTCCGGCGGCACTTCCGGCACCCGCCTTCTGGTTCCCTTGTGTATGTCGCCGGTCACCCGCCGTGTTCTACGCGGGTTGCGTCACCGTATCCGGTTCCCGACCGGCGAGCGGTACCAGGCCGGGCAGCGGGGCCCGCCCACGGCCCGACGCCCCGGACGGGCAAGCGAACACACAAGTGATGGGAGACGAATTTCCGTGAGCACGGTGCTGTTGGTGCACGCCAAGGGCGGTCCGCCGCTCGGCCATGTCCTGTCCCGGACAGCCGCGAGGGCGGACGTGCACCTGCTGGCGCTCAGCGCGCTTCCGCCGTCGGTCGCCGCGTCCGCGGAGCGGCTGTGCGCCTCGGTCGTGCTGCCCACCGACGCGGAGCGGTCCGACCTGGTCTCGTTGATCGTCTCGCGGGCCGGAGCCGTCGGCGCGGACGCGGTTCTCACCTTCTCCGAGTACGCGGTCGTGGCCGTCGCCGAGGCGTGTGAGGCGCTCGGTCTCGCCGGTGCGGGAGACGCCGCCGCGCTCGCCCGCGACAAGCGGATGATGCGGCACACCTGGCATCTTCACGGCCTGCCGCAGCCCGCGTTCCGCCCCGTCGCCACCCAGGCGGACCTGCACGAGGCCGTCGCCACCCTGACCGCTCCCCTGCTGCTGAAGGCGGCCTGGAGCGCGGGCTCCACCGCCCACCAGATCATCGCCTCCCCGCAGGAGGCCGACGCCGCCTGGCAGCGCTCGCGCGCAACCATGGACCAGTCCGCCCGGCTGGGCTTCGCCGAACTCCATGTGGCCGAGGCGGCGGGACACTTCGTGGTCGAGGAGATCGTGACCGGCGACACCGCCGGCTGGTTCGACGAGCCCGGCTGGGGTGACTACGTCAGCGTCGAGGGCGTGGTGACCGGCGGCGTCTTCCGGCCGGTCTGCGTCAGCGGCCGGATGCCGACGGTGCAGCCGTTCACCGAGCGCGCCGGCATCACCCCCGCGTCGCTTCCCACGGACCTCCAGGACCGCGTCGTCGACCTGGCCCGGAAGGCCGTCGACGCCCTCGGCCTGCGCGACTGCGGCACCCACACCGAGATCAAGCTCGGCGCCGACGGGCGCATGTGGCTGATCGAGACGGCCGCCCGGTTCGGCGGCGCGATGACCGTCCCGCAGATCGAGGAGGTGTTCGGGCTCGACGTCGTCGGCATGCTCGTGGACCATCTCCTGGGCCGTCCGGTCGCCTGGCCCGAGCGGGTCCTCGGCCCGGAGCAGGCACGGGGCGCCGCGGGTTCCCTCGTCGTCCTCGCGGTGGACGGCCACGGCGCGGCCTGGCGGGACCGCAGGCTGTGGGACTTCCCCGTGGTACGGGACGCCGTCGCGCTGAGCGAGGGCAGCACCCTCTCGGTCGTACCGGAGAGTTCGCTGCCCGACGGCAGCACCGTGCCGGTCTACGACCCCGCCGGCGGGGCCAACACGATGGCGGCCCTGTGCCTGCTCTCCGCCGCCGACGCGCGCACCGTGCTCCGTGATTTCACGACACTGGTGGACGCGCTGCCGGACGTACTGCCGCCCGCCGTACCCGCCGCGCCGCGGTCCGGGCCCCCGGCCGGCCGCCCCCGGACCATGACCGCACCGTCAGCGTCCGTGTCCCCCGCCCGCCCGCGCGTCCGGCCGGCCGCACCGTCCGAGGGAGTCGCCGTATGACCACCACTCAGCCTCCCGTCAGCGTCGCCGATCCCGCGACCGACCGCACGGTCGTCGGGGAGAACCTCTCGCTGCCGCTGTTCCGTACGCTGTCCGGAGTCCTGGCAGGCCACCCGTACCTCAAGGTCGTCGTCGACCGCGCCGAGGCCACCTGGCACCTGCTCGACACGGCCGCCCACCCCTTCCACGTGAACTACATCGCCACCCGTGTCCTCGGCATGGACCTGACCGAACTCGACGCCCAGCTGGACGAGTTCAACGCGTCCGTCTACATGGACCCCGAGCGCCGCTTCCTCCTCGGGGTGCTGTCCCTGCACACCGACGAGGACCGGGAGGGCCGCGAGCGCACCTTCCTCGTGCTGGAGACGACCGAGGCCGACACCATGCACGGGGAACTGCTGGAGTTCTTCTACACCTTCGTCAGGCAGCGCGTCGACGGCAGGCTGCCGCTCCTGCTCAAGCCCGCCAACCACGGGCAGGAGGAGGCACTGGCCGCGGTCAGTGAGCAGCGGGTGCCGCGCATCCTCGGTCACGAACTCTTCGGCTCCCGGGTCCGCGTGCCGCTCAACGCCGGGGAGGCCACCGGCCGGCTGCGCTGCTTCACGACCGTGGCGGAGTACGAGGCGGCGGCCGGCGAACTCGGCTGGTCGGACATCGTCGCCATGCCCTGCCTGCCGGACGGCGTGCAGCGGGTGGCCGGCTTCATCAACACCGAGCCCATCACCCCGCTGTCCCACACCAACGTCCTCGCCTCCGGATGGGGCATCCCCAACGCGATCGTCCGCGACCTGGACCAGCTCGTCGAGCAGGACGGTTTGGACGGGGCCTGGGTCCACTACCGGGTCCGCGAGGACGAGATCACCCTGGAGCGGCTGGAGCAGACCCCCGAACTGCGGGCCCCGGCCTGGCACCAGCAGCGCATCCGTCTGGAGCCGCCGCTCCTGGAGGACGCCCCCGTGCTCTCCCTGCACCGGCTGCGCAGCGCCGACCGGGACCGCTACGGCACCAAGGCGGCCAACCTCGGAGAGCTGCACCACGTACTCGACAGCCGCACGGCCGACCTCACCGCGTTCTACGGCCGCCCCCGCCCGCCCCGTAAGAACCTGTACGGGCACCTCGCGGCCCGGCTCGGCCTGGAGGCGCCCTCCGCCACCGAACTCCGCGCGGCCGCTTCCTCCTTCGTGGCCGGCACCGTCGCGGCCCCCGAGGGGGTGGCCCTGCCGTTCTCCCTCCTGGACCGCTTCCTCACCTCCTCCCCCGCGCTCCAGCAGGGCATCGGCAAGCTGAAGATGGCGCTCGAACTCGACGCCATGGACGTCCTCGACCCGCTCTGCCTGCAGCTCCAGCACCTGATCCGGCACGCCGCGATGCCCGACTCCGTCACCAGGGAGATCACCCGGGCCTTCCCCGCCCCGCTCGCCGCGGGCGGCCGCCTCGTGGTGCGTTCCTCCTCCAACGCCGAGGACCTGCCGGGCTTCTCCGCGGCAGGGGTCTACGACTCCGTCACCACCGTCCACGGCACCGGCGAACTCCTCGACGCGGTGCGGCAGGTGTGGGCCTCCCTGCTCTCGCCGCGCAGTGTGCGGCTGCGCCACCAGGTGGGCATATCCCTGGACGACACCTACATGGGTGTGATCATCCAGGAGTACGTCCCCGCCGCGCTCGGCGGCGTCCTGGTGACCTGCGACCCCACCCGGCGCGAGGACTTCCGCAACGTCTACCTCAACTGTTCGCCGGGCTCGCCCGAGCAGGTCGTCGAGGGAGAGGTGCTGCCGCAGCAGTACCTCTACAACACCGTCGAGGGCGGCGGGCGCACCGTCGCCCTCGGCTCCTGGAGCGAGGGACTGCCCGCCGCCACCCGGGCCCGGCTCGCGGACCTGTCCCTGACCGGCCGGCTGCTGCAGTCCCACTTCAGCGCCCCCGACGTGGACGACCCGCTGGACATCGAGTGGCTGCTGACCGACCAGGGCGACTTCCGCCTGGTCCAGATCCGCCCCTACGCGCTGTGAGCCGCCGCCTCCCGCGCTCCGCGGCGCGGCCCGCGGCCACGCCCCTGACCGGCACCGCCCGGCGTATCATCCGGCTCAACTACGGCTTCCAGCTGCTGTTCAACCTGCTGTGGTGGATGCCGGTGTTCTACGCCTACCAGAAGGACGCCGGGCTCTCCGACGGGCAGATCTTCGGTATCCAGAGCATCTACTACGTGGCCTTCTGCCTCTTCGAGATACCGACCGGGCTGATCGCCGACCGGATCGGTACCCGCAACTGCCTGCGGGCCGGCGCCGTCGTCATGACGGCCGCGAATCTCGCCCCGGTCGTCAGCTCCTCGTACTCCGGCTTCCTCGTCCACTTCCTCGCCATCGCCGCCGGCCGCTCGCTCACCTCGGGCGCGGCCAGCGCCTACCTGTACGACGGACTGCGCGCCGAGGGCTGCGAGGAGCACTACCTCAAGGCGGAGGGGACCGCCCGGGCACTCGGACTCGCCGCGAAGATCCTGTGCTGGCCCCTGGTCGGGCCGCTGATGGTCCTCGTGCACCCGGCCCCGTACCTCCTGAGCGCCCTGAGCGCGGCGGGTTCCCTGGCCTGCGTCATCGCCCTGCCCCGGACAGCAACACCCGCCAGGGCTCGCGATACGGCCTCGCCGGACCGGACCGAAAAGTCCCGGGCACCGAGGGACGGACGCGGTACCTCACTGGGCGACGCGAAGGCCGCACTGCGCTGCGTCGTCTCCTCACCGTGGCTGGCGCTGGTCATGGTCCAGGGCGTGGCCGTGTTCACCCTGTCCAGGATCTGCCAGGTCAACCTCTTCCAGCCGATCCTGCTCGATCACGGCATCGGCGAGTCCGCACACGGCGGGGTACTGGCCGCCATGACGGTGGCGGAGGCCGTGGGTTCGGCACGCCCCCAGTGGTTGGGCCGCCGCCTGTCACCGGTGGCCTGGGTCTCCCTCCTCAGCCTCGTCCTCGCGGGCACCCTGGCGGGCATCACCCTCGGCGGCCCCTGGACGGTCGTCGCCCTGCTCTGCGTGTTCGCCGCCGCGGCCGGCTTCGCCTACCCGATCCAGCGCAAACTGGTCAACGACGCCGTGCCCGCCGGTGCCCCGCGGGCCACACTGCTGTCGGTCGAGTCGATCGTGGACCGCGCGGTGTGCGCACTGGCGGCCGTCGCCGTCGGCGCCTACCTCTCCGCAGGCCACCTGGACGCCCTGCTCTGGCACAGCGCCCTGGCGACCGCGGTGCTGCTCGGCGCCTTCCAACTGGTGCTGCGCAGCGCGAGGGTGCGGAGCGGTGCGGACGGGCCGACGGAGGAAGCGAAGCCCTCCGCACCGGACTCCCATCCCAAAGCCGCCGTGTAGGACGTCCGTACGCCCGCGCCCACCTCGGGGCGCGGGCGTACGGGCGTCGGGGCGTACGGCCGTACGGGCACGCACATACACGCACCTGCTCAGACGCGCCGACTGGAGCCGTACGCCAAGCCCTCGATCACCCGCACCGGGAGATAAGCAGGACGGAAGGGCCCTCCGACCCGATAAGCCACGTAACCGAGCGAAGCCGCCACATACGTCTCCTTGGCGGTCTCCCCCTCGTAGACGAGGCGACAGCCGTGCGCCGCGGCCCTGGCACGCTTCCAGAGGACGGGCGCCGGCTTACGCTCCGCCTCGGTACGCGGAGTGAGGATCCGGTCGCCGAAGTCCCCCCAGGCGAACGGGACGGACCCCTTCCACGCGCCGTCGACCTCCTTCTTCAGGGCAGCAGCACGCTCGGCGTCCGTCTTGCCCCACGAGGACGGCACGTTGGTGATCAGCCCCACCTTGATGTGCCGCTCCCGCAACGCACGCAGATACGCGGCTGCGCCCGGCAGGTAGCTGATGCTGGAGTCCGCGGCCGTGTGCACCAGAGTCTCGCCCAGATCGAAGTAGACGGTGGCACACCCGCGCACCGAAGCTGTCCGCACCCCAGCCGGAACGCCGTGCGACACCTCCACCGGCACGGCCGCACTCGCCGCGGTGCCCACCATGACCGACGCCATCACGGCAGCCGGCAACGCAAGACCAACACGGAAAAAGCCACGAAAAAGGGTCCTCTGCATGGTGTACGGCGCCTCTCTCTTCGACGCGCCCCACAGACGCGCCCCCGTCAGCTGCGTGACAAACAGACGCACGAAGCACCCCTAAGGCCCCTCGCACCCCCGGAAGAGTCCCTCTCCCCCGTCACCGCTGCTTCCCGCCATACCCCCGAACAGCACACACCACGCACCGCCACACCACCGAGCCGTCGGCCGTCTCCTCACGGGAGACGGCCACACTCAGGACGCCCCCGGGTCAGCCCAGGAAGCTGAGCCGCACCTGACGGCTGGGGTTGTCGCCGTTCGTGTCCACCAAGCAGACCGACTGCCACGTGCCCAGCGCCAACTCCCCGCCCACGACGGGCAGCGTGGCATGTGGCGGTACCAGGGCGGGCAGGACGTGGTCGCGGCCGTGGCCGGGGGATCCGTGTTGGTGCCGCCAGCGGTTGTCGGGCGGGAGGAGATCCTGGAGAGCGGCCAGCAGGTCGTCGTCGCTGCCGGCTCCGGTTTCGATCAAGGCCACGCCCATGGTTGCGTGGGGCGCGAACACATTGAGGAGTCCGTCCTGGCCGTGGGCGACCTCTCGCAGGAAGGACGTGCACTCACGGGTCAGGTCGTAGACCACTTCCTGTGAGCCGGTCCTGACGTCGATCTCGCGCGTCGTGAAACTAGCAGCCATGTCCCGATCCTCTCAGACGCCGCCCGCTGAGCCCGACGCGCCGGCGGGCGGGACCGCAGCCGTACCCGTACGGCTCATCCGTCTCGCGCGCAATGCCCGCGCAACAATGGTCCGGCAGGCGAGACGGTGTTTGACCGGTCTTCAGCCGCGCCGCTACGTTCGGCGACATGTCTACGTCAGCCCGGCTCACCACGCGCGGTCACATCGACCTGCTGCGGGTGGCGTCCTCCGCGTGTCGCCGCGGGCGCGGGTGCTGAGGTTGCCGGTACGGCCGGGATCGGGGTACCTGTCCGGCTGAGGGTTTCGCGTCGCTGACCTTGTGTCGAGTTCGACGTCTTTTTCTGTGCCTCTCGTGCCGGGGTTCTTTTGAGCTGGGTTCTTTCGTACTCGGTTCCTTCGTGCTCGGTTCTCTCGTGCTCGGTTCTCTCGTGCTGGGGTCGGCGTGCCCTTGGCCGCCGGGTCGAGTGTGTTTCCGGCCTGTTCTCCTCCCCAGCGCGCGGTTGTCCTCGCCCGTTGCCGGGTTCTAGGGGGCGGTACGCCGTCTTCCGACTGACTTTGGAGCTTTCATGAGTGTTGAGCAGGTGGCGGCCGCCCCTGTGCGGTCCGGTGCACCGCCGTCGGGAGCGGGGCGGGATGCGATCGGGACGTCTCGTACCGGGCCGGAGCTGGTTCCCGTCGTACCCGTGTCGGCGCGTCGCCGGAGTGTGCCGCGGTGGCTGCGGCGAGCCGTCGTGCCGGTGTTGCTGCTCGTGTTGTGGCAGGTGCTGAGTGCGAGCGGGGTACTGGAGAGTGACATCCTCGCCTCGCCGGGGACCATCGCCCGTACGGCGGGGACGCTGGTGAGCGACGGCACGCTGCCCTCGGCGATGTTCGTGTCGCTGCAACGGGTCGCCGCCGGGCTGGCGGTGGGCGCGGTCGCCGGGGTGGTGCTGGCGCTGGCGTCCGGGCTGTCCCGGGTGGGTGAGGACCTCGTCGATCCTGTGGTGCAGATGCTGCGGTCCGTTCCGTGGGTGGGTGTCATTCCGCTGTTCATCATCTGGCTGGGCATCGGTGAGGCACCGAAAGTCGCGCTGATTTCGCTCGGTGTGGCCTTTCATCTGTATCTGAATGTGTACGCCGGAATTCGCGGCGTGGACGCACAGTTGGTGGAGGCCGGCACTTCGCTGGGGCTCGGTCGCCGGGGGCTGGTCCGGCACGTCGTACTGCCTGGGGCGTTGCCCGGTGCCATGACGGGGCTGCGCTATTCGCTGGCCACCGCCTGGCTGGCGCTCGTGTTCGGCGAGCAGGTCAACGCCGACGACGGGCTGGGCTTCCTGATGAACCAGGCCCGGGAGTTCTTCCGTACCGACGTGATCGTGGTCTGCCTGGTGGTGTACGCGGTCCTCGGACTGCTCGCCGATTTCATCGTCCGCACATTGGAGAGGGTGTTGCTGCAGTGGCGACCGACGTTCACCGGGCAGTGATGGAAGAGACAGTGGAGCGGGTCGGAAGGGACGGAAGGGGAGACGGGGTCGACCGGGGTGGAAGGGGCTCTGCCGTACGGGTGCGGGGGCTCGGACGTGCCTTCGGGGGGCGGGCCGTCATCGACGGGCTGCGGCTGGATGTGGCGCCGGGCGAGTTCGTGGCGTTGCTCGGGCGCAGTGGCTGCGGCAAGTCGACGTTGTTGCGGGTGCTCGCCGGGCTGGACCGGGAGATCGAGGGGCAGGTGCTGGTGCCGCGGCGCAAGGCCGTCGCCTTCCAGGCGCCTCGGTTGATGCCGTGGAAGCGGGTGTGGCGCAATGTGTTGCTCGGGCTGCCGGGCAGTCCTGAACGCGCGACGGCTAAACGGGCCTTGGAGGAAGTCGGCCTCGGGCACCGGGCCGACGCCTGGCCCAAGACGCTGTCCGGCGGCGAGGCGCAGCGGGCGTCACTGGCCCGCGCGCTGGTACGCGAACCCGATCTGCTGCTGCTGGACGAGCCGTTCGGCGCGCTGGACGCGCTGACGCGCAGCAAGGCGCAGAAGCTGGTGGCCGAACTGTGGCAGGAGCGTGGCTGCGCGGTGCTGCTCGTCACCCATGACGTGGAGGAGGCGCTGCTGCTCGCCGACCGCGTCCTGGTGATGGACGGCGGTGTGATCGCGTACGAGAGCGAGGTCGGCCTGCCGCGCCCGCGCGAGGTCACCGACCCCCGGTTCGCCGCCCTGCGGGGCCGGTTGCTGGACCGGTTGGGGGTGGAGGGGCCGGAGGTGGCGGAGAGCTGAGCCCCTCCATGCACCCTGATCCCGCACGCACCGTACATACCGTGAACACCGCACATACCGCGCGCACCCCATACAGCGCGCACACCCCCCACCCCACACACCCCACACACATCAAGAAGCTACGAAACGGACCCCGCATGGATTCGCGTCACCGGTCGCTTCCGCCCAGTCCACGGCGCCGCTCCCCGACCGCCCTGCTGTCCCCCGCCCTGCTGTTCCCCGCCCTCCTGCTCCCTCTCCTCCTGTCGCTCGCCGCGTGCGGTGGGGCGTCCCGTGCCGACGGTTCGGGGAGCGGCGGCGGGAAGCGTGGCGGGACGGACGGCAAGGGGGCGGTGACGCTCAACGTCGGTGACCAGAAGGGCGGATCGGAGGCGGTGCTGCGGGCAGCCGGGGAGCTGAAGGGCCTCCCCTACCGGATCCAGTGGTCGACCTTCACTTCCGGGCCGCCGCTGCTGGAAGCGGTCAACGCCGGGGCCGTGGACATCGGCGGGGTCGGCAACACACCGCCCGTCTTCGCCGCGGCGGCGAACTCGAAGTTCAAGGTGGTCGCGGCGACGCACGGCTCGTCCGCGGGTGAGACGGTCCTCGTGAAGAAGGACTCGCCGATCACGCGGCCGGCGCAGTTGAAGGGGAAGTCGGTCGCGGTGGCGCAGGGCAGTTCCGCGCACTACCAGCTCGTGGCCTCGCTGCGGAAGGCCGGCCTGTCACCGAAGGACGTGACGCTGACCTATCTCCAGCCGGCCGACGCGCTGGCCGCGTTCACCCGGGGCAGGGTGGACGCCTGGGCGGTGTGGGATCCGTACACCTCGCAGGCGCTCCACCGGACGGATGCCCGGGTCCTGACCACCGGCGAGGGTGTCGTCAACGGCCTCAGCTTCCAGGTCGCCGCGCCTGCCGCCCTGGAGGACGGGAAGAAGTCGGCGGCACTCAAGGACTACGTCGGCCGGCTGCGGCGCGCGCAGGACTGGGTGCACCGGCATCCGGACGCCTTCGCACGGGGGTGGGCCGAGGAGACCGGCCTGCCACGGGACGTGGCACTGGCGGCGGTCACACGTACGCGGGGTACGGCCGTGACGGTGGCCCTGGACCGGCCGGCCGTCGCTTCCGAGCAGCGGATCGCCGACACGTTCGCGGCGCTCAAGCTGATCCCCGGCCGGTTCGACTTCTCTTCCTTCGTCGACACCCGCTTCAACGGCAACCTGCCGCCTTCGAGCACGGCGCCGCATACGTACGGCCCCGACGCGGCGCCACGTACGTACGGCCCCGAAAGCTCCCGTAGCTCCCACAGCTCCCACAGCTCCCACAGCCCCCACAGCCCCCAAGGAAAGGCCGGCTGAACACCGTGACCGTGCATCTTCACTGGTTCCTGCCGACCGGCGGCGACGGACGCACCCTCGTCGACCGGCACGCGTACACCGACGGCGGTGTACGACGCGACCGCATCACCCCGGTCAGCGGTGTGCGGGCGCCCGACATCGACTATCTGGCGCAGATCGCCAAGGCCGCCGAGCAGCTGGGCTTCGAGGCGGTCCTCACGCCGACCGGGACGTGGTGCGAGGACGCCTGGCTGACCACGACGGCGCTCACCCAGGTCACCGACCGGCTGAAGTTCCTGGTGGCCTTCCGGCCCGGGGTGATCTCGCCGGTGCTGGCGGCGCAGATGGCCGCCACGTACCAGCGGATCTCCGGCGGCCGGCTGCTGCTGAACGTGGTCACGGGCGGGGATTCCACCGAGCAGCGGCGGTTCGGTGACGCGCTGGACCATGACCGGCGCTATGCCCGTACGGACGAGTTCCTGCAGGTCGTACGGGGTGTGTGGGGCGGCGTCCCGTTCGACTTCCACGGGGAGCACTACCAGGTGGAGGGCGGGCTGACCGCCCTGCCGCCGGATCCGCTGCCGGAGATCTTCTTCGGCGGTTCGTCGGCGGCCGCCGGGCCGGTCGCCGCCCGTAACGTCGATGTGTACCTCACCTGGGGCGAGCCGCCCGAGCAGGTCAAGCAGAAGATCGACTGGATTGCGGGACTCGCCGCGCGGGAAGGCCGTACGGTCCGGTTCGGCATCCGGCTGCACACCATCTCGCGCGACTCGGCGAAGGAAGCGTGGATCACGGCGGACCGGCTGCTGGGCGATCTGGACGCGGACACCGTGGCCGCCGCGCAGCAGGCGCTGGGCAGGAGCGAGTCGGTGGGCCAGCAGCGGATGCTGGCCCTGCACGGCGGCTCCCGCGACCAGCTGGAGATCGCGCCGAATCTCTGGGCCGGGGTCGGGCTCGTACGCGGCGGGGCGGGAACGGCGCTGGTCGGCAGCCATACGGAGGTGGCCGACCGCATCGAGGAGTACCACTCCCTCGGCATCGAGCACTTCGTGCTGTCCGGCTATCCGCATCTGGAGGAGGCGTACTGGTTCGGCGAGGGCGTACGGCCCGAGCTGGCCGCGCGAGGACTGCTGCCCGTCGGGCCCGCTCCGCTGACCGGCACCCCGGCGGCCGACGGACGCCGTCCGGCCTCCGCGCCTGGCGGGGCGCCGCTGCTCGTCGCGGGGGGCCGCTGAGAGGCCCGTACGGGGCGAGGCGGGGCAGGACGAGGCGGGACGGGGCAGGACGAGGCGGGACGGGAGAACCGCCCGGGACGCGGAAGTTTTCCGCCCCCTCCCAGGTTGGTAGAAACATGAACTACAGCGGGGTGCGCGAGACCGAGGTCGTGGTGGCCGGTGCCGGGCAGGCGGGCCTGGCCGCCGCCTTCCACCTGCGACGGGTGGGGTACGAGCCGGACCGGGACTTCGTCGTGCTGGACCACGCGCCGCGGCCGGGCGGCGCGTGGCAGTTCCGCTGGCCCACCCTGACGTACGGCACGGTCCACGGCATGCACGCGCTGCCCGGTATGGAGCTGACCGGTGCCGACCCTGACCGGCCGTCCTCCGAGGTGATCGGCGCGTACTTCGACACGTACGAGCGCACCTTCGGGCTGCGGGTGCACCGGCCGGTGGACGTCCGGGCGGTGCGCGCCGGCGCGGACGAGCGGCTCCTGGTGGAGACCTCGGAGGGTACGTACGCCACCCGGGCCCTGATCAACGCGACCGGCACCTGGGACCGGCCCTTCTGGCCGCGCTTCCCGGGTCAGGAAGTGTTCCGCGGCCGACAGCTGCACAGCTCCGCCTACCGCGGGCCGCAGGACTTCGCGGGACAGCGCGTGATCGTCGTCGGTGGCGGCACCTCGGCCGTCCAGCAGCTCATGGAGATCGCCGGGACCGCTGCCGCGACCACCTGGGTGACCCGCCGCCCGCCGCTCTTCCGCGAGGGCCCGTTCGACGAACAGCAGGGACGGGCGGCCGTCGCACGGGTCGAGGAACGGGTTCGGGCGGGGCTGCCGCCGCAGAGCGTGGTGTCCGTGACGGGGCTGCCGATGACCGAGGCGATGCGGCAGGCACGCGCACGCGGGGTGCTGGAGCGGCTGCCGCTGTTCGACCGCCTCACCGAGACCGGCGCGACCTGGTCCGACGGCAGCACCGTCGAGGCGGACACCATCCTGTACGCCACCGGCTTCCGCGCCGCCATCGACCACCTGGCGCCGCTCAAACTGCGCGAACCCGGCGGCGGCATCCGCCTGGACGGCACCCGCGCCGTCCGCGACCCCCGCGTCCACCTCATCGGCTACGGCCCCTCCGCCAGCACCATCGGCGCCAACCGCGCCGGCCGCACAGCCGTACGCGAGATCCGACAGCTCCTGCGGCCGGATCTCCGGACTGCCGCCTGAACGCGCCTGCTCGTCGGCCTCCCCGTGAGCCGGGGCCAACTGGTGGTGACCAACTCCCCGCTCGAAACGTTCCTGTACGGCGCTCCGCAGACCAGCCCGGTGCCCGCCCCCAGAGCCTGCCGCTGCGCTGACTGCCCGCCGAGGCGAGGGCACATGAGGCACTCGCCTCACCGACCTCGGGCAACGGCACCCTCACCTCACCGACCTCGGACAACGGAACACTCGCCCCCTGGTCCGCCTGCGCCGGCCCGCTCTCGCCGGCCTCGAACTCCAAGAGCCCCCGCCCCGTGCACTCGGGAAGGTGACTTCCCCGCGTAACGCCCCGCGCTCCCCCGGCCTGCGGCTATCAAGGCAGCGACAGCGCACGCGTCGACGTGCCGCCCACGCCTCACGCGCCACGCCGCGAACCCCACGCCTTACACGCCCCACGCCCGGAAGGACGGACGCATGGAGACCGCGCTGATCGGGCGGGAGCACAGCGTACGGACGCTGCGGTCCCGTCTGGAGCGGGCCCGCGCCAGTCACGGCGGGCTGGTGCTGGTCACGGGCGAGGCCGGGATCGGTAAGACGTCCCTGGTACGCAGCGCGGTCGACGAGGCGCGGGAACTCGGCGACATGCTGGTGGTGCACGGCACCTGCTGGGACGCCGACGGCACGCCCGGTTTCTGGCCGTGGACGCAGGCCGTACGGAGCCTGCGGCGCGGCGCGACCGCCGGGGAGTGGACGGAGGCGGCGACGGCCGCCGGAGGGGCGTTGTCCGTTCTGCTGGGCGAGGGCGCGGGCGCCGGGGAGGCGGTGCGCTTCGAGCTGTTCGACGCGGTGACCACGCTGCTGACCGTCATGTCACGCCATCGCCCGGTGACCGTGGTGCTGGAGGACCTGCACCGGGCGGACGCGGCGTCGCTGAGTCTGCTGGAGTTCACGGCGCAGCACGCCTGGTTCGAGCGGCTGCTGGTGATCGGCACGTACCGGGACGTGGAGGTGCAGCGGCCCGGCCACCCCCTGCGGCCGTTGCTGCCGCGACTGGCGGCGAAGGCCACTGCCGTCGCGCTGACGGGCCTGGCACCGCCGCAGGTCGGGGAGCTGATGGCCCGTACGGTCGGCACCCGGCCGGACGCGGCCACGGCCGCCGATGTGTGCGAACGCACCGGCGGCAATCCTTACTTCGTGGAGGAGACGGCCCGCCTGTGGTCCGCCGGGCAGTCCGTGACCGCCGTCGCTCCCGGAGTCCGCGCGGTGGTGCACCGGCGGCTGTCGCTGCTCGGCGAGCCCGCCGTACGGCTGCTCGGCGCCGCCGCCGTGCTGGGCCACCGCTTCACACGCGGGACACTGGCCCGTACGGCCGGAACACCGGAAACGCCCGCCGCCGAACTGCTCGCGGAGGCGGCCGCGGCCGGCTTGCTGCGGCCCGCACCGGACGCGGCCGAGTTGCCGGTGCCGCCGACGGCCGCGGCCGGGCTCCCGGTGCCGTCGGCGGCCGACGCGTACGTCTTCACCCACGACCTCGTACGGGAGTCCCTGTACGACGGGCTGACCGAGGACCGGCGCCGCCACCTGCACGCCGCAGCCGTACGTGCCCTGCGCGACACGACCGCCACCGGGGACCGGGCGCGGCCGACCGACCTCGCTCGGCACGCCTACTTCGCCGGGGCCGACCTCGATGCCGGCGAGGCGGTGGAGATTCTGGTGGCCGCGGCCCGGCACGCGGTGGGCAGACTGGCCGGCGAAGAGGCCGTAGGGCACTACCGGCACGCGCTGGAGCGTCTCGGGACCGGCGATCCGTACCGCCAGGTGCTGCTCGCCCTCGATCTCGGCGCCGAACTCCAGCTCCTCGGCGAACACGAACGCTCCTGGCTGGTGTACGAGGACGCCGCCACGCTGGCGTCCGGTACGGGCGACGCCGCGCTCATGGGCCGCGTGGCGCTCACGCTGCACAGCGCGGACGGCCGGGGCGACGGGACCGGGCTCAGGTCCCGGGCGCTGCGTGAGGCACACCGCGTGCTGGTGCCGGGACCTCGCCCCGTGGACGACGAGCCCGGCGCTCCCGAGACGGGCCCGGTGGAGGAGGTGGCCCGGCGGGTCGTGGCGACCGCCCGCGCCGCCGGTGACGACGACGCCCTGCACCTGGGGCTGTGGGCCCGGCTGCACGCGGTCTGGGAGCCGCGGACGGCGGCGCAGCGGGTCGGCGTGGCCGGCGAGTTGATGGAGGTGTCACGCCGCCGGGCCGATGTGTGGATGGAGCACCTGGCGGCGTCCATGCGCTGGGTCGCCCTGCTCGAACTGGACGACCCGGGTTTCCTGCGGCAGTTCTACGCCATGGTGGCCGGCGCGGACGCGTGCGGGCTGCCGCGTACCAGCATGATCTCGGTCATCGACCGCAGCGTCGTACACGCCTTCATGGGCCGCTTCGCCGAGGCCGAGGCCCTGCTCGCCCGGACGCTGGCCCTCAGCGGGCCGCACGACAATTACTACCAGTACTTCACCGGCCACCACCGCTGGGCGCTGTCCCTCCTCCAGGGCGACTTCCCGGCAGCGGAGCAGGCCCACCGCGCGATGCCTGGGCGGGACCACCTCTACACCCAGGTGCTGGCGAGCATCACCGCGTCGGAGCGGGGCGACGGGACGGACGCCGCCTCGTGCGGGCCCGTGCCGTGGCCCGGCCAGGAGCCACCGGACGACAGTGTCCTGGCGCGCGCCATCTTCCCGCTGCGGGTGCGGCTCCAGGCGCAGAGCGCGGCGGCGTCCGGGGATCCGGCGCGCTGCGCACAGGCGCACGCCGCCTTGGAGCCGTACCGGGGGCAGTGGCTGGTCTCCCTGTTCGGCTGGGACATCAGCGGCCCGGCGGCGCTGTGGTCGGGCCGGCTGCACGCCGCCGAGGAGCACTGGGAAGCAGCGGTACGGGACCTCACCGCCGCACAGCAGTCGGCCGACCGCCTTCACGGGCGCCCCTGGTCGGTACGCGCTCGTACGGAACTGGCTCGCGTCCTCCTCACCCGCGCGGGCCATGACGACAAGGAGCGGGCCACCGCACTCCTGCGCGACGCCGAAACCGAAGCGCGCGAACTGGGCATGGCGCACATCGCCGACCGGGCCCGCGCCCTCCGCCCCTCCCCTGCCCTCCGCACACACACCCCGCTGCCCGACCGGGAGTTCGCCCGCAACGGCACCGTATGGCGTCTCCGTTACGCAGGCCGCACCATCCACGTACCCGACGCCAAAGGCCTGACAGACCTGCACACGCTGTTGAGCCGCCCCGGCCAGGACGTCCCGGCCATGCGCCTGCTCTACCCGGACAGTGCACCACTGGCCACGGCGGCCGCCGCCCTCGGGAGTGACCCGGTCCTGGACGACGAAGCGAAGACCCGTTACAGGCAACGCCTGGAAATGCTCGACGAGGAGATCGACAGAGCAGCCGCACGCGGCGACGACCACGCAGCTACGGCGTACGACCGCGAACGGAAAGCCCTCCTGACCGAACTTCGCAACGCTGCCGGCCTCACCGGGCGCCCCCGCCGCCTGGGCGACGAGACCGACCGCGCCCGCAAGAACGTGACGGCCCGCATCCGCGACACGCTCCGCCGCCTGGCAGCACACCACCCCGAACTCGCGGCCCACCTGCAAGCGACCGTGTCAACCGGCGCAACGTGCCGCTACGCACCGGACCACGAGGTCCGATGGCGCCTGTGAAACCGTCGTACGGCCGCCCCGCACCCCCGTGTGCGCGGGCCGGCCGTACGCGGCAGTGTGGCCGGCGCCTAGGCCGACGCTGATGCGGGCCTCCGGACGGCCCCGGCGTCGGGCGGGCCGCCGGCAAGGCTTCCTTCCATGTCGACCCGGGTGTCGTTCCAGGCGTACCCCTGCTCCGGGCCGCGCTGCCAGGCGCGGCTGATGCCCAGGGCGCGGGTGCCCGCGTAGGCGGCGAGAACCAGGTCGCGGAAGCCTGCGACACCGGGTTTGGCGGTGGGGTCGCAGTCGCGCTGCGGTTCGTACGGCGTGTACGGGTCGATGCGGGGGCCGAAGTCGGGTGCGGTCGGTGCCATGAGGACTCCCCGGGCCTGGCCGCCTCCCCGTGAGGCGGCTCTGCCCTGGAGGCGCGTGATCGGAACTGGCGGATGCCGGATTTCATCACGCAGGGGTGACACGGCGGTGGCTACTGGCCCACCCTCCCGTCGATGCGCTCGCGCAGCAGGTCGGCGTGTCCGCAGTGGCGGGCGTACTCCTCGATTCTGTGCACCATCAGCTCCCGGACCGAGATACGGTCCTTTCCCAGACGTTCACCCAGGTCCGGGTGCTCGGCCAGCGCGGCGTCGGTCGCGGCCTGTTCGCGCTCCAGGGCGGTGTACGCGGCGTCGACCTCGGCCTGCTCACCGACGGCGCCGTCGAAGTCCGCGTCACTCTCGCCGTACAGCTTCGGCAGCGGGTCGGCGCCGCTGATCCAGTTGAGCCAGTCCCGTTCCGCTTCGGCGAGGTGCCGAATGAGGCCGAGCAGTGACATCGTCGACGGTGGGACCGAGCGGCGGGCCAGTTGCTCCGCGTCCAGGCCCTCGCATTTCATTCGCAGGGTGATGCGGTAGTTCGTCAAGAAATCTTGCAGCGTCGCGAGTTCGCCGTCCGGGCTGGGGCCTTCGTCGCGTGGGTCCTCGTCCGGGTCGACCCACATGTCGGGGTAAGTGGTTGCCCGGCTCCATCGTGCGGGTCTGTCACTCATGCGCTTCATGTTCGCCCGGGAGAGGCCGGGAGCGCCAGTGTCCCGCGCGTCATACCCGGTCGAGGCGAAGACTCATGAACAGGGCCGTCTCTCCCTCGGACGCGGTGCCGCTGTAAAGGGACGTGATACGCGCATGCCGTCCAGGGCGACGAACCGGGTGCTCCGCCGGCCGTCGGGCGTCTCGTCGTCTTCGGCTCCGCCATCGCCTTCGCTTCCGCTGGCGCTTTCGTTTTCGTTTCCGCTTGCGCTTTCGATACCGCTTGCGCTTTCGTTACCGTTTGCGCTTTCGTTACCGTTTGCGCTTTCGTTTTCATTCTCGGGGTCGTCGGGGAAGAGCTTGTGCGCCGGCGGGTCCAGTGGGGTGGGGCGGAGGGTGAATCCCGCGTCGGAGCAGCCCACTTCGTAAACGGTGTGTGAAGTGAACTCGCCTCTGATGACGGCGGACCGGTCGCTTTCGCTCTGCGCCTCGCGGTAGGTGATGGCCGCGGCCGTATCGCGCGTATCGCGTATAGGCGGCGTGGGATGGCGGAGGTGGCAGTGGCCTGTTTGCCCAGCCCTGGTGGCTACCGTTAGGTGGGCGTTAGGTGTGCATTAGGTAACCATCAGGTAGGCAGGGGAAGGGCGTTGCTGGCCTTTTCGACGCGTTGTCGAGGTATCGGCGGGGGGACGGTGCCGAGATACGCCCCCACGTCGGTGTCATGCCGAGCTGCGCGTGGGCGTGCGTTCGGTCGAACACGTCGGAGCGGTCAGTAATGAGCCGCCGGCTCGGGCGGGTCTTTGCCCCGGCGTCAGCCTCGGGCTCGCGTAGTCGAAAGCTGCCGGGCACTGATCGGCCTGGCTGCCGGCCGCAAGACCGTACGAGGCTCTCGTACCGAAGACACCGAAGAAACCGAAGGCACCGGAACCGCCGCACGTGATTGGGCACGTCCGAGTACGCAACTGCCCGCCCGGACGACGCGACCACCCCAGGAGCCTGCTGCGCGCCGGAGAGCCGTCAGGCGCGCAGGGCCTCGATCCCGTCGTAGGCGGCCATCACGACATCGAGTCCGCGGTTGTCGTCCCCGGGCTCGCGCATCTGGTTCGTCACGTACGCCACCACCGCGCGGGCGTCAGGATCGATCATGACCATCGAGCCGCCCCAGCCGCCCCAGCCGTAGGTGCTGCCGAACAGGCCGTAGCCCAGGCCGTAGCACATCGGCATGCCCAGGATGCGGTCCTCGCCGCGGAACTGCTCCTCCCGCGCACGGTCGCAGCCTGCCTGCGACAGCAGCCGCGCGCCACGCACCGTCCCCCCGCACGCCATCACCGACTGCACGAGAGCGACCGAGCGGGCGTTGCCGAACCCGCTCGCCGCGGGGATCTGTGCGCGGCGCCAGGCGACGCTGTTGCCGTCCCGGACCCGTATCCCGGTCCCCGCGGTGGGGGTTGCGGTCTTGCCGGGCGCGCTCGCGAGGTAGTCCTCGTCCCGCGACGGCGGCGGGACCGAGAGCGCGACACGGTGGTCGTGCTCGGCGGACAGCCCGATGTGGAAGTCCGCGCCCAGCGGCCCGGCCACCTCTTCGGCGAAGAACTCACCCACGCTGCGGCCCGTGATCCGGCGTACCACCTCGCCTACGAGGAACCCCTGGGTCAGCGAGTGGTATCCGGCCGCGGTGCCCGGCTCCCACTGCGGAGCCAGCGCGGCGAGGCGCGCCGTGGCGGACGGCCAGTCGTAAAGCTCCTCGACCGGCCCCTCCCAGTCGGGCAGGCCCGCGGTGTGCGCGAGGAGGTGCCGCACCAGTACTCCGTCCTTGCCCGCCGCGGCGAACTCCGGCCAGTACCGAGCCACCGGCGCGTCCGGGTCCAGTTGACCGCGGTCAGCCAGGATGAGGGCACACAGCGCCGTCATCGTCTTGGTGACGGACCACACGCCGGTGATCGTGTCACGCTGCCACGGAATCGTACGGTCCGCGTCGGCGTACCCGCCCCAGACGTCCACCACCGGCTCGCCGTCCACGAAGACCGCCGCCGACGCGCCCACATCTCCGGCATCCAGCAACGCGGCCAGCGCGCCGGGCACCGCAGTGAACAGATCATCATAAGAGCCCTGAATTTCGGCCATATCCGGACCCTAGTCCGCATCGCACCATCCCGGTCAACCGGTTTTCCGGTGCGCCGCCGCGCCGGGTGCACGGGCTGTCCGCCGGTCAGTCACCACTCCGTTTCCTGATAACGCATCAGCCGCACCATGCACCCCGTGCTCTCGTCCGCGTCCGCGTCCGCGACCGCGCCCCCGACCGCGCCCCCGACCGCTCCCCCGACCGCGATCTATCGGCGTCCTCCGTCGCACGGCCTCCGCTTCCCGGTCTGCTACGCGTACGCTCGACTCGAACCGTCGAACCGTCGAACCGGTCGGCTCGGCTCGTCGGCTCGTGGGCTCGTGGGGCGGTGAGGCGTCAAGGACCGTCGCTCTGCGGGGAGGACGGCAGTCGCAGCAGCGTGCTGATGACGGCCTTGCGTGCCTCTGGCCGGGCGGCCAGCCAGGTGCCGAGATGGTGGTCGGCGCCTGTGAGCCGGAGCTGGGAGAAGTCCGCGCGGGTGGTCAGTGCGGCGCGGATCAGGTCGGTGACACCGTCGGGGATGACCGTGTCCCGTTCCGGTACGACGAGGAGTGCGCGGCCGTCGAACCGCGCGTACGTGTCCAGGGCCTGGCTGTCGCGCCAGCTCTCCGGGCGCCGGATCAGTTCGGTGAAGCCGGCGCCGAACGGGACGTCCCAGGCGTCCTTCCCGTAGATCCCCGGTGCGCAGAGGACCACACCCGTCACCCGCCCGCCGTACAGGTCCACCAGGTCGGCGACGGTCTGGCCGCTCATACTGAACCCGACCAGCAACAAGGGGCGCCCGGCGCCGAAGACCTCGTCGATGACGGCCGCGGCCTGGTCGCGCCGTCGTCTGAGGCTGAGTTCGAGCAGCTTTCCCGTGCTTTCGCCGTGGCCGGAGAAGTCCAGTGCCACGACGGGGCAGCCGTATGCGGCGAAGTCCACGGCCAGCGGCAGGTTCCGCTCTTTGTCGCCGGCACCTGCACCGTGCATGATGACCACGCCGCAGGCTCCGGCGCGCTCACTCTCCGGGGTCACGGTGCAGAGGCTGAGGTGTTCACCGTCGGCGGCATGAACGGTTCTGCGTACGGTGGCACTCACGGGGGCTCCCGGTGGGGTGTTTCGGGGTTCGGGGTTCGGGGTTCGGGGATCGTGGTCCGGCGGATCAAGGTCACTGGGAGGCACCGGTGCCGAGTGACGGCAGGTAGCGCGGTGCCCGCCAGGCGTTCAGTCGCTGTTCCACCGCCGCTCCCAGGGCCAGCAGCTTCGCGTCCTGGTGGTTTCCGGCTGTCAGGAGTACCCCTACGGGTAGCTCGTGGACGGTTCCGGCGGGGACGGACAGCGACGGGTAGCCTGCCACGGCCGCGGGGGTGGAGGACGGGATGACGTCGTTGTCGCCCCGTGCGCAGTCGGTCGTCCAGGCGGGCGGGTTCGTGGGGGCGGCGATGGCGTCCAAGTGGTGTGCGGTCAGGGTCTCGTCGATCGAGCGCCGGGAGAGGTCTTTCAGCTCGGCGCGCATGGCCCGGTACTTCGGGTCGGTGGTCGGCGGGGCGGCGAGGGCCTGCTCGAACAGTTCCTGGCCGGCGAAGCAGGTCTGTTCGGCCGGGTGGGTGCGGTTGAATTCGATCAGCTCGGCGAGGTTCCGCGGACCCTTACGGGTGGCGAGGTAGGCGTCGATGTCCCGGTGGAACTCGCTGAGCAGCGCCGGGAACTCCAGTTCGGCGAGCCGCTGCTGGTACGGGGGTGTCACCTCGACGACCTCCGCTCCGGCCTTGCGCAGCTTCGCGGCCGTACGGGACATCACGGCGTCCACCTCGGAACCGAGCGAGGGCAGCCGCCACAGGCCGATCCGCTTGCCGCGCAGCGTGCCAGGGTGCTGCTGCGCCACGTCCGCGAGGGCGCGGGCCGTGTCCTGCCGGCGCCCGGCGCCCCCGCCGCTGAGTACGGCGAGCGTGAGCGCGGCGTCGGTGACGTTGCGCGCCATGGGCCCGGCGGTGTCCTGTTCGGCGGAGATCGGTACGACGCCGGCCCCGCTGACCAGCCCGAGGCTGGGCTTGTGGCCGACCACCCCGTTCATCCCGGCCGGGCACACGATCGAACCGTCCGTCTCGGTACCGATCGCCACCTGCGACAGCGACGCGGCGAGCGCGGCGGCCGAACCGGCCGACGATCCGCACGGGTTACGGTCCAGGACGTACGGGTTGTGGGTCTGCCCGCCGACCGCCGACCAGCCGGACGTCGGCTTCGTCGAGCGGAAGTTCGCCCACTCCGACAGGTTCGTCTTGCCGAGGATGACCGCACCCGCCTTGCGCAGCCGCGTCACGAGAGGAGCGTCGGTGGCCGGCGGGCTGCCGGCCAGCGCCAGCGAGCCGGCCGTGGTGGGCAGGTCGCGGGTGTCCACGTTGTCCTTGAGCAGGACGGGTATGCCGTCCAGCGGCCCCAGGGTGTCGCCGCGCCGGTGTCTGGCATCGCTGGCGGCAGCCTGGCGCAGGGCCGTGGGGTCGGTGCGCAGGACCGAGTTGATCTTCGGGTCGACGGTCCTGATCCGCTGCAGGTAGGCGCGGGTCAACGCCGACGAGGTCAACGAGCCGTCGGCCATGTGGGTTTGCAGCTCAGGGATCGTCACGGTGTCGAGGTCGATGCCCGGCAGGAGGGAGGAGCCGGCGGCCGGGGACGGACTGTCCGCCGCTGCCTCGGCGGCTTCCGCCCGTGAGTGGGGTACGCCCGTGGCCAGCGAACCGGTGGCCAGGACGGCGATCAGTGTGGCAATGCTCCGCTTCACCATGAGGGACAGCGGACTACACAGGGCACTTCCGGCGCAAGGGCCGGGCTTTGCGTCCGCGCGGAAGCGCAGGGGCGCTGGAGTCAGGGGCGCCGGGGTACAGGGGCGCAAGAATCGGGTTCAGCGATGTTGTGGGGAAAACCGCAGTGAATGAGGACGGTTGTGCCTCTAGCGTCTGACGTGTGAGACACACACTGAAGCTTGCGAAGAGATCATCCGCCGAGCTCCGCCGGCCGGGCCGGTGCACGGCGGCACTGGCTACGGCATCGGTCGTACTCGCCCTCGCGGCCCCTGCTGCGGGAGCGACGGGCGTGGCGGGACCGGCGGACACTGCCCGGCGGCCGGCTGGATCCGCTGCCTGCGAGGCGGCGCGCGACACGCTCACCGCTTCCCTGGACACACTCGTCACCCGGCACGGAGTACCGGGCATCGCCGCCGAGATGACCGACCCGGGCTGCGGCCGGTGGGACGCCGCCCGCGGGGTGGCCGACCGCGAGACCGGGCGTCCGATGCGTGCCGAGGACCGGTATCGGATCGGGAGCGTGACCAAGACGTTCACCGCCACGGTCGTCGTACAACTCGCCGCGCAAGGCCGCATCGGGCTGGACGCGCCGGTCGAGCGCTACCTCCCCGGTCTGGTCCGGAGCAACGGCTACGACGGCCGTAAGATCACCGTACGGCAGTTGCTCCAGCACACCAGCGGCCTCCCCGATCACACCGCGTCCCTCGTCCGGTTGCCCTTGGACCAGTGGCGGTTCCGTCACTTCGAGCCTCGCGAACTGATCGCCACCGCGCTGAAGATGCCGCGCCCCGAGAAGGCGTGGCACTACTCGACCACCAATTATGTCCTCGCGGGACTCATCGTCGAGAAGGTCACCGGACACGGTGTCGAGGCGGAGGTCACCCGGCGGATCCTCAAGCCTCTCGGCCTGCGCGACACCTACTGGCCCGGTGACAGTACGCGCATACGCGGAGCGCACTCGCACAGTTACTTCCAGGCCACCGACGAGCCGGACGCGCCGCTGACCGGCGGCACCGCGTGGAACATGACCTTCGGCGGTGCGGGTGGCGCGCTGATATCCACGCCCGCTGACGTGAACCACTTCTTCCGTGCCCTGTTCGGCGGGGAGTTGGTGTCCGCGCGCTGGCTCGCCGAGATGCAGCGTACGGTGCCCGCCGACCCGAATCGGCTGTGGCCCGGTGCCCGGTACGGACTCGGCCTGATAGCCACACCGCTGGAGTGCGGCGGCTGGTGGTGGGGGCACAGCGGAACGGTGCCTGGCGGACACCGCGCGTTGGGCGCTGTCGGCCCCGGCGGCCGCACCATCGCCCTCGCCCTGACCGCGGTCCCCAGCACCGCCCAGGCCGAAGCCGATTACCGCGCCACGGCCGAGACCACCTTCTGCGCCCCCGCCCGGAAGCACTGACCGAGGGGGCGGAGGGGGCGGGGGGCGGCGGGGGCCGATAGGAGCGGAAGGGAGCGGAGGGGGGCGGGGCGGGGCCGGGGGGGGGCGGGCCCGGGGGCCAGAAGTGAACGGGCGGGACGGAGG
>NZ_JBFAUH010000012.1:0-235785 GCF_040679095.1 Streptomyces sp. NPDC052496
ATATAAAACTCTACCAAAACCCCCCGGGCCGGGGGGGGGGGGGGGGGGGCCCCCCCCCCCCCCCCCGCCCCGCGGCCGTCGAGGCCCGTCCCCGTAGCCCTACAGTTCCTTGATCCGGACGTCGCGGTACGAGATGACGTCGGCCGTCCCGTGCACCTGGAGGCCGAGGTAGCCCGCGGCGAACCGGCGCCCGTCGGTCCCCGGATCGTCCGCCCGGGGCGGGAAGAACCGCTGCCCGCCGGTGTTGTCGAACTCGTTGATCAGCACACCGTTGCGGAAGACCGTGTAATGCTGGCCGATCACCCGGATCTCGTAGTCGTTCCAGGTGCCCTTCGGCGTGACACCCGCTCCGCCGAGCCCGACCCGGTCGAACCCGTACACCGACCCCGTCTTGTACAGGTCGCCGTCCGGCCGGTCCAGGATCTGGACCTCGTGCCCGTACTTGACCGCCACCCACTCCGGCCGCGGCTCCTCGGGATGGTCGTACACGGACGGGAAGCGGACGAAGACCCCGCCGTTGGCGTTGCCGGTGCCCGGCGCGTCGTCGCGGAACCGCAGCTTCAGCGAGAAGTCGTCGTACGTACGCCGCGGGAACCACAGCATCCCCATGCCCGGCACCGTGGAACTGCTGGTCATCGCGCCGTCCGCGGTCAGCCCGAAGGCGCCGCCGCCGACCTGCCGCCAGCGGTCGAAGGACGCCTTGGTCCCGTCGAACAGGTCGCGGTAGCCGGTGTGGTGACCGGGCGTGCCGATCCCGGACGCGTCGGCGGCCGCGTTGACGGCCCGGCTCTCGCGCTCGTCGAGCACCCCGTCCGCGAGCAGCCTGGCGGTGACCGCCTTGACGTGCTTGAGGAACAGGGCGCGCGAGGACCAGTCCTTCTCGTCCTCGATCAGTTCGTTGACGGTGCAGCGGTCGCGGGTGACGCGGTTGGGCACGCCGGTGTCGACCGTGCCGACGACGACGGTGCGCCGCTCGTCCCACTCGGGGCAGTTCGGGGCGGGCACCCCGCCGCCCGGGACGACCGTCAGGGGCACCCGTACCGCCTCGGAGGTGTTGCCCGCCCGGTCGGTGGCGCGGTGCGCGACGGTGTGCCGGCCGGCCCGGTCCACGACGACGGGCACCGTGTACGCGAGGAACGGGCCGCCGTCGAGCGAGTACTCGGTCCTGGCCACGCCGGAGCCCTCGTCGGTGGCGGTGACCGTCACGGTGGCCCGGCCCAGGTACTCGCCGTCCGAGTTGCGCTGCCCCTCGGTCGTCGCGGAGGTCCGCGGCGGCGTGGTGTCACCGGCCGGCGCCACGACCGCGAACGCCACCGACTTCTCGGCGGCGGTGTTGCCCGCCTTGTCGGTGGCCCGGTAGCGGACCTGGTACGCACCCGGCTCGCGGACCAGCACCGGCGCGGTGTACGGCTGGAACGCCCCGTCGCCCGGCGCGTACTCGACGGTGCCGACACCCGAGCCGGAGTCGGAGGCGGTGACCGTCACCGTCGCCCCGCCGACGTACGCGCCGTCGGCGTTCCGTACGCCGTCCACGCTCGCGGAGGTCTCCGGCGGCGTGGTGTCCGGGCCGCCGCCGGCCGTGACGACCAGGATGCCCTGCATCTGCTCGTGGCCCGGGATGGTGCAGTGGTAGCGGTAGGTGCCCGGGGTCAGAGTGACTTCGGTGGTGTACGTGCCGCCGTGCGCGTCACCGGGGTTGGCGAGGATGTTGAGCGCTACGTCGTGGTTGTACCGCGGGTCGGAGACGTCGAAGGTCAGGGTGTGCGGCATGCCCGTGGTGTTGCCGGTGGCCGTGCTGTTCTCGAAGACGATGGTGGTCCGGCCGGCCACGGCGGTGGCGGGCGCCGAGGTGTACTTGGTGATGTCGTCGCCCGCGGTCCAGGTCAGGGTCTGCTGTGCCGCCGGGGGGTCGGGTGCCGCCGGGCGTACGGGCGGCCGTCCGTGTGCTGTCGCGGCGGTCAGGCCGACGAGCATCAGCAGGGCGGTCAGCAGCACCGCCCACCCGCGCCGTATGGTCATCGCCCGGTCTCCCGTCCCGTACGGGCCAGCTCCGTGGGGCGCGGGGTCGGCTCGCCGCCCGTGTACGTCACCCGCCACAGCGCGGACTTGGCGTCCGAGGTGAAGAAGCCGCGCCCGTAGTCGAGGACGTACAGCGCCCCGTCCGGGCCGAACGTCCAGCCCATGAGGTTGCGGATGCCGTTCTCGCCGACCGGCACGATCTTGTCCAGGCTCTCCGCGTGCACCGGCAGACCGCCCGAGCCCGCCGTGCGCGGGTCCATCACCAGCGCGTGCCGCGGCTGGTCGCCGTCGTAGAAGTCCCCGACGAACCACTTGCCGTCCCAGTAGGCCGGCCACGCCCCCCGGCCGGCACCGGTCGGGTTGCGGCGGTAGACCGGGCCGTCCATCGCGGCCTGGCCGCCGCCCTTCAGCCAGGGGAGGAGCAGCTTCTGCTGGGAGGCCTGGTAACTCGGGACGCCCTGCGCGTCGCGCGGGAAGTCCGGGCCGCCGCCCTGCGGCGCGTACCAGATGTTGTTGGGCTCGGCGGGCGGCAAGGAGACCAGGCCGTCGTTGTGCGGCGACTCGTTCTTCAGGTGCGCGCAGTCGTACCAGCCCAGCGGCTTCTCCGGGTCGGGCAGGTTGCGGTCGCGGTACGGCTGGTTGTTGCCCATGCAGTACGGCCAGCCGCGGTTGCCCGCGTGGGTGATCGCGGCGAACGTGTCGTACTTGGCCGGGCCCCAGGTGGTGCTGGGTTCGGTGGCGTCCGGCCCGACCCAGCCCGCGTACAGCGTGCCGGTCTTCTTGTCGACGGAGATGCGCGAGGGGTTGCGCACGCCCATCACATAGATCTCGCCGCGGGTCCTGCCGCCGCCCTCGTCCGTCTCCTTGCCGGTGAAGAGATTGCCTTCGGGCAGGGTGTAGGTGCCGTCCGGCTCGGGGTGGATGCGCAGGATCTTCCCGTTGAGGTTGTTGGTGTTGCCCGCGGTACGCCGCGCGTCGGCGAACGCCACGCCCCGGTAGTCCGGCGCCGGGTTGTTGCCGGAGTAACCACCGCTGAAGCGCGAGGAGTTGTTGTCGCCGGTGGCGATGTAGAGGTTGTTCTTCGCGTCCCAGGCCATGCCGCCGCCCGCGTGGCAGCAGCTGTGCACCTGCACCGGCCACTTCAGCAGGACCTTCTCGGAAGCCGGGTCCAGCTTGCCGGTCCGCGGGTCCAGCGTGAAGCGGGAGACGCGGCGCTCGGCCGTGCGGGTGCTCCGGTCGACGCCGGAGTGCGGGGTGTAGTGCAGGTAGACCCAGCCGTTGGTGAGGAAGGCCGGGTCCAGTTCGATGCCCAGCAGCCCTTCCTCGTTCTTGACCAGCTCGTCACCGCCGCCCTTGTTGCCGAAGACGGTCACCGTGCCGGCGAGCGAGACCTTGCCGGTCCTCGGATCCCAGACGTGGACGGTGCCCTCGCCCCTGCCGACGGCCGGATCGTTCCAGTCGGTGACGACCGGGGCGCTCGCGTCACCGCCGCCGCGGCCGATGAAGAAGACCCGGCCGTCCGCCGCGGTGACCAGCCCGTGCGGTTCGCCGATCTGGTCGGACTGCCCGGGCTTGTTGGGCGCGGTGAGCCGTTCGGCCTTGTAGTTGCCGGTGATGGTGGCCTGGCAGTCGGCGCGGGCCAGCCGGGTGGTCCACAGCAGCGCGCCGCGCAGATGCGTACGGAAGTCCGCCTCGCGGAAGCTGTCGGGGGTGCCGCCCATGCCGGTGTAGAACGACCGGCCGCCGTCGTAGTCGCGGCACCAGGAGACGGGGTGGTCCCAGCCGTTGGCGCCGGGCCCCGGCCGGTAGGTGGACTCCCGCACCCGGGCCACCGTGTGCACCGAACCGCTGGGGTTGGCCGCCCAGTTCAGCCACGTGTCCGGGCGCCTCCACTCGACGGGCAGGTCCTTCGTGGCCGGGTGATCGCGGTCGCCGACCTCGACGACGGCCCGCTGCGCCGTGCCCGGCACGGTGGCCGCGGGCCGCGCCCCGATCAGGCCGGTGAACCAGTCCGAGTACGGTTCGGCGCGGGCCGCGTCATGGATGCCGACGAACCCGCCCCCGGCCTCCAGGTAGCGCTCCAGCCCCGCCTCCTGCTCGGGGTCCAGGAGGTCGCCGCCGCCGGTCAGGAAGACGACCGCGTTGTACGTCCCGAGGCGCGCGTCGGTGAAGACCGAGGCGTCGTCGGTCGCGTCCACCGCGAAGCGTTCGGCGGCCGGCCCCTGGCGGCCGATCCGCTCGACCGCCTCGATCCCGGCGTCGACGGTGGGCGGCTCCGCGCCCGCCGAGGCGTGGAAGACCAGGACGCGGACGTTCTCGCCGCCCGGCGGGCTCGGCAGGCGTGGCCCGGCGGCCGGTCCGGAGGCGCCGGCCGGCGCGCCGCCGAGCAGGGCGGCCGCGACGGCCAGCACCAGTGCGGGGAGGCCGAGGGCGCGCCCGGCCGGCGGGCGCCGTGGTGGTCTGCGTCTGCCGGTGCGCGGTAACGCGCGCAGAGGCCGTGGTAATCGGTGCCGGAATCGTCGCACGGGTGCACCCGCCCCTCTGTGGCCACGGACAGCAGCAGCCGTTGAAGCTAGACCCCTTTCGGTGACTCGCCAAGAGCTATGGCCGCAACCCGTCCAACTTTGTCCTGAGTGTGGATAAACGAAGATCGTGCGGCTACCGTCCCAGGCGTCCCCTCCGACCCGTCCCTCCTGCCGTGGGAGCACGATGACCGAGGAACCCGACATCCCCAGGCGCGGTTTCAACCGCCGTCTCCTCGCCGGAGGCGCCGCCGTCGCGGCACTCGGCACGGCGGCCGCCCCCACCGTGGCCGCCGCCCGCCCGGCGCGGACGGGCCGCACCGCCGCCGCCGGGGGCGCGGTCAAGCACCTCAAGCTGTACATCGAGGAGCTGCCGGGCGGACAGCTCGGGTACGGCCTGGAGAAGGGGAAGGCGACCGTGCCCGGCCCGCCGATCGAGCTGGTCGAGGGCGACACCCTGCACATCGAGTGCGAGAACACCCTGAACATCGCGGCCAGTCTGCACGTGCACGGTCTCGACTACGACGTGGCCAGTGACGGCACCCGGATGAACCGCAGCCACCTGGAACCCGGCGCCACCCGTACGTACACCTGGCGCACCCACGCCCCCGGCCGGCGCGCGGACGGCACCTGGCGGCCGGGCAGCGCGGGCTACTGGCACTACCACGACCACGTCGTGGGCACCGAGCACGGCACGGGCGGCATCCGCCGGGGGCTGTACGGGCCGGTGGTCGTACGGCGCGCGGGAGACCCGCTGCCCGACCGGCAGTTCACCATCGTCTTCAACGACATGACGATCAACAACCTGCCCAAAGGCCCGGACTTCCGGGCCACGGTGGGGGAGCGCGTGGAGATCGTCTCGATCACCCACGGCGAGTACTACCACACCTTCCACCTGCACGGTCACCGCTGGGCGGACAACCGCACCGGCCTCCTGGAGGGCCCCGCGGACCCCAGCCGCGTCATCGACAACAAGATCACCGGGCCCGCCGACTCCTTCGGCTTCCAGTTCCTCGCGGGCGAAGGGGCGGGCGCCGGCGCGTGGATGTACCACTGCCACGTCCAGAGCCACTCCGACATGGGGATGGCGGGGCTGCTGCTGATCGCCAAGCCGGACGGCACGATCCCCGGGCACGACGGGCACGATGGGCACAGCGGGCACGGCCATGGCCGGCACGGAGAGCACGGAGAGCACGGAGGGCACCAGCCGGCACCGCCACGGCCTCCTGCACAATGATCGACATGACGGAGACGACGGGTACGGGCGCGGACACGGGGCGGGGCGCGGCCGGCGGCGGCCTGCTGGACGGCAAGGTCCTGCTGATCACCGGCGCGGGTCGCGGCATCGGTGCCGCCGCGGCACGGCTGTTCGCGCGGGAAGGCGCCGCGGTCGTCCTGACCGCGCGGACCGGGCCGGAACTGGCCGCGGTGGCCGAGGAGATCCGGGCGGCGGGCGGCAGCGCCGAGCACGTCGTCGCGGACCTGGCGGACGCGGACGCCGTGCAGCGGGCGGTGGACACGGCCGTCGAGCGGTACGGCCGCCTGGACGGCGCGTTCAACAACGCGGGCATGGGCATCGGGCACGCCCCGCTGGCCGAGATCCCCCTGGCGGACTTCGACCGGATCACCGCCGTCAACCACCGGGGCGTCTGGCTCGCCATGGCCGCCGAGATACGGGCGATCCTCGCCACCGCGGGCACCGGCGCCATCGTCAACAACAGCAGCGTCGGCAGCCTGAAGCCGTCCGCCGGGATGAGCCTGTACGGCGCCTCGAAGCGGGCCGTGAACAGCCTCACCCAGACCGCCGCCGTCGAGTACGGCCCCCAGGGCATCCGCGTCAACGCCGTCGCCCCCGGCACGACCATGACCGCCATGATCGAGGACTGGGCCGCCCGCGAACCGGACGTCGTCGGCCGGCTCACCGCCCGTACGCCACTGCGCCGCGCGGCCGCCCCCGACGAGGTGGCGCAGGCCGCCGCCTGGCTGCTCAGCGACCGGGCCTCGTACGTGACGGGCGCGATCCTGCCCGTCGACGGCGGCCTCACCGTCTGAGCGGGAGACCGGAGTGGACCTGACGTCCCTGCGGACGTTCCGGGCGGTGGCCCGGCACCAGCACATCAGCAGGGCCGCGGCCGAACTGCGGACCGCGCAGCCCGCGGTGAGCCGGACGATCGCCCGGCTGGAGGCCGACCTGGGCGTCCTCCTCTTCGACCGGCAGGGGCGTTCGGTGCGCCTCAACCGGTACGGCACCGCCTTCCTGTGCCGCGTCGAGCGCGCCCTCGGCGAACTGGACGACGCGCGGCGCGAGCTGGCCGACGCCGCGGGGCTGGACCAGGGGCGCGTCGTGGTCGCCGCCGAGACGCTGCTGACGCTCTCCTCGCTGCTCTCGGCGTTCCGGGCCGCGCACCCCGGCGTCGAGCTGCGCCTCCACCAGTCGACCGCGGAAGTGATGCGGCGTCAGCTCGCGGAGCGCGAGGTGGACCTGTGCGTCGCCTCGCAGCCGCTGCGTGGGGCCGGGCTGCGTTCGGTGGTGCTGATGGAGGAGGACGTGCTGCTCGCCGTACCGGTCGGCCATCCGCTGGCCGGGCGGCAGCGGGCCGGCCTGGAGGACGTCGTGGACGAGCCGTTCGTCACCACCCGCCCCGGGCACTGGCAGCGCGAGCTGCTCGACCGGCTGTTCGCCACGGCGGGCCGGGCGCCCGTCATCACCTGCGAGGGCGACGAGCCGGCCGCGACCCAGTTCCTGATCGGCGCCGGGCTCGGCATCGGACTCATCCCGGCTCTCGCCCGCAACGAGTCGCCGGAGGCGCCGGTGCACTGGCTGCGCCTGGACGTGCCGGACTGCCGCCGGACCCTGCGCCTGGTGCGGCGCGCGGACCGCTATGTCTCCGCGGCGGAGCGGCACTTCGAGGAGGCGGCCGTCGCCCATTTCGCGCCGCGGGGCCGGGGCGCGTCATTGACGGAGTGAGTACTCACTCCGTACGGTGGGACACCTCGTCGACCTTTGGGGAGCGCCCGTGCCCGTCACCCTCAACCACACCATCGTGCCCGCCGCCGATCACCGTGCGGCGGCCCGGTTCTTCGCCTCGGTCATGGGGCTGGCAGAACTGCCGCCGGCCGGCCGCGACGGGCACTTCGCTCCCGTACGCGTCAACGACGGACTGACCCTCGACTTCATGGCGGTGCCGGAACCGGAGGGCCACCACCTCGCCTTCGACGTGGACCCGGACACCTTCGACGCGATCCTCGCCCGTATACGGAACGCCGGGATTCCTTACGGCAGCGAACCCGCCCACCCGGACAACGGCCGCACCGACCACCCGCTGTGCCCGCGCGGCCTCTTCTTCAAGGACGAGACCGGGAACCTGTACGAGGTGATGTCCCCGGCGTGAGGTACCGGCGCCTCACAGCTCGCCGCCCGGCATCCCGAACGCGCCCAGGATGCGTTCCGCCGCGAGGGTCGCCGTCAGCGTGCCGGCCCGTACCTCCCGTTCCACCTCCGGGGCCACGTCCCGCACGCCGGGGTGGTCCTGGAGCCGGTTCAGCAGCTGCTCGCGGACCATCGACCAGGTCCAGTCGACCTGCTGGTCCCGTCGCTTCTCCGCCAGCGCGCCGGTGGACTCCAGCAGTTTGCGGTGCTGCTCGACGCGGTCCCACACCGTGTCCAGACCGGTGCCCTCGCGGGCGCTGCACGTCAGGACCGGCGGGGTCCAGGCGGCGTCCGGCGACTGGAGCAGGCGCAGCGCGCCGGACAGCTCCCGGGCCGCCGACTTCGCGTCCCGCTCGTGCGGTCCGTCCGCCTTGTTGACCGACACCAGGTCGGCCAGCTCCAGCACGCCCTTCTTGATGCCCTGGAGCTGGTCGCCGGTACGGGCGAGGGTGAGCAGCAGGAAGGTGTCGACCATGTTGGCCACGGCCGTCTCGGACTGCCCGACGCCCACCGTCTCCACGAGCACCACGTCGTAGCCCGCGGCCTCCATCACGACGATGGACTCCCGCGTCGCCCGCGCCACCCCGCCGAGCGTGCCCGAGGTGGGGGAGGGCCGCACGAACGCCGCCGGATCGGCGGCCAGCCGCTCCATGCGCGTCTTGTCGCCCAGGATGGAGCCGCCGGTCCGGCTGGACGACGGGTCGACGGCCAGCACGGCGACCCGGTGCCCGGCCTCCGTCAGCTGGGTGCCCAGCGCGTCGATGAAGGTCGACTTGCCGACTCCGGGCACCCCGCTGATGCCCACCCGCCGGGCCGCGCCGGAGTGCGGCAGCAGCTCGACCAGCAGCCGCTGCGCGAGCGCCCGGTGGTCGGCGCGGGTGGACTCCACCAGCGTGATGGCGCGCGCGATCCAGGCCCGGGAGCCCTCGCGGACGCCCGCCGCGTACTGGTCGATGTCGATCGTCGGTCGCTTGCGGGCCGCTCGGGGCCGGGGTGTCTCAGGCATCGACGTCGTGGCTCACAGGTCGTGGCCGAGGGCCTCGGCGAGGTCCTTGACCAGGTCGTACGCGGCATCGGGGATGACCGTACCGGGCGGGAAGACGGCCGTGGCGCCCGCCTCGTGCAGCGCCGGGATGTCACCCGGCGGGATCACCCCGCCCACCACGATCATGATGTCCTCCCGGTCCTGCGCCGCCAGTTCCTCGCGCAGCGCGGGCACCAGCGTCAGGTGTCCGGCGGCCAGCGAGGAGACGCCCACGACGTGCACGTCCGCCTCGACGGCCTGCCGGGCGACCTCCGCCGGCGTCTGGAACAGCGGGCCGACATCCACGTCGAAGCCCAGGTCGGCGAAGGCCGTCGCGATCACCTTCTGGCCGCGGTCGTGGCCGTCCTGGCCCATCTTGGCGACCAGGATGCGCGGCCGGCGCCCCTCGGCCCGCTCGAACTCGGCCACCAGGTCCCGGGTCCGGTCCACCCCGGAGGACGGGCCTGCTTCGTCTCGGTACACACCGGAGATCGTACGGATCTGCCCGGAGTGGCGCCCGTAGACCTTCTCCAGTGCGTCGGAGATCTCACCGACCGTCGCCATTGCGCGGGCCGCGTCCACGGCCAGCGCCAGCAGATTGCCTTCCAGGCCCTGCCCCGGACCGGCCTCGGCGGCGGCGGTCAGCGCCCGCAGCGCGTCCTGGCAGGCCGCCTCGTCACGCTCCGCGCGCAGCCGCCGCAGCTTGTCGATCTGCTGCGCGCGCACCGCCGAGTTGTCGACCTTCAGTACGTCGATCTGCTCGTCGGTGTCCACCCGGTACTTGTTGACGCCGATCAGCGCCTGCCGCCCCGAGTCGATCCGCGCCTGCGTACGGGCCGCGGCCTCCTCCACGCGCAGCTTCGGGATGCCCGCGTCGATGGCCTTGGCCATGCCGCCGGCCGCCTCCACCTCCTCGATGTGCTGCCAGGCCCGGCGCGCCAGGTCGTGGGTCAGCTTCTCGACGTACGCGCTGCCGCCCCACGGGTCGATGACCCGGCAGGTGCCCGACTCCTGCTGGAGGAAGAGCTGGGTGTTGCGGGCGATGCGCGCGGAGAAGTCGGTGGGCAGGGCCAGCGCCTCGTCCAGCGCGTTGGTGTGCAGCGACTGGGTGTGGCCCTGCGTCGCGGCCATCGCCTCCACGCACGTCCGCGTGACGTTGTTGAACACGTCCTGCGCGGTCAGCGACCAGCCGGAGGTCTGCGAATGGGTGCGCAGGGAGAGGGACTTGGGGTTCTTCGGGTCGAACCGCTGGACCAGCTTGGCCCACAGCAGCCGGGCGGCCCGCAGCTTGGCGATCTCCATGAAGAAGTTCATGCCGATCGCCCAGAAGAAGGAGAGCCGCGGCGCGAAGGCGTCCACGTCCATCCCCGCGTCGATGCCCGCCTTCAGGTACTCCACACCGTCCGCGAGGGTGTACGCCAGCTCCAGGTCGGCCGTCGCGCCCGCTTCCTGGATGTGGTAGCCGGAGATGGAGATGGAGTTGTAGCGCGGCATCTTCTGCGAGGTGTACGCGAAGATGTCGGAGATGATCCGCATCGAGGGGCGCGGCGGATAGATGTAGGTGTTGCGGACCATGAACTCCTTGAGGATGTCGTTCTGGATGGTCCCGGCCAGCTTCTCGGGCGGTACGCCCTGTTCCTCGGCGGCCACGATGTACAGCGCGAGGACGGGCAGCACCGCGCCGTTCATCGTCATGGAGACGGTCATCTTGTCCAGCGGGATGCCGGAGAAGAGCTGCCGCATGTCGTAGATCGAGTCGATGGCCACGCCCGCCATGCCGACGTCACCGGTCACCCGCGGGTGGTCGCTGTCGTAGCCGCGGTGGGTCGGCAGGTCGAAGGCGACGGACAGGCCCTTCTGACCGGCCGCCAGGTTGCGCCGGTAGAACGCGTTGGACTCCTCGGCGGTGGAGAAGCCCGCGTACTGCCGGATGGTCCAGGGCTGGTTGACGTACATCGTCGGGTACGGGCCGCGCAGGTACGGCGTGATGCCCGGGTACGTGTTCAGGAAGTCCAGCCCGGCCAGGTCCTCACCGGTGTACAGCGGCTTGACCTCGATGCCCTCGGGCGTCTCCCACACCAGGTCGTCGACGCCCTTGCCGGTGGCCTCCTGCACGGCGGCCGTCCACTGCGCCGCGTCGCCCTCGGGGGCCTGCGGCTCGCCCAGCTCGACCGTGCTGAAGTCCGGGATGGCGCCCGACTGCTCCGTCGCGTGCTCCATCACGCCACCTCCATGACATCCAGGGCCGAGGACAGCACCCCGACCGCGTCGCAGCCCGCGAAGACGAAGGCGTCCACTCCGGCTCGTTCATATGCTTCCCGCTGCCCGCCCGGCTTCCCGGCCAGCAGCACCTGCCGCGCGCCCGCGGCCTTCAGGGCCGCCGCGACCTCGGCGGCCTGCTCGGCGTACAGCGCGTCACTCGAACACAGACAGGCGATACCCGCGCCGCTCGCCGTGAACGCCTCGGCCACCGACTCCGCGTCCACCGACACGGGGTCGTGCACCGGCTCGATGCCGCCCGCCTGGAGGAGGTTGGAGGCGAAGGTGGCGCGCGCGGTGTGCACCGCGGCCGGGCCGAGCGCCGCGAGGAACGCCTTCGGACGGCTGCCGGTCGCCGCCAGGTGCGCGTCCGAGCGGGCGCGCAGCGCCTCGTACGCCTCGTCCCGGCGCACCCGCGGCAGCCCGCCGCCCGCCGGTACGGGCGCGGGCTCGCGCTCCACCGCCGGCTCGGCCAGGAACGGGAACTCGCTGACACCGGTGACCGGTTCACGGCGGTGCGCCAGGTCCTCGGACCGCTTGCGCCAGGTCGCCGCCAGCCGCTCGCCGACCAGCCCGGAGCCGAGCGCCGCGGCCTGCCCGCCCGCGGCCTCGATCTCCTGGAACCACGCCCAGGCGGCACGGGCCAGCTCGTCGGTCAGCCGCTCCACGTACCAGGAGCCGCCCGCCGGGTCGATCACCTTCGACAGGTGCGACTCCTCCAGCAGGATCGACTGGGTGTTGCGCGCGATCCGGCGGGCGAACGCGTCCGGCAGCCCGAGCGCCGCGTCGAACGGCAGGACGGTGACGGCGTCCGCGCCGCCCAGCCCCGCCGAGAGGCCCGCCACGGTGGTGCGCAGCATGTTCACCCACGGATCCCGACGGGTCATCATCACCGTCGAGGTCACCGCGTGCTGCCGCTGCGCGCGGGCCGCGGGGGAGGCGCCGCACACCTCGGCCACCCGCGACCACAGCCGCCGGGCGGCCCGCAGCTTGGCGATCGTCAGGAACTGGTCGGCGGTCGCCGCGTACCGGAACTCCAGCTGGGCGCAGGCGGCGTCCACGCCGAGGCCCGCCGCGGTCAGCTCCCGCAGGTAGGCCACGCCGGTGGCCAGCGAGCAGCCCAGCTCCTCGGCGGTCGAGCCGCCCGCCTCGTGGTACGGCAGCGCGTCCACGGCCAGCGCGCGCATCCGCGGCGCCTCGCCGGCGCACCGGCGGGCCAGGCCCGCGGCCGCCTCCAGGTGCCCGGCCAGACCGTCCGCACGGCCGGTACGGGCCACCACGCCCAGCGGGTCGGCGCCCAGGGTGCCCGCCGTCTCGGACGGCGCGACGCCCTTGGCGTCGCAGAGCCGGAACCAGGCGTCGGCCGCCGCGGCGAAGTCCGCGCCCGCGTCCAGGGCGACGGCCGCGAGGTCCAGATAGACCCCGTCGAGCGCGGCGGCCAGCTCCGGCACCGGCACGCCGCCGTCCCCGACGGCCAGCCACAGCGAGGTGACGCCGTTCTCCAGGTCGGCGAGGACCGCCTCGTTGGCGCGCCGCGGATCGGTGTCCGCGTGCCGCTGCCGTACGTCCCAGCCCGCGACGGTGCTGCCGGTGGCCCGGCCGGCCCGTACGAACGGCGGGAAGCCGGGACGGCCGGTGGCGTCGGCTGCGGCGGGCGCGTCCTCGGCGGTGTAGAGCGGACGGACCTGGATGCCGTCCTGGAGCGCGGTGGCGAGCGCGTCTTCGGCGGCGGTGCCGGCCGCCTCCGCGGCGCCCGATTTGCGCAGGACGCCTTCGACCAGGCGCTGCCACTGCTCGCGGTCCGCGTCAGGGAACGCGGCGGCCAGAGGGAGTTCGGGGGACTGGGCGGTCATGGCAGCAGGCTAGGCGAACGGTCGTTAGCCGCAGCAGGGCATCGGGCTGTGACCTTGCACTCGTTGACCTGGGATTGCTCCATTGGGAAGCTCGACGATCGCCCTTCCGGCGGTGTTTGTACCCGCGAGTAGACACCTTGGCGCGAGCAGATCGCCGCAATCTCGGCATGTCGGGTGTTCCACGGCCACGGGGTGCCGGTTCTGTACGGTGGGCGGCGCGCCACTGTGACGAGGAGGGACATGCGCGTGCCGGTGAGGCGGACCGTCGTCCTGGCGGCGGTGCTCGCCCTGATCGCCGGCGCCGTGCTGCTCCTCGCCCTTCCGGAGCGCGCGGGCCCCGCGTGCACCGGGCGGAAGATCACCTCATGGGCGGCCGACTCCCGCCTCACCCAGGAGTTCACCCGATACGGCAACGACAACACCCGGGTGGACGACTGGACCGCGGGCGACGGCACCCACTCCGTCCGGCTGCCCGACGGCCGCACCCTGTGGATCTTCTCCGACACCTTCACCGACCGGATCCAGCCGCCGCCCAACCCGCGGGGACAGCCGCACCACTGGCGCTCCGCCGACTCCGGCCGCACCCCCGCCCTGACCCACAACTCCCTCGTCGTCATGGACCGTTCCGGCCGCCTGGAGCGCACCCTGACCGGCGCCGCCGGCTCGGGCCCGTTCTTCCCCGACCTGCCGGACGGCTGGCGCTGGCCGGTGCAGGCGCACGTGGAACCCCGTACCCCCGGTTCATCCGAACAGGTCGTCCGCGTCCTGCTGTGGAACCGCGCGCCCGGCCAGGCCCCGTGGATCTTCGGCATCCCCCGCGCCACCGAGGTCGCCACCCTCTCCCTGCCCAGCCTGCGGCTGGAGAGCATCACCCCGGTCGTCGACCAGACCGCCGTGCCCGACCCCGCGCACCGCGTCCTGTACGGCACCGCTTCCGTACAGGACGGCACCTGGACGTACGTCTACGGCGGCGACGACGGACCGGCCCGCCCCACCTCCAACGCCTACCTGGCACGGGTGCCCACCGGCCGGCTCGGGCAGGCCGGTGCCTGGCGGTACTGGGACGGCCAGGACTGGCAGCCGCACGCCGGCCGGGCGGCCCCGGTGATCCGCGCGGGCGGCGGGCGCGGCGTCGGCAGCTCCTTCACCGTCGTACGGGACGGCGCCACCTGGGTACTGCTGTCGATGGACACACCCGGCGAGCCCGGCAACGGCCTGTCCGCCATCACCACCTACTGGTCGTGCTCGGCCCAGGGCCCCTGGCACGGCCCGACCGGACGCATCACCCCGCCCCGCCCGGCCGACCCCACCGGACAGCACCGCGTCGCCGCGTACAACCCGCAGGCCCACCCCGGACTCAGCCCCCCGGGCCGGCTCCTGCTCAGCTACGACATCAACTGGCTCGGCCCGCCGGGCGTCCCCTCCGACGACCAGGTCAACGGGGACGTCGAGCTGTACCGTCCGCGCTTCCTGCGGCTGCGGCTGGGGGCCGGATGAGCCATGGGCGGACTCCCGCGGTGCCGGCGCTCAGTCCGTCTTCGGCCCGGACCGCAGCGAACAGCGCAGGGAGAACGGGTGCCCGGCCGGGTCGGAGTAGACCCGTACCTCGCGGGGGCCGGTGTCGTCCTTGGTGTCCAGCGGGCGCGCGCCGAGGCTGACCGCCTTGCGCTCGGCCGCGTCCATGTCCGCCTCGTCGACCAGCAGGTCCAGGTGGGCCTGGAGCGAACTGTCGGGGCGCGGCCAGGTCGGCGGCGTCATGTTCAGGTCGCGGCGGAAGGACATCTGGGTGCCGTTGGCGACGACCTCCACCCGGTCGGGCAGGTGCTCGGTACGGACCTCACCCTCCAGGAAGTCGGCGTAGAAGTCCGCCAGCTTCTCCGGGTCGGAGCAGTCGAGCACGATCACGGCGGCTTTGACCAGTCCCATGGCATCTCCTCGGCCCCGTGGGCCCTCCTCGGCAGGGCACCGCAGGCGGTGCCGGCCGCGCGGCGCGCGGGCCGGGACGACGAGTACCGCGGTCAGGCCGGTTCACTCCGGCCGGACGGGGCCGGCGCGGTCATCAGCGGCAGCACCACCGCGGAGGGACGGCCCGGCTCGTGGAAGACCTCGAACCGGATCGGCCGGCAGGCGACCGCCGACGCGGCCGGCTCGCCGGTGCCGTGGTGACGCGCGAACCGCGGGAACGCCCCGCCCGCCACCTGCACCCGCAGGCTGTGCCCGCGCAGGAACCGGTAGCCCGTCGGATGCAGCTCCACCCGGGCCGCCACCACCCCGTCGGCGTCCGCCGCCGGCGAGCCCGGGCGCAGCCGCAGGATGCCGTCGGTGACATTGCGCGAGACGCCCGCCCGGTCCACGTCGCACAGCCGTACGAACACATCGCCGTACCCGGAGTCGGTACGCACGTGCACCACGGCCGACACCGGGCCGATCAGGTCGAGGTCGCGGGGCAGCGGCCGGCCGGTGAAGAGCAGGACGTCGGGCCGCCGTTCGACCGCGCTGTTGTCCTGCTGCCGTATCTCGCCCGGCAGCAGCAGCGGGCCGCCGGTCGACGGGGTCGGGTCGGCGCCGTGGTACGTGAACCGGTCGGGCGTGCTGTCCGGCGGCTCCGGCCAGTCGAGCCCGCCGGACGGCTGGAGGTGCAGCGGTGCCGGAGCGCACTGCGGCGGCGGCCACCGGTCGAAGTCCAGCCAGCGGCCCGCCCGCTGGAGGTAGAGCCGGACCGGCGACTGGTGCAGCTGGGTGGTGTCACCGGCCAGCTGGGCGCTCAGCCACGACACATGGTCGGTGAGCGTGGCCTTCAGCGCGTTCCGGTCGTGCGCCCACGGCCCGATCGTGATCCGCGAGCGGTGCCCGGCGGCGGTCAGCGCCGTGAAGTCCCGCAGCTGGTACGGCAGGAACAGGTCCCACCACCCCGTCACCATGCTGGTCGGCGTGGTCATCCGCAGCGCCGCGGCACTGTGGTCGATCGGCGCCCAGTAGGTGTCACCCGGCTCCGCGTGCGCGCTGACCTCGCGCAGGAAGCGCTCGGGCCGCCCGATGGCCGCGAGGTCGGACTCACCGACCGGCAGCGTCCGCATCGCGCGCTGCACCCTGCGGGTCTGCAGGGGATTGGGCAGCAGGCCGCCGAGCGGCGCCTCCTCCTGCGTGCCCGTCGCCGAGGACCACACCAGCATGTTGTGCAGCGCCAGTACACCGCCCGGGTAGAACGCGGCCGGGAAGTCGGAGGTGGTGATGCCCAGGCACATCGCCTCCAGGGGCGGGTCGAGGTAGGGGCCGACGGCCCACTCCGTGTGCCCGAGGTAGCTGGCCCCGGCGGTGGCCAGCCGCCCGTCGCACCACGCCCGGCCGCGCAGCCACGCCGCGGTCGCCAGCCCGTCGTCCTTCTCGTGCACGAAGGCGCGGAACTCGCCGCCCGAGCCGAAGACGCCGCGGACGTTCTGCGCCACCACCTGGAAGCCCCGCCGCGCCAGCACGCCCGCGAACAGCTTGATGTCGGGCTTGTGCTTGCCGTACGGCGTACGCAGCAGCACCACCGGCAGCGGTCCGGCGCCGCGCGGACGGTAGCGGTCGGCGAGCAGCACGGTGCCGTCCCGCATGGGAACGCGCAGGTCACGTACGCATTCGACGTCGGGTGTGACCGGTTCGGGCATGTCCAGATACCGGTCCACCAGGCGGCCGAACGCCCGCCCGGTCCGGTCCCGCAGCATGATGTCCGCCATCGGACCCTCCCATCGTCCGTTCCGGTGTCCGTCACCCCCGTGGGACGTGTCACGCACTGTCCCAGGACGTCACTCCCTGTACGGCTCCGGGGATCACCCCGGGTGGTCCAGTGTCCGGCCTTCCGGTGCATCGCGCACGTACACGCCCACCCGGACCGGTCGGTATGCGCCGGATGCCCGGCCGGGACGGAAGGTGCTTTCTCGGCCGGGCGGGAGGCTTCCTCAGTTCCGGTCCACGGTCCCGGACCGGATGACGCGGCCGACGAAATCGGTGTCGGCGAGGCCGGCGCCGCCGCACTGGTTGACCGCTCCGCCGAAGGGGAGCGAGGCCAGGATCCCCCCGGCGGTGCCCGCGCCGTGCGAGGTGACACCGTCGGCACGGGGCGCGATGCGGGTGGAGGACGCACGTGGTGCCGAACGACTGCCCGTACGGTTCGGGCACCGCCGGCCCCGCCGGTGGATCCCCTCAGTCCGGTCGCGTGGGCGAAGCGGTGGGCTGGATGAACGGGAAGGCGTTGGTGCCGCCGCAGACCATCGGGCCGACCCGGGTGTTGTCGCCCACCAGGGTCACCAGGACGTCCGACGGGCTGCGGCTGCCGGGTACGGAGGCGTTGGCGGCGGTGCACACCAGCTGGCTCATGGAGGGGGTGTCCAGCCGTTTGGCGTTCATGGGCAGGTGGACGGTGACCTTGCCGTCCGCCGCCTCCGCGCTGATCCCGCCGGGGAGCCACGGCAGCACATTGGTCAGGCCGCGCTGCCGTTCGGCGTCGTTGGGGCCCTTGAGCAGCAGGTTGATCGCCTCCTCGGGGCCGACCGGCGCGGTCGCCGGGCGGCTCGCGGGGCGCAGGCCGGTCGGGCCGAGGAAGTACAGCTGCACGTCGGGGGCGGGCTTGCCCGGCGCCTTGAGGCCGTGGGCGGGCTCGCCCGCGTCGATCACTCCGGTCGGCGCGATGCCGCAGCCGGTGAGGGTGCTCGCCGCCAGGGCGCCGAGCGCGCCTGCCAGCAGCCCGCCCAGCACGATCCGCCGGGCCCGCACGGAGTTCGGGACGCTCACGTCTGGTCCGCCTTCCCGGCCGGGGCGGCCGCCGGGTCCTTCGGGCGGCGCTCACCGCCGTCCGTCGTGTCCTGGTCGCCGGCCGGGCCGGCGGGGCTGCCGCCCGTACGGCCGGTGGGCTCCGGTGCCGACTGCCCGGCCGGCTCCGGTGCACCGGAGCCGGCGTCCGGCTCCGTGACGGCGCCCGCCTCCTGCTCCGGCAGTGGCAGCTCGACGGTGAACACCGCGCCGCCGTCGGGGCAGTTGGCAGCGTGCATGGTGCCGCCGTGCAGCCGTACGTTCTCCATGGCGATCGCCAGGCCCAGCCCGCTGCCCTCGGACCGGGCGCGCGCCGAGTCCGCCTTGTAGAAGCGGTCGAAGACGTGCGGGAGCACCTCGGGGTCGATGCCGGGGCCGCTGTCCACGATCCGGATCACCAGCCGGCCGTCGCCCGGGTCCGGCGCGCGCAGCAGCACCCGTACCGGCTCGCCGCCGTGGTGCAGCGCGTTGCCGACCAGGTTGGCCACCACGACGTCCAGCCGCCGCGGATCCAGCCGCGCCCGTACGCCGTCCGGCAGTTCGGCGCCCACCCGGTCCTGCCAGGCGCGGGCCTGGAGCGTCTTGCGGATCGTCTCGGCGACGTCCACCTCGTCCAGGTGCAGCGCCGCGGCCCCGGCGTCGAAGCGCGAGACCTCCATCAGGTCCTCGACCATCCGCACCAGCTTGCCGGTCTCCTGGCTGATCAGGCGCACCGCGGAGGCGGTGTCCGGGTCGAGCGCGTCGGCGTCCTCGTCGAGCACGTCGGTGACGGCGCTCATCGCGGCCAGCGGGGTGCGCAGCTCGTGCGAGACGTCGGCCGCGAAGCGCCGGGCGTTGGCCTCCATGCGCCGCAGGTCCGCCACGCTCTCCTCCAGCTTGGCGGCCATGTCGTTGAACGTTCTCGACAGGTCGGCCAGCTCGTCGGAGCCCTTGACCTCCAGCCGGGTCTCCAGCTTGCCCTCGGCGATCCGTCCGGCGGCCTGCCGCAGCCCGCGTACCGGCCGCAGCACCCCGCGGGCCGCCAGCAGGGCCGGGATCACGGCCAGCGCGAGCACCGGCAGGGCGCCGTTCTGCGCCGCGCTCACCAGCGCCTCGACGTTGGCCTCCTCGGCGCGCAGCGGCAGCTGGGCGTAGACGGAGAGCGGGGACGCCGTACGGGCCTCGGTCTGCGACTGCATCACCGGCATGCCGATCAGCAGCCACGGCTCGCCGTCCCGGTCCACCCGCTGGAACGCCGTCACATGCCGCGTCTCGACCGACTCCCGCAGTTCCTCGGGGACCATGACGCGGCGCCGCAGCCGGCTGCGGTCGTTCTCCGCGACGCCCTTGTACTGGACGTAGACGTCCCAGTCGCGGGCCTTGCCGGAGCGGTCGAGCTGCCGGGTGAACTCGTCCACGTCCGCCCGGGTCGGCGGTACGGCGAGGTCCGGCGCGAGCGAGTTGACCTGCCCCCGCAGGTCCTTGATCGCGGTGTCCTGCGAGCGCTGGAGGATGGCGTTGCGGGCCTCGCGGTAGGTCAGCGCCGCGGTGGTCAGCGCGCTGACCGCGGCGACCAGCAGGAACGCGACGACGAGCCGGGCGCGCAGACCGCGCGGGAAGGAACGCGGCAGCAGCGGGCGCCGTGCGCCGCCCGCGGGCCGGGGACGCTTCACAGGGGACCGAAGCGGTAGCCGAAGCCGCGTACGGTCTGCACGTACCGGGGGCTGCGCGGGGTGTCCTCGATCTTCGTACGCAGCCGCATCACACAGGCGTCCACCAGGCGCGCGTCGCCGTGGTAGCTGTGCTCCCAGACGTGCTCCAGCAGCTGCTGGCGGCTGAAGACCTGCCCGGGGGTCGCGGACAGGAACAGCAGCAGCTTCATCTCCGAGGGGGCCAGCGGCAGATCGGTGCCGCCCTTGGAGACGACCAGCCCGGCACGGTCCACGGCCAGTTCGCCGTAGGTCTCCACGGGCGCGGGGCCCGGCTCCGGGGGGCCGGCGGCGTCCCCGTCGGCGGGCAGCGCGGTGCGCCGCAGGACCGCGCGGATACGGGCCTCCAGTACTTCGCCGCGCGCGGGCTTGACGATGTAATCGTCGGCGCCCGCCTCCAGGCCGAGCACCACGTCGAGGTCGTCGCCGCGGGCGGTGAGCATGATGATCGGCAGCTGCCGGTCGGCGCGGATGCGGCGGCAGACCTCGAAGCCGTCCTTGCCCGGGAGCATCAGGTCCAGCAGGACGATGTCGGGGCGGAAGGCGGGCAGCAGGTCCAGGCCGTCCTCGCCGCTGGCCGCGGCCGCCACCTCGTGGCCGCGCCGGCGCAGCGCGAGGGTGACTCCGTCGCGCACGGCGGCGTCGTCCTCGATCAGAAGTACTCGGGGCATGGCACCAGTATCAATAAGTTTCATGATGGATCGGTAACAGGCGGATCCTGCCCGCAATTCTTCGCATCTGTCGTGGTGCAAGGCAGTAATCGCGCGAGTTCACCGCAGGGGGAATCGTACGGCGCCGACGGTGGCGTCCGTACCCAGGTCCGCGGCGGCCCGCGCACGGCATAGGGACGGGATACGCATGGCACGGCACGGCAGGCGGAGCGGCATCATCGGGGTGGCCGCGGTGGCGGCGGCGTCGCTCGGGGTGGCCGGCTATCTGACCTTCGGGCAGTCCGGCGCCACCTCCGAGGCGCACGCGGACACCACGGAACAGGCGCGGCCCGCCCCGGTCGACCCGAGCATCGTGCACGCCTCCGACCGGCCCGGAAAGAGCCTGAACATCACCATCGACGACGGCCCGGACCCGGTCTGGACCCCCAAGGTGCTGTCCGTGCTGAAGAAGTACGACGTCAAGGCCACCTTCTGCATGATCGGCCCGTCGGCGAAGGCCCACCCGGACCTGGTCAAGAAGGTGGCGGCGGCCGGCCACAAGCTCTGCGACCACACCGTCAGCCACAACACGGGCATGGACCACCGGCCCGAGGACTACCAGTCCCAGCAGATCGTGCCGGCGCAGCAGATGATCGAGCAGGCCGCGGACGGCCCGAAGGTGGAGTACTACCGGGCGCCGGGCGGCGCGTTCACGCCGTACAGCAGGAAGCTGGCCGCGGAGCGCGGGATGCGGCCGCTGGGCTGGAACGTGGACAGCAAGGACTTCGAACGGCCGGGCACCGACGCGATCGTGCGCACCGTGCGCCGGGAGCTGCACAACGGCCCGACCGTCCTCTTCCACGACGGCGGCGGCGACCGCAGCCAGACGGTCGCGGCGCTGGACCGGCTGCTGCCGTGGATGAAGCAGCAGGGCTACGGCTTCGGGTTCCCCAAGCGCTGACGCGGGCGGTGGCACCGGCGCCCCGGGCGGAACCGGGGGCCGGGCCGCGGCCCCCGGCCGTTACCGGCTCAGCGGGCCACGGCCCTGGACGGGCGGGCCCTCAGGCGTCGCCGAGCAGTTCCGCGAGGCCGCGGTCCACGTCGAGGAGTTCGCGGCCGGCGGGTACCGCCTGGTACGTACGGTCCAGGAAGCGGCGCAGGTCCGCGGTGTCGACCTGGACCATCGCGACACCGTCCTCGACGTGGAACTCCAGCACCGTGCGGTCCCGGCCCAGCGGCCGCACCCGTACGTCACCGGTGCCCGCCGCGGCCCGCAGGCCGTCGGCGAGCAGTTCGCGGGCGAAGGCCCAGTCGACCGCGGCGCCGTCCAGCGAGATCTCCGGCGGAAAGGTGATCCGCACCGCGAGCGGGTCGGCCGGGTGATAGTGCAGCACCGCGGGCACGGTCCGGGAGCCGGGCGCGGTCGCGATGAGACGTACCTGGACGGCTTGGTCGATGACACTCTGCACCGCGGCTGCTCCCTTACGGCTGTCGGGTCGGGACATGGCTTACACCATGTAGGACGGTGTGCCCGCCCGCGCCGTGCACGTGACGGGGGTGTGATCTATGTCATGTCCAGGTCGTCATGGTTGGTGGGTAACACGTGGGTTGACAAGGGTTTGTGATCACGCCCGGTGCCGGGCCGCCCGGTGCTTCGCGGGGGCGTGCTCCAGGAACTCGTCCAGGATCCCGGGCGCCGCGGCCGCCGCCAGGGCCGGGGCGTCGTCCGCCGGGAGATCGCGTACGTGGTATCCGTCCTCGCCGGCGGCGACCGCGGCGGTGAGGGTGACCAGACCGGCCCGCCGGCTGAACGGCGTACTGGAGAACGTCCAGGCCGCCACCGCCTCGCGCTGGAGCACCACGGTGTCCCGGCTGAACGTGCCGGAGCGCGCGACCAGGAACCGCCCGTCCAGACCGTGCCCCAGATTGCGGTACGCGTCGCGGGCCAGCCACAGCACCACCGGCGCCGACACCAGCGCGAAGACCCAGGCGCAGTGCAGCAGTACGGGAGTCAGCAGGGCGCCCAGGACCGCGAGGACCAGGGTGCCCGGCAGCGTGACCCAGAGCAGCCCCCGCGTGCGGCGGCGGCGCAGGGCGGCCTTCGGGTGGCCGCGCAGCCCGGTGTCGGGAAAGCCGGCCCGCAGCGTTCCGGACGCCGTGCGCACCGCCTCGGTGCGCGGCGCCGGCGGCAGGATCACACTGCGCTTGCGGTTCTCCTCCTTGTTGCCCAGGCCGCCCGCGACAGCGCGCACGGTGGCGCCGCCACCCGCCCGCAGCAGCAGCGGCTCACGGAGCACCACACCGCGCAGCCGGGCCCGCTCGATGGTCACCGACCGGGTGGTGAGCAGGCCGCGGTGCACCCGCAGCGTGCGCGCGTCGGTCCATTCGAGGCGGAACTTCCACCAGCCCTCGACGTAGAGGGCCAGCGCGCCGACGGTGCCCAGGGCGATGACGGCCAGCAGCGCGAGCGGGACCGTCAGCCAGAGCGCGCTGGCGCCGAACTCGTCGAACGCGCCGCGCACGATGCCCAGCTTCCAGGGCTCGATGCCCGCGCCGTCCAGGACGCGATAGACGCCGCCGGCCGCGGCGAAGACACCGCCGATCACCCAGAAGGTGAGCGGCGCGTAGCGCAGCCAGCGCCAGTTGATGCGGGAGACGACCGGGTCGTCGTCCGTCGCCCGGGTGTCGGCGCGGGCGAGCAGCACGGCCCGCAGCCGCTCCGCGTCGGCCGTCGCCAGCGCCTCCAGCGACAGTTCGCCGCCGCCGTCCGACGAGCCCGCGGTGCCGGCCCGCAGGACGGTGACACCGAGCAGCCGGTGCAGCGGTGAGGCCGTCAGGTCGACCGTACGGATGCGGTGCAGGGGGACGGAGCGCAGCCGCCGGGTGAGCACCCCGCTGCGCACCTCGAAGGAGTCGTGGGTGACGCGGTAGTCCGTACGCGCCCAGCGGACCGCCCCGATCGCGGTGAGGACCGCGAAGCTCGCCGCGATCACGGCCAGTGTGATCCAGGCACCGGCCCCGATCCGGCCGCCGGTGGCCAGCGCCGTCAGGGCGAACGAGCCGAGCGGGGCGGCCAGCCAGCCGCAGTGCACCAGGAGGGTGCGCCGGTCCAGGCGGTGCCGGCGGGGCGGCGCGCCGGTGACGGGAGGGGTGGCGGTGGTCATGCGGCATCACCCGGCACGGCCTGCGCGGCCTCGCCGATGCGCCGCGACAGCTCCTCGGCGTCCGCGTCGGACAGCCCGGCTATCTTCACGTCGCCCGCGGTGGAGGCGGTGGTGACGGTGACCGTCGCGAGTCCGAACCGCTGCTGTACGGGGCCGCGTACGGTGTCCACGGTCTGCACCCGCGACAGCGGCGCGATCCGCCGCTTCTGCCAGAACCAGCCGCCCGCCGCGTACACCGCGCGGCTGCCCAGCTCCCAGGCGTGCACGGAGTAGCGCCACCGGGGCATCACCAGCAGGTAGCCGAGCGCCGGCAGCACCAGCACGACCAGCAGGAGCGGGCCGAGCCAGGGCAGGGCGCCGGGGAAGAACAGCACCGAGCAGACCGCCAGGGCGAGCGCGGTGAGCAGCATCGGCCCGCTGACCGTCAGCAGCGCCTGGACGGTCCACCAGCGGCGGGCGCGGGGATCGACCCGGTTGCGGGGCGGCCGCAGCAGGGGCGTGGCGGATGCGGACATGAGGTGTCCCCGTTCTTTGGCAAGTCGCTTGTATTGAGTAGCGGTACGTTATAACGGTACGAGCGACTTGTAAAAAAGAAGGCGAGGCCGCGAAGCACGTGCCGAAAAAGGTGGACCATGAGGCACGGCGCCGGGAGATCTCCCAGGCGCTGTGGCGGATCGCGAGCACCCGAGGGCTGGAGGGCGCGAGCCTGCGGGACGTCGCCGCCGAGGCGGGCATCTCCCTGGGGCGGCTCCAGCACTACTTCCGCACCAAGGACGAGATGCTCGTCTTCGCGCTGCGCTACATCGAGAGCCTCGCCCAGCAGCGCATCCGCGAACGCATCGAAGCGCTGGACGGGGAGCCCACCCCCTACGACATCCTGCGCGCCTGTCTGACGGGGATGCTGCCGCTGGACGAGCAGAGCCGCATCGGCTTCCTGGTGGGCATCGCCCACTTCCACCGGGCCGTCCACGACCCCGCCCTGCGCGCCGACGCCCGCGACGGCATCCCCAAGCTGCGCTCCTTCTTCGCCGACCAGCTCCGGCTGGCGATGCGGCGCGGTGAGGTGCGCGAGGAACGGGACGCCGACGACGCGGCGATGCTGCTGATCAGCCTGGTGGACGGCCTCTCGACGTACATCCTGCTGGAGGTCCACACCCCCGAGAAGGCCGTCAAGCTCCTGGACCTCCAGCTGAGCCAGCTGTTCGACGGGGCCGGGGCAGGCCCTCAGTAGCGGGTGCCCTCGGCCGCCGGCAGCGCGTCGAGTTCGGCCAGCGCGGCGGGCGGCAGGGTGACGTCCGCCGCGCCGGCGTTGTCCACCAGGTACTTGGGGGTCTTGGTGCCGGGGATCGGGACGACGTACCGGCCCTGGGCCAGCACCCAGGCGAGAGCGACCTGCGCGGGGGAGATCCCGTTCTCCGCCGCGATGGCCCGGACCTTGCCCACCAGCGCCAGGTTGGCCTTCAGCGCGTCCTGCTGGAAGCGCGGCAGCCGACGGCGGAAGTCGTCCTGCGGCAGCTCGTCGAAGGAGGCGATGCTGCCGGTCAGGAAGCCGCGGCCGAGCGGCGAGAACGGCAGGAAGGCGATGCCCTGCTCCTCGCAGTACGGCAGGACCTCGTCGAGCGCCTCGCGGGTCCACAGCGACAGTTCGGACTGCACGGAGGTGACCGGGTGCACGGCCTGCGCGCGCCGGATCTCCTCGACGGTCGGCTCCGACAGGCCGATGTGCCGGGCCTTGCCCGCCTGTACGGCCTCGGCCAGCGCGCCCCAGCTCTCCTCGACCGGCACCTCGGGGTCCACCCGGTGCAGCTGGTAGAGGTCCACGTGGTCGGTGCCCAGGCGGCGCAGGCTCGCGTCGATGGAGCGGCGGATGTGCTCGGGACGGCCGTTGCGCACCAGGGCGGTGTGGTCACCCGGCTTGTCCGCGGCGGACTCCAGCCCGACCTTGGTGGCCAGGACCGCCCGCTCCCGGTGGCCGCCCGCCAGCGCCCGGCCCACCAGCTCCTCGTTGGTGTACGGGCCGTACACGTCGGCCGTGTCGATCAGCGTCGCACCGAGCTCGATCGCCTGCCGCAGCACGCCGACGGACGTCGCCTCGTCCCGGCCCTGCGGGTCGTAGGCGTGGGTCATGCCCATGCAGCCGAGACCGATGACGCCGACCTCGGGGCCGGTGCTGCCGAGCGTGGTGGTACGCATGAGGGAACTCCTCGGGAAGAGTGGGGGACCGATGTGCTGATCACTCTTCCTGTTGAAGCGCACTCGAAGTCAAGCGGTCGCCGCGACGGCGCGCGGACCGCGGGTACGGCAGAGGCAGGACGGCCGCACCCGGCGGCCTACGCCTCGCGCAGCAGGGCCGCGAGGTCACCCTCCATGTCCAGGTGCCGGGCCTCGGTGCCGAGAGCCACCGCGCCGTACGACCGCATCAGGAACCTGCGCAGGTCACGAGCCTGGAACTGCACCATGGCCAGACCGTCGGCGGTGTGGAACTCCAGCACCGTGTGGTGCGGGCCGCACGGCCAGACGCGCACGTCGCCCTTGCCGGACGGCGCGCGCAGGCCCTCCGCCAGCAGATCGCGGGCGAACGTCCACGCGACCTCCGCCCCGTCCAGCGAGGCCGCGGGCGGGAAGACGACATGCACCGCGAGCGGGTCACCGCTGTCGTAGCGCAGCCGGGCGGGGACCTGGCGCGACCGGGGCATGGTCGCGATCAGTCGGGCGTGGACGGCTTGGTCGATGACGTGGGGCATCGCCGGCTCCCTGGATGCTCGTGCGGACGGGTCTCTGCCTCTACGACCCGTAAGACGCGCCGTGTATGACGCCAGTGCACCGAATGGCCGCGTGAGGTGCGTCACGAACTTTTGATTGCGGGGATATGTGCTCCTTACGCTGACGAAATCCATGCAAGGCCGCCAGAACCGGATCGGGTCTGCCCACTCGTGAGAGCCGGTGACCGGGCCTGAGCGTCCGGCCGGAAGCGGAGCCCTCCGGGCGCCGGGGTGACACGTCAGGGGTTGTCCGTCCATGTCCGAAGCATCCGCGGGATCCCCGGCGGACGACTACACCCGGCTCTACGAGCGCGAGCACCCGCGTCTGGTCGCCTACGCGCGGTCGCTGACGCCGAACGCCTGGCTCGCCGAGGACCTCGTCGCCGAGGCGCACTTCCGGGTCTGGCGCCGCATCCGCACCGGGCACCGCATCGACAACGTCCCGGCCTACCTCCGGACCACCATCCGCCACCTCGCCTCGTCCGTCGGCGCGGCCGCCGCCCGCGAGATGCCGCAGGACCCGCAGGACCCGCAGGACGGGCAGGCGTGGCCGTGCACCGGCCCGGCGGCCGAGCACACCGACCCGGCACAGCACATCTCCCACGTCGACCTGCTCGCCCGCGTCATGGGGCGGCTCCCGCGGCGCTGGGTGACGGCGCTGTGGCTGGCGGAGGCCGAGGACCAGCCGCTTGAGGTGGTCGGCAAGGCGATCGGGGCGGGCAAGGGCGCCACGGCCGTCCTGCTGCACCGGGCCAGGGAGGGCATGCGGCAGGCGTTCCTCGGCTCGGTGCCCGGCACGCCGCACGACCCGGCGTGCGCGGCGCACTGGCAGCGGATGCCCGCGTTCGTACGGGGCGGGGCCACCGCGAAACAGGCCGACGGGATCGCGGGCCACCTCGTGGACTGCGCCGACTGCCGGGCGCGGATGGCGCTGCTGACCCGGGCCAACGACCGGCTGCCCGCGCTCACCGGGCCGGCGCTGCTGGTGCTCCTGGCGGGCGGTTCGGCGAAGTTCCTGCTGCCGCTCGCGGGCGCCGGGGCCGCCGCGGCCGGCAGCGGTCACCCGGCGGGGGCCGGCGCGAAGGCGCTCACCTCCGTACGGCAGCTGCTGCGCGGCCAGACCGGGCAGGCCGGGCCGGTGGCCGCCACCGTCGCGGGCGCCGGTGTCGCGGTGGCCGCCGGGGTGGCGGCCGTCGCGGGCATCGCGCTGACCGGTGATCCCACGCCGCCGCCGGCCGGGCGGGCGGCAGCGGCGCCGGAGACGCCCGGGAGCGGCACGGGCCGGGCGGTACCCGGTGCCACGGCGGAGCGGCCGGCGGCCTCCGAGCCCACCGGGACGCCGTCCGTGCCGACCGCGTCGTCCGCGCCGGCGGCCCGCGGCGCGGCGCGTACGCCCCCGGCGCCCGGCGCGGGCGCACCGGCCGTCCCGCAAGCCTCCGGGCCGACGGCCCCGCGAGCCTCCGCACCGGCCGCGACCGGACGGCCGGGCTCCTCCGCGGCCCCCGGCAGCCCCCCGACGAGCCAGGACCCGACAGCGCCGGCACCGACCGGCACCCCCACGCACCGGCCCACCCCCACGCCGACACCCACCCGTCCGCCCCTGCCCACCCCCACCCCCACGGTCGTTCCTACTCCCGCCCCGACCACCGCCCCGTCACCGTCCGGGCACTGCGGCTGGACCTGGTGGCACTGGATCCCGGTGCGGACCTGCCGCACCGGCTGAACGCCCGGCCGGCCCCGCGCCCGGTACGGCCGGGGCCGTCAGTCCGTGACCGCGCTACGGTTCTCGTACGCCAGATCCCCGTACTCCGGGTGCCGCTCCATCCAGCCCGCGACGAACGGGCACACCGCCAGCACCCGCAGCCCGTCCGCCCGCGCCGCGTCCAGCGCGTGCCGGGTCAGCGCCGAGCCGACCCCGTTGCCCTCGTAGACCGGATCGACCTCGGTGTGCACGAGGGCGATGAGCCCCTCGGCGCGCAGATAGGCCGCCACGCCCGCCACTTCGCCGCCGAGCCGGGCCTCGTAGCGGTTCGCGGCGCGGTCGTCGGTCACCGTCACCGGGGCCGGCGCGTTCATGAACGGATCTCCTGCCGGACCATCACCGTCTCCTCCTGCGTCGTCCCCCGTTTGCTGGGCAGCCCCCGTGCAGCACAGTAGGAGGACCGCCCGGCCCGCGCGAGGCGAGACACCCTGCGGAGGGCGGTACGGGAATGTCTGGACGGGGCGTCCCGGCTGGGCTAGCTTCCAGCGTCATGAGGGTCAAGGGGAAGCCGGGACAGCCAGGACAGCAGGGGCGCGGGAGACGCACGCGCGCGATGTGGGCGGTGGTCTGCGCCGCCGCGCTCGGTGCCGCGGGCGCGGCCCCGGCCGCCGCACGGACGCCCGCGGAGGCGCTCGCCGCCGCACGGTCCGCCGGCGCGCCGCTGACCGTGTCCGGAGTGCTGGGCGGCGGCTGGGACCTGAAGGACACCGACACCGACGCGCGCTTCCGCGGCCTGGCCGCCGTCAGCCGCAGTACCGCCTGGGTCGCCGGCACCGGCGGCACCGTGCTGCGTACCCGCGACGGCGGTGACCACTGGCGCGACGTCTCACCGCCGGGCGCCGAGGGCCTGGAGTTCCGCGACATCGAGGCGTTCGACGCGCGGCACGCCGTGGTCCTGGCGGCCGGCGAGGGGGAGGCGTCCCGGGTCTTCCGTACGGACGACGGCGGCGCCACCTGGACCGAGAGCTTCCGCAACACCGATCCGCGCGCCTTCTACGACTGCATGACGTTCTTCGACAGCAGCCACGGCATCGCGCTCGCCGACCCCGTCGACGGCACCTACCGCATCCTGTCCACCGTCGACGGCGGCCGGAACTGGCGGCTGCTGCCCACCCGCGGGATGCCGCCGGCCCAGCCGGGCGAGGCGTCCTTCGCGGCCAGCGGCCAGTGCCTGGTCAGCTCGGGGGCGTACGACGCCTGGTTCGCCACCGGCGGCGCGGCGAAGAGCCGGGTGCTGTACTCCCCGGACCGCGGACGCAGCTGGACGGTGTCCGAGACGCCGGTCCCGGCGGGCGACCCGGCGCGCGGGGTCTTCGGCCTGGCCTTCCGCGACCGTACGCACGGACTGGCGGTCGGCGGTGACTACCGCGCCGGCAAGCCCTCCCCGAAGGCCGCCGCGGTGAGCGCGGACGGCGGCGCGTCCTGGCAGCCGTCCGCCAGGCCGCCGAAGCGCTACCGGTCCGGTGTGGCCTGGTTCCCGCGCACCACGCGGGTCGCGCTGGCCGTCGGCCCGACGGGCAGCGACGTGACGCTGGACGGCGGCCGCAGCTGGCACACCTTCGACGACGGCTCGTACGACACCGTCGCCTGCGCGGCGGACTTCGGCTGCTGGGCGGCGGGGGAGGACGGGCGCGTCGCCCGCCTGGAGCCGTGACGCGCCGGCCTCTCGGGCCGGTCCTGGGGCCGGTCCGAGAGGCCCTGCTTCCGACCGGTCCTTGCTTCCGGCCGGTCCTTGCTTCCGGCCGGTCCTTGTTTCCGGCCGGTCCTGGGGCCGGTCCGAGGGGCCGCCTCCGGACGGTTCCGGGAAGCCGCCCCCGACCGCCGTCAGGCAGCGCGCGCCGACACCGCCAGGACGTGCGGCGCCGCCAGATAGCGCGCGAACAGTGACGCGCTGCCGTCGGCGGCGGTGCGCGGCGGCTGCCAGGCGATGCCGGTGAACCCGGCCTCCGTCAGGGCCCGTTCGTGCGCCTCGCGGGACCAGTAGTACGCGGTCACCTGGAACGGCTCCTCCCCGGCCCGGCCGTGCAGGCCGACCGGGTCGCCGTCCCGCAGGTGGGCGTCGGCCACGGTGACGTCGAAGCCGTAGGGCCGGTAGTAGTGCGGCACCGTCGCGAGGTCCGGGTTGAGCGTGGCGGCCACGAAGCGGCCGCCCGGGGCGAGGGTGTCGCGGGCGGCGGCGCACAGCCGGGTGAGCGCCGCCGGGGTGGCGGCGTAGCACGGCGCGTAGACGGCCACGGCCACGTCGAAGGCGCCCGCGAGCGCGTCGGCGGCCGCCGCGTCGAGCACGCGGTAGGACACGCCGAGGGGCTCCAGCTCCTCCCGGTGCCGGGCGTGCGCGATCATCCCGGGGGACCGGTCGACGCCGAGCACGCTGCCCGCCCCGTTGCGGGCGAAGAAGCGGGTGTAGTGCCCGGAACCGCAGCCGAGGTCCAGGACCCGGCGCCCCTGGACACCGCCCGCCGCGGCGAGGACGGACGGCATCTCGATGTGCCGCCGGAAGGGCAGCTCGTCGATGCTGCGCTCGTGCAGAGCGGCCATACCGTCGAAGGGGGTGGTCATGACGCTGCCTCAGGAGTGCGGGTCGCCGGGCGACGGGGGCGGGCGGTGGGCGGACGGGCACGGCGGGGTACGTGCCCGGGGGCTCGCGTCCGCCGGCGCCGGGGCGCCGCCCCCGGCGGCCTCCCGCGGGACAGGACGTGCGATCAGGCAAAACCGGCGTTCCTCCCTCCGCCCGCGCGTCACCGGCCCCGCCGCGGTGCCCGCCGGCCGGCGGGCGGGCAGCTGGCGAGCCGTCCACGGAACGCATCATTCCGCAGCTCGTGCGCGTTGCCGGGGAGGCGCCGGGCGAACGGCCGGTGCGCCACCCGCCCTGCCCACCCGCCCTGTCACCCGGCCCGCGGCGTCCGCGAGGCCCCGACCTGCCCGGCGAGCCCGGGCCGGGGCAGAAGAGGCCCGGCGCGCACCCGACAAAGACGGTGCGGAAAATGTCGGGTGGCCCGGGCCGGTCCCGCCGCACGATGAGGGCATGGACGACACGACTCTGGTATCCCGCTTCCTCCGCGACGGCTTCGTGAAGCTGCCGGGCGCCGTGGCGCCGCGCGTGGCCGCGGACTGCGCGCGGCTGCTGTGGCGGGAGACGGGCTGCGACCCGGACGATCCGGCGACGTGGACGCGGCCCGTGCACTGGGTGCCCGGCATGGCGCAAGGGCCGTTCGCCGCCGCGCCCAACTCCCCGGCGCTGCACCACGCCTACGACCTGCTCGTCGGCGCGGGCCGCTGGGAGCCGCGCTACTCACTGGGCACGTTCCCGCTGCGCTTCCCCCACGAGGACGAGCCGGACGACGCCGGCTGGCACATCGAGGGCAGCTACCTGCCGGAAGGCGAGAGCTGGTACTTCACCAATCTGCGCTCCCGCGGCCGGGCGCTGCTGATGCTGTTCCTGTTCAGCGAGGTCGGCGAACAGGACGCCCCGACCCGCATCCGGGTCGGCTCGCACCTCGACGTACCGAAGGTGCTGGAGCAGTACGGGGAGGACGGGGCGAGCGGCCTGGCCCTCGCCCCCGACCTGGTGGCGGCGTCCGACCACCGGGAACTCACCCTCGCCACCGGCTCCCCGGGCGACGTCTACCTGTGCCACCCGTTCCTGGTCCACGCGGCCCAGCCGCACCACGGCACGCGCCCCCGCTTCATGGCCCAGCCACCCCTGCTGCCGGCCGCACCGTACGCACTGGAGCGGGCCGACGGCGCGTACTCCCCCGTGGAGATCGCGATCCGCCGGGGGCTGGGGCGGGAGGCGCCCGGGGTGGACGGAGGCGCCGCCGGGTAGCGGCAGGCTCACCGCCAAGCGCCCCGTCCCGGCCGGCGCCGCACGTACCTGTCTCAGAGGCCCGTCAGTCCAGCAGACTCCCGAGCCGCCCCTCCAGAAGCACCAGCAACTCGCTCAGTCCTTCGGACAGTTCGGCCCGGCGTTTGCCGTCGATGCCCTCCAGGAGGCCGGCCTCGTAGCGCAGTTGCTCGGGCAGCAGGCGGTCGATGACCGCGCGGCCCTCGTCGGTGAGGGAGAGGTGCGAGACCCGGCGGTCCCGTTCGTCGGGGCGCCGTGCGAGCAGTCCCCGCGTCTCCAACTGGCGTACCCGTTTGGTGACCGCGGCGCCGGAGGCGAACGTCTCGCGCGCGATGCGGCCGGGCGTCAGTTCGCGGTCCATCCGCCGTAGCGTGCCGAGGATGTCGAACTCCGGGCGGGTCAGACCCTCGCGGCGCAGCGGCGCGTCGGCGGCCTGCTGCAGCAGCGCGGAACAGCGGTTGAGCCGTCCGATCACCGCCATCGGGCCGGTGTCCAGCCCCGGATGGACCTGCTGCCACTGCCGCAGCACCCCCGCGACGATGTCCTCGGTCACGCGCACCCCTTCTTCCCGGGCTCTCCCGGCCCCCGTCGGCGTCCTGAAGCGCGCACGGCGTGCCGCGGGCCGCCGTACCGGCCCCGCGCCGCGCTGCGCCCGGACAATTCTGCCTGGTGCCGGCGCGGGCAGCAGGGCGGGGCGGTACGGGGCGGCACGCGGCTACGCGGCCGGAACCGGTGCGGACGGCCGGCCGACGAGCCGGGCCAGGGTGCGGTGACCCTGCTGCTCGGCCAGCGCGACCCGTTCCTCGGGGACGGCGCGCTGCTACCACTCGCCGGCCGACACCTCCACCGCCTCCCGCAGCTCGACCAGGCTCGCGGCCAGGCGGTCGCGCGCCCAGCCGGCCTCGGGCGCGTCGCCGTCCAGCAGCCGGCGCGCCGCGGTCTCGGCGGCCGCCACCCGGTCCAGTGCCGCCTCGACGCGGTCGGCGGCGCGGCGGTTGGTGACCAGGACGCAGCAGGCCAGGCCCACCGCGGCGCCGATGACGGTGTCGGTCCAGCGGTCGGTGACCAGCGTGCGGGCCGGCAGGTGGCGGGCGAACTCGGTGAGCAGCAGGGCCATCGGGGTGACCCAGACCGACCCGAGCCAGTAGTTGCGGGTGATGCTCGCCTCGGCGCAGAACTGGAAGGTGAGCGCCAGCAGGATCATCGCGAGGTGGCCGGTGTGGATGACCGGCAGCAGGGCGGTGAAGAGCAGCAGTCCGAGGAGGTTGCCGAGGGTGCGCTGGAGGGCCCGCTGCCAGGAGAGGGTGGTGTTGACCTGGTAGATGGAGGCCGCGGTGACCACGGCCCAGTACGGGTGGCCGACACCGGCCGCCATCGAGCCCCAGCCCGCCAGCGCGCAGCCCGCGGCCACCCGCGCGCCGATGGGCAGCAGCGGTGAGCCGGGCGCGAGGCGGTGGAGCACCGCCCGGATGCCGCGCGGGCGGCTGGGGGCCGGGCGGCGTGGCGTGGTGCCTGCTGCCGGTTCGAGGTCCGCGTGCTCCGCGGCGACCCCGGCCAGCTCGCCGGCCTGGGCCCCGGTCAGCGCGACCGCGGGCAGCGCCCGGCCCCGGCGCAGGTCACGGGCCCACGCCGCACAGCGCTCGGCTTCCGCCGGGTCGGCTTGCGGCGCCGCGAGTGCCGATTCCGCCCGTACGAGCAGCCGCTCCAGCCCCGAGCGGTCGGCGGCCGCGGCGGTGGTACGGCCGGGGACCTGGAAGAGTGTCTGCCAGGCGGCGTTGACGGCGGCGGCGGTGGCGTGCCGGGCGCGGTCCGGCCCGGCGGGGGCGTCGTCGGACGCCGGACCGGTGCGCAGCAGCGCCGCGGCGGCCTCCAGCGCCCGGGCGGTCGCGATCCGCTCCGGCCCGCGCGGCCGGACCAGCGCGGGCGCCATGCAGACCAGCCAGGCGAGCGCGCCCGCGCCCAGGGCCAGTGCCAGGTGGAAGGGCACCTGACCGAGGCGCTGCGGTACGAAGAAGGCCGAGGCCGAGATGAAGGTGAAGATCAGGTTTCCCGGCGGGCCGACGCGGGTGGCGTCGCAGACCGTCTTGTGCACGGCGGCGACCAGTGAGGCGAGGAGGACGAGCAGCGGGACCGAGGTGGTCAGGGAGGCGGCGGTCAGGGCGGTGCCGAGGCTCGCGACCATGCCGAGGACCACCCAGGCCAGGGTGCGGGCGCGGGCCGCGTACGGCAGGCCGTGTGCGTACAGGGCGCACATCGCGCCGGCCGAGGTGTAGAGGACCAGGTCCAGGCGGCCCAGTGCGAGCAGCAGGAACTCGGGGATGCCGAGGGCGACGACCGCGCTCAGCGCGGGCTTGTGCCAGATGTCCACGGGGCGGCGCAGCAGGACGGTGCTCCTGATGGGCAGCGGTCGTACGCGGACCAGGCTGCCGCTTCCGGAGCGGGCCGCCGCTCGCTGTCCCGTCGGTCTGGCATGTTTCCCCATACCAAAACCTTAACAGGTGTTTTACTCGTAAAAGATTTGCGGTCGCGTGCTCACCCGCCCGGCGCGGGGGAGGCGAGCACGCGGGCCCGGCACTCCGCCGGCGTGCCCCAGGCGCCCCGCAGCGCCCGCGCCTTGCGGATCCACAGGGAGAGGGGCAGCTCGTCGGTGTAGCCCAGGGCGCCGTGCAGCTGGAGCGCGGCCCGCGCCGCGGCGTAGGCCGCCTCGCCCGCGGCCACCTTCGCCATCGCGATGCCGCCGCCCGCCTCCCCGCCGCCCGCGAGCTCCACCGCCGCCCCGAACACCAGCGGCTCGGCGAACTCCAGCCCCAGCAGCACATCCGCCAGCCGGTGCTTCACCGCCTGGAACGACCCGACCGCGACACCGAACTGGGTGCGCTGCTTGACGTACGCCACCGTGTCGTCCAGCAGCCGCCGCCCGACGCCGAGCGCCTGCGCCGCCGTGAGCAGCCGCGCGGTGTCCGCGGCGAGCGCGGCGGCGGCCCGCACGGCCGGTCCGCTCGCCAGGACGGTGCCGCCGTCCGCCGCGTACCGGGACAGCCGCCGGGCCGGATCGACCGACGGCTGGACCGGCCCGCCCCCGCCGGCCTGCCGCAGCGTGCCGCCGCTCACGAGGAGGGTGGCGTCGGCCGCCGTCGCGTCCAGGGCGTACGGCCCGCACGCCAGGTCCGCGTACGACACCACCGCGTCCCCGGCCGCGACGGCGGGCAGCCGCTCCCCGGCCGGCCCCGCATCACCGAGCCGGTCGAGCAGCACGGCCGCCGCGGCCGTCTCCACCAGCGGGCCCGGGACGGCGTACCGCCCCGCCTCGACGTACGCCACGGCCAGTTCGACCGGCAGGAATCCCGCGCCCCCGTACTTCTCCGGTACGGCCAGCCCGAACACCCCGGCCGCCCCGAGCCGCCGCCACACCGCCCGCCCCGGGCCGCTGTCACCGGCGCCCCATGCCCGTACGGCGGCCGGGGTGTCCGCCGCCGCCAGCATCCGGCCGAGGGTCCGGCCGAACTCCGCCTGCTCCGCGTCCAGCAGGAACCGCATCCCCCACTCCTCTCGCCGGCGCGGTGCTCAGCGCCGTCCCTTCGGCAGGCCCAGCAGCCGTTCGGCGATGATGTCGCGCTGGATCTCGTTCGTCCCGGCGTAGACCGGACCGGCCAGCGCGAACAGCCAGCCGTCGGCCCAGCTCCCGTGGTCCGGCGCCTCGGCGGCGTCGCCGGCCAGCTCGCCGTACGGGCCGAGGAGGTCGAGCGCCGTCTCGTGCAGGCCGATGTCCAGCTCGGACCAGAAGACCTTGGTGAGGCCGGCCCCGGCGCCCGGGGTGCCGCCCTCCGTGAGGCGTGCGATGCCGGCGTAGGCGGACAGCTGGTAGGCGCGGGCGCCGATGAGCGCGTCGGCGACCCGGTCGCGCAGCGCCGTGTCCGCCGGGTCGGCGGTGGCCCGCCACAGGGCGGCGAGCCGGCCGGCGGCGGCCGTGAAGCGTCCGGGGCTGCGCAGCGTCAGCCCGCGCTCGTTGCCTGCCGTGCTCATGGCGACCCGCCAGCCCTGTCCCGGCTCGCCGATCACGTCCCGGTCCGGCACGAACACGTCCTCCAGGAACAGCTCGGCGAAGGCCGGCTTCCCGTCGAGGCGCCCGATGGGCCGCACCGTCACGCCCGGTGCCGCCAGGTCGAACATCAGGTACGTCAGACCGTGGTGCGGCCGGTCCCCGCCGGGGTGGCTGCGGAACAGCCCGAAGGCCCGGTCCGCGAAGGCCGCCCGGGAGGACCACGTCTTGTGCCCGCGCAGCAGCCAGCCGCCCCCGGTCCGTACGGCGGCCGACCGCAGCGCGGCGAGATCGGAACCGGCGCCGGGTTCGGACCAGGCCTGCGCCCAGATGGTCGCGCCGCTCGCCATCGCGGGCAGGACGCGCGCCACCTGCTCCTCCGTACCGTGCTCGAAGAGAGTGGGGGCGAGCAGGCTGACACCATTCTGGGAGACCCGGCCGGGCGCGCGCGCCGCGTAGTACTCCTCCTCGAACAGCAGCCACCGGAGCAGTGACGCACCGCGCCCGCCGTACGCCTGCGGCCAGGTCACGGCCGACCAGCGGCCGGTGAACAGCTCGCGCTCCCACTCCCGGTGGGCGGCGAACCCCTCCGCCGTCTCCAGGGAGGGCAGTGGTTCGGCGGGCACGTGGGCGGCCAGCCAGTCCCGCGCTTCCCGCCGGAACTCCTCGTCCGCCGCGGTGAGTTCGAGATCCATCGAGCGGCCTCCCTGGGGTGGCGGCGGGCTCTTCCGGGACCGTTCCCTAACAAGTGTTTGGTAGGTTAGCGTACGGCCATGACGCCCGAGAAGCCTCCGACGGCGCACCCGGCACCCCCGCCCCGCTACGTCCCCGGACACGGCCTGCTCACCGGCCGCACGGCCGTCGTCACCGCCGCCGCGGGCACCGGCATCGGCGGCGCCACCGCCCGCAAGCTCCTGGAAGAGGGCGCGGACGTGCTCCTCTCCGACGCGCACACCCGGCGTCTGAAGGAGTACCAGGCGGCGCTCGCCGCCGAGTTCGGCGCCGGCCGGATCGCCGCCCAGCCCTGTGACGTGACCGACCAAGCGCAGGTCGACGCCCTCTTCGACGCCGCCGAGCGGCAGCACGGGCGGCTGGACGTCGTCGTCAACAACGCCGGACTCGGCGGCACCGCCGACCTGGTGGAGATGACCGACGCGCAGTGGACCGCCGTCCTCGACGTCACCCTGAACGGGACCTTCCGCTGCACCCGCGCGGCGCTCCGCCGGATGCGCGCGGGCGGCCGGGGCGGCGTCATCGTCAACAACGCCTCGGTCGTCGGCTGGCGGGCCCAGCGCGGCCAGGCGCACTACGCCGCCGCCAAGGCCGGGGTGATGGCGCTCACCCGCTGCGCCGCCGCCGAGGCCGCCGCGTACGGCGTCCGGGTCAACGCCGTCTCGCCCAGCCTGGCCGTCCACCCGCACCTGGCGAAGGTCACCGGCGAGGAACTGCTGACCGGGCTGACGGCCCGGGAGGCGTTCGGGCGCTCCGCCGAGCCGTGGGAGGTCGCCAACGTCATCGTCTTCCTGGCCAGCGACTACGCCTCGTACATGACCGGCGAGACGGTCGCGGTCAGCAGCCAGCGCGCCTGACCGGAGAGGGACAATGAGCCGGTGCCCACCGCGAAGAAGAACGAGAAACCGGCCGCCGTGACCCCGCCGTCACCCGCCCGCCGCCGTGAACTGCTCGCCACCGCCGCCGAGGTGTTCGCCGCCCACGGCTACGACGCGACGACCGTACGCCGCATCGCGGACGAGGCCGGACTGCTCGCGGGCAGCCTCTACTACCACTTCGACTCCAAGGAGTCGATGCTGGACGAGATCCTCAGCAGCTTCCTGGACGAGCTGTGGGCCGGCTACGACGCGGTGCTCGCGGCCGGACTCGGCCCCCGGGAGACCATCGAGGCCCTGGTCACCGAGTCGTTCCGGGAGATCGACCGGCACCGCGCCGCCGTCGCCATCTACCAGAAGGAGTCCCGGCAGCTCGCCGGGAAGCCGCGCTTCGGCTATCTCACCGACTCCCGGCAGAAGTTCGAGAAGGCGTGGCTCGGCACGCTGGAACGCGGCGTCGCCGACGGCGTCTTCCGCCCCGACCTGGACGTCCGCCTGACCTACCGGTTCGTCCGCGACACCGTCTGGGTCGCCGCGAGCTGGTACCGGCCGGGCGGCCTGCACGGCCCGGAGGAGATCGCCCGCCAGTACCTGTCGATGGTGCTGGACGGCATCGCCGTACGGGACTGACCGCACCGCTGTACAGGACTGGACCGCACCGCTGTACGGGACCGACCGCTCGCGCACCGCACGGCGCGCCCGACACCCGGAGAGCCGGCATGGCAGAGGCTTACATCATCGACGCGCTGCGCACCCCCGTCGGCCGGCGCGGCGGCGGACTCGCCGCCGTGCACCCGGCGGACCTCGGCGCGCACGTGCTGAGAGCGTTGATGGAGCGGACGGGCGTGGACCCGGCCGCCGTGGACGACGTGGTCTTCGGCTGCCTGGACGCCGTCGGCCCGCAGGCCGGCGACATCGCCCGCACCAGCTGGCTGGCGGCCGGGCTCCCCGAGGAGGTGCCGGGCGTCACCGTCGACCGGCAGTGCGGCTCCTCCCAGCAGGCCGTCCACTTCGCCGCGCAGGGCGTGCTCTCCGGCACTCAGGACCTGGTCGTCGCGGGCGGCACGCAGAACATGTCGATGGTCCCCCTCGCCTTCGCGAGCCGCCGGGCCGCCGAACCGCTCGGACTGGCCGACGGGCCGTTCGCGGGCAGTACGGGCTGGCGCGCCCGCTACGGCGACCGGCCGGTGGACCAGTTCCACGGCGCCGAACTGATCGCGGACAAGTGGGACATCTCCCGTACGGACATGGAGGAGTACGCGCTGCGCTCGCACCGGCGGGCCGTACGCGCCGCCGACGAGGGGCGCTTCGCGCGCGAGCTGGTCCCGTACGGGGACGTGACGGCCGACGAGGGCCCGCGCCGCGACACGTCGGCGGCGAAGATGGCCGCCCTCGCGCCGGTGGTGCCCGGCGGCCGGCTCACGGCCGCCGTCTCCTCCCAGGTGTCCGACGGCGCGGCGGCCGTGCTGCTGGCGAGCGAACGGGCCGTACACGACCACGGGCTCACCCCGCGCGCCCGCGTCCACCACCTGTCCGTACGCGGCGAGGACCCGATCCGGATGCTCTCCGCGCCCGTCCCGGCCACCGCGCACGCGCTGAAGAAGACCGGGCTGAGCATCGACGCCGTCGACCTCATCGAGATCAACGAGGCGTTCGCGCCGGTGGTCCTGGCCTGGCTGAAGGAGACCGGCGCCGACCCCGACCGGGTCAACGTCAACGGCGGCGCCATCGCGCTCGGTCACCCGCTCGGCGCGACCGGCTGCAAGCTGCTGGCCACCCTGCTGCACGAGCTGGAGCGCACCGGCGGGCGCTACGGCCTCCAGACGATGTGCGAGGGCGGCGGGCAGGCCAATGTGACGGTGATCGAACGCCTCTGAGGCGGGGCGGACGGGGGTCCGGCCCGGCGGGGCGTCAGCAGGCGCGGTTCTTCACGTACAGCGCGCGCGGCCCCCGGTCCGTCCCGTACCGGACGTCCTTCGTCGCGGCCTTGGCGAGCCGGCCGTTCACGGCGGGCCGGGCCGGCACGACGATCGTGTAGCAGGCCGTGCGCTGCGAGCAGAGGTTCTTCAGGCGCACGAACCGCTGGTGGTCCTTGGTGAAGTACTTCATCACCTTGGCGCACTGCGGTGCCCGCGGGGCCGCCGCGGCCTGCGAGGCCGTGGCCAGACCCAGCGTCGTGCTGAGCGCCGTCACCGCGACGGCCGTGGCGAGAAACTTACGCATCTGATCTCCCCCGACGGAAACCTTCGCCCGCGGCAGGAGCCCGGGCGGCCTTCAGTGGTCATTCTCCACCGTAGTGCGACGGAATCCAGACCGGTGTTCGGGTCGGACTTTCGGGGGCGGCCGGCGGCTCGGGCCGTTCCGGGGGGCCGGTTGTGGGCGGTTGTGGCCGGTTGCGGCCGGTTGTGGGCGGCGCGGAGGGGCCGTTCGGCCGGTTGCGGGGGGGAGGGGGCGGCGGTCTGCTCCGGGCAGACTGCTCAGCCCCGTCCGTCCGCTCAGCCCCGCTCCGCCGGTCCGCTCAGCTTTCCCCCGTCCGTCCGCTCAGCCCCGTCCCGCCGTCCCGCCCAGCCGGTCCAGCGTCGCCGCCGCCTCGGCCATGATCCGGCCGACCAGCTCCGCACACGACGGCAGGTCGTCGATGACCCCGGCCACCTGTCCGGACGCCAGCACCCCGGCGTCCGTACGGCCCTCCACCAGCGCGGCCCGCAGCATCATCGGCGTGTTGGCGGCCAGCAGCACCTGGCTCCAGGACAGCCCGGTGCCGCGCCGCATGGCCAGCCCGTCGCGCACCATCCGCGCCCAGCCCGTCCCCGCCTGCCGGCGGAACGCCGCCGCGTGCCGCACGGCCCGCAGCAGGGCCGCCGGGCGCCCGGACCGTTCGAGGGCGGCCACCAGGTCCGTCCGCAGCATCCGGTGCGGCAGGCCGTCCACCGCGCGGGTCACCGTCACGTCCTGGACCGTGGCCGCCAGGTAGCGCGCCTTGACCGCGGCCGGGACGGTGCTGTCGGACGTGAGCAGGAAGCGCGTCCCCATGGCCACACCGGCCGCCCCGAAGGCCAGGGCGGCCACCAGCCCGCGCCCGTCGTGGAAGCCGCCGGCCGCCACGACCGGGATGTCCACCGCGTCCACGACCTGCGGCAGCAGGACGGAGGTCGCCACCTCACCGGTGTGCCCGCCGCCCTCCGCCCCCTGGACGACGACCGCGTCCGCGCCCCACGCGGCGACCTTCTCCGCGTGCCGCCGCGCCCCCACCGTCGGGATGACGACGACCCCCGCGTCCGTCAGCCGGGCGATCAGTTCCCGGGAGGGCGCCAGGGCGAACGAGGCCACCCGTACGCCCTCCTCGATGATGATGCGCACCCGCTCGGCGGCGTCCGTGGCGTCCGCCCGCAGGTTGACGCCGAAGGGCCGGTCCGTACGGGCGGCGACCTCGCGGACCGCGGCGCGCAGCTGCCCGGCCGACATGGTGGCGGAGGCCAGGATGCCGAGCGCCCCGGCCTCGGCGGTCGCGGAGACCAGGCGCGGCCCGGCGACCCACCCCATACCGGTCTGGACGAGGGGATACCGTACGCCGGTCAGCTCGGTGAGCGCGGTGGTCAGGGGCCGCACGGCGGCACCTCGCGGTCGCGCAGCCCGCACGGGTCGATCACCTCGCGGATCAGCCGCAGCTCGGCGGCGTCCGGCTCCCGGGTGCACGGCACACCGCCGTCCGGCAGGGACAGTGCGAACCCGGTGGCCGCGCGGACCTCGGCCGGCCGTACGCCGGGGTGCAGCGACCGGATCCGCATGGTGCGGTCGGGCGTCTCGAAGTCGAACACGCCGAGGTCGCTGACGACCTCCGCGACGCGGTGGAAGCGGGTCGCGGACGGCCCGGCCGCCGCGGCCCGGTCGTACCCGACGCCGCAGACCATGTCGACCCGCTCGACGAAGGTCCGCGGCGAGTGCTTCGGCACCCAGTAACTGGTCGGGTTGTTGAGGGTGTTGACGGGCGCGCCGCGCACCCCGAGCAGCTGGCGGGACGGACGCGCCCAGTCCCCGATGCAGGAGATGTTCTGGTTGCCGTACCGGTCGATCTGGCTCGCGCCCATCATGACGTGCCGGCGGCCGGTGGCGACCAGCGCCAGATGGCGGCGGTAGGGGAGCCAGCCCTCCGGCACCGTCGTTCCGCGCCCTGGCTCCGGCGCGTCGCCGACGAGCAGGGCCTCGCCGTCGGTCAGCAGGAGGTCGGGGGAGAAGGTGAGCCGTGCCAGCCGCGCCCCGAGGGCGGGGACGGTGCCCATGGGGGAGGCGAGTACTTCGCCCGCGCCACGCCAGACTTCGGCGCAGGCCAGCACGCAGTACTCGGCGCGCGTGACGGTCGGGGTTCCGGCCCGGGGAGTCACCGGCGCTCCTCGGCGGTCTCGTCGGCGAAGGCCGCCACCGCGGCCCGGTAGTCGCTCTCGTCCCCCGACAGGAAGCGTGCGGCGAACGCGGCCCACGCGTCCGGATCCGCCGCGGCACGCACGTACGCCCGCTGGAACGCCTCGTCCCGGCCGTAGTCCGGCACACAGGACGTGAAGTGCGCACCGTACGGCGCCTCGACGACACCGCTGACGAACATCCGGCTGACCAGCAGCGTCTGCGGGCCGGCTGCCCGGCACAGGTCAGCGGGGTCCACGATCCGCTCGCACGAGACGTACGCCGCGTCCGCCGCCTCGCAGAAGAGGTCGTCGAAGTACGGGTCGGGCCCCAGGTACTGGCCGTTGCCCCGCGCGTCCGCCCGGTTGAGGTGCACCAGCGCCGCGTCGAGCCGCAGTGCGGGGGCGGCGGCCAGTACCTCACCGTCCGCGTACGGTGAGGTCACCGTACGGATGTGGGGGGCGGCCCGCAGCACGTCGGACCCGAGTCCGGCCCGTACCGGCATGAACGGCAGCCGCTGGCCCGCCGCGGTGAGCCCCCACAGGAACATCGCCTCGTCCAGCTCGGTCAGTTCCAGCGCGCCACGCTCACGGGCGGCACGGTAGTGCGGCTCCAGGGGGACCGAGTCCAGCGTGACGAAGGGCGTGACCAGCCGGCGGATCTTTCCGGCGGCCGCCAGCAGACCGACGTCCGGCCCGCCGCAGGAGACGACGGTGAGGTCCGTCAGGCCGGACCGCAGCAGGGCCCGTACGAGCGCCATCGGCTTGCGGCGCGAGCCCCAGCCGCCGATGCCGATGGTCATCCCGCTCGCCAGCCGGGCCGCCACGTCGTCGGCGGTCATGGTTTTGTCGGTCAACTCGGCTCCTCTGCGGGGGTGGCGGCGCCGCGTTCGGGTAGCGAGGTGCTTTGCGGTGTGGTTCTTGGAGCGGTTTCCGGGGCGGTTTCCGGGGCGCCCCTCCGTGTGAAGGCGTCCCGGTGCCGGTCCGCCACTCCGCTGAGGTTGGCCTCGAAGGTGAAGCCCTGCTCGAAGCGGTAGCTGCGGTGGACGTCGACCGGGTCGATGCCGTTGATGGCGGCCTTGGCCAGCCGCAGCAGGTATCCGTCCTTCGCGGCGATCTCCCCGGCCAGCGCCAGTGCCGCCGTCCGCACCTCGTCGCGCGGCACCACCTGCCACACCGCGCCGTGCCGGTGGAGTTCGGCGGCGGTCACGGTGCGCGAGGTGTAGTAGAGGGTGCGCATCAGGTGCGGCGGGACGAGCCGGGCGAGGTGGGTGGCCGCGCCGAGCGCGCCGCGGTCCAGTTCGGGCAGGCCGAACCTCGCGTCGTCGGCCGCCACGATCGCGTCCGCGTTGCCCACCAGGCCGATGCCGCCGCCCAGACAGTGGCCCTGCACGGCAGCGACGACCGGCACCGCGCAGTCGTACACGGCCGCGAACGCCTCGTAACAGCCGTGGTTGGCGCCGAGCAGCGCCGCGTGCCCCGGCGTCCGCTGCATCTCCTTGAGGTCCACGCCCGCGTTGAAGCCGCGGCCGGCGGCGGCGAGCACCACACAGCGGACGCCGGGGTCGCGGCCGGCCGCGCGTACCGCGTCGGCCAGGTCGAACCACCCCTGTACGGGCAGCGCGTTGACCGGCGGCCGGTCGACGGTGACGAGCGCGATGCCGTCCTCGGGGCGGGAGACGGTGACGGTGGTGGAGACACCCATGGGCGGATCAGCTACCTTTCCACCAAACGTTTGTTAGGTGCAGGCTGCTGGAGAAGGTAGCAGCGCGGCGCCCGCAACGGGAGGGCGGAGGTGCCCCTTTGACACTCGGCATCGACCTGGCGGGACGCGTCGCGGTCGTCACGGGCGGCACGCGCGGCGTCGGCGCCGGCATCGCCCGCGCCCTGCTGGCGGCGGGCGCCGAGGTCGTCGCCTGCGCGCGCCGCCCACCCGAGCGGCCGGTCGCGGCGGCGGACGGATGCGCCGCGGCCTTCGAACCGGTGGACGTGCGCGACCCGGACGCGGTCGCCGCGTGCTTCGAGCGGATACGGGCCCGCCACGGACGCCTCGACATCCTCGTCAACAACGCGGGCGGCACACCGTACCGGCTCCTCGACGACTCCTCGCCACGGCAGGCCGCCCGCGTCGTCGAACTGAACCTCGTCGCGCCGCTGACCGTCTCCCTCGCCGCACGGGCCGTCATGGCGCGGCAGGCGACGGGCGGTTCGATCATCATGATCGGCAGCGTCAGCGGCACCCGCCCGTCACCCGGCACCGCCGCCTACGGGGCCGCGAAGGCGGGCCTGGAGAACCTCGCCCGCACCATGGCCGTCGAATGGGCACCGCACATCCGCGTCAACACGCTCGTCGTCGGCATGGTCCGCACCGAACTCTCCCACCTGCACTACGGCGACGGGCCGGGCCTCGCCGCGGTCGGCCGTACCGTCCCGCTCGGCAGACTCGCGACCCCCGACGAGGTCGGCGAGGTCTGCGCCTTCCTGGCCAGCGACCGGAGCGCCTACGTGAGCGGCGCGAGCCTGGCCGTCCACGGCGGGGGCGAACGCCCGTCCTTCCTGGAGGCCGCCGGCCCACCCCCGACGACCGCCACGACCACCACAGCCACTACGGCCCCCACCGCTGACCTGGAGGGCGGACATGACCGCTGACCGGCCCACCGAGAACGCCGCCGCCCGCCTCTGCGCCGGGCGGGTGGTCGCCGTCACCGGCGCGGGCCGTGGCCTCGGCCGCGCCCATGCCCTGGCCTTCGCGGCGGAGGGCGCCCGCGTCGTCGTCAACGACCTGGGCGTACGCCCGGACGGCAGCCCGGCCGAGGGCGCGGGCGGACCCGCCGAGGAGGTGGCAGCGGAGATCCGCGCGGCGGGCGGCGAGGCGGTCGCGCACGGCGGTGACATCGCCACGCCCGCCGGCGCCGCCTCGCTCGTCGCCACCGCGCTGGGCACGTACGGCCGCCTGGACACCCTGGTCAACAACGCGGGCTTCGTACGCGACCGGATGCTGGTCAACCTGGAAGAGGACGAGTGGGACGCCGTCCTGCGCGTGCACCTCAAAGGCCACTTCCTGCCGCTGCACCACGCGGCGGCCCACTGGCGGGCGGAGGCCAAAGCCGGCCGGCCGCCGCGGGCCCGCGTCGTCAACACCAGCTCGGGAGCCGGTCTGTTCGGCAGCGTCGGCCAGGCCAACTACTCCGCCGCCAAGGCAGGCGTCCTCGGCCTCACCCTCGTGGCCGCCGCCGAACTGGGCCGGTACGGCGTACAGGTCAACGCCGTCGCCCCGGCCGCCCGCACCCGTATGACCGAGCGGACCTTCGCCGAGACCATGGCGGCACCGGCGGACGGCACCTTCGACACCATGGCCCCGGAGAACGTCTCCCCGCTCGTCGTCTGGCTCGGCTCCGCCGCCTCCGAAGGCGTCACCGGCCGGGTCTTCGCGGCCGAAGGCGGGCGCATCACGGTCATGGAGGGCTGGCGCCCGGGGCCCACCGCCGACAAGCAGGCGCGCTTCACCCCGGCCGAGGCGGGCGACACGGCCCGCAGGCTCCTCGCGGAGGCGAGCGCGCCGGAGCCGGTGTATGGGGCGGGGTGAGGTGGAGTGGGGGACGGGAGGGGGTTTGGGGTGCGGGAGGGGTTTTGGGGTGTGTGGTGGGCGGGTGCGGTGTCCGGGAGCCTGTGGCGCGTGGGTAGGTTGGCGAGGCCGTACGCCCGCTGATCGCCATGCCCGGCGATCACCGCACCCGTTGATCGCCACACCCACTGGTCGCCGCACCCGCCGAGGAGCACCGCATGCCGTCCCGTACCTGTCTCGTCACCGGAGCCGCCTCCGGCATAGGCCAGGCCACCGCCGCCCGCCTCCGCGCGCAGGGCCACACCGTGCTCGGCGCCGACCTCGACGGCGCCGACATCCACGCGGACCTCGCCACCCCCGAAGGCCGTACGGAACTGGTGACCCGCGCCCGGGAACTGACCGGCGGCCGGCTCGACGCGGTGATCGCCTGTGCTGGCGTCGCCACCTTCGACCCGCTGACCGTCAAGGTGAACCACTTCGGAGCGGTGGCCACTCTGGAGGGCCTGCGCCCGCTGCTCGCCGCCGGCACGGACCCGCGCGCGGTCGTGGTCTCTTCGGTGGCGTCCGTGCACCCCGGTGACACCGCCGTCGTCGACGCCGCGCTGGCCGGGGACGAAGCGGCCGCGGTCGCCGCGGCCCAGGCGGCCGTCGACCGCGGTGAGGGGTACCTGCTCTACGGTTCCTCGAAGGCCGCCGTCGCCCGCTGGGTCCGCCGTACCGCCACGACCGCCGACTGGGCGGGGGCCGGCATCCCGCTCAACGCCGTCGCGCCGGGCACCGTCGTCACCCCCATGACCGCCCCCATGCTCGCCGACCCGGAGACGCGCCGGGTCGTGGACGCCAGTGTGCCGATGCCGCTGCACGGCCACGCCCGCCCGGAACAGGCCGCCGCGCTCCTCACCTGGCTGACATCGCCGGAGAACACGCACGTCACCGGACAGGTCGTCTTCCTCGACGGCGGCGCGGACGCGGTACTGCGGGGGGACAGCACCTGGTGAGGCGGTCGGGGAGGCGGCCGGTGAGATGGTTGGGGAGGCGGCCGGTGAGATGGTTGAGGGAGGCGGCCGGTGAGGCGGGTGACGAGTGTCGGCCTGCCCGGGCCGGTGCGTCCGTCACCTTCGCAACGTCCGTGACACCCGTAACGCCCGTACGCCCTCACGGACCGGACGGCTCCCACACCGACCCGTCGTGGGCGAACATCACCCGCCGCGGACCGAACGCGTCCAGCCGCTCCAGCCACGGCGGATGACCGGGCAGCGGGGCGCCGACTCCGTCGAGGGCGGCTCGCCGGGCCAGCTGGTCCGACGCGAACTCCGAGGCGCAGTCACGGGCCTGGCCCGCGAGGATCACCGTGCCGTCCCGCTGCTCCACCACCAGGGACTGGTGCCCCGCGGTGTGCCCCGGCGTGGGGACGAGGTGCACGCCGGGCCAGACCTCGGCCTCGCCGCTCAACTCCTCGTAGGCGACGCCGGGGAAGTCGATCAGAGCGTCCACCGTGTACCCGCCCGCGCGGGCCAGGGCCAGTTCCGTCGCCTGGACCAGGACGGGCCGCCCGCTCAGCAGCGGATTGCCGCCGCAGTGGTCGAAGTGCAGATGACAGTTGACCACCACGGACACGTCCGCGAGCCGATGGCCCGCCGCGGCCAGCGCGGCTTCCAGGGACCGGCGCCGCGGACGGTAGTGCGCCTCGGTCTCCGGATCGGCAGCCCCGATCCCCGTGTCGAACAGCAACAGCCCGGCATCGTGCCGCACCAGGTACGCGAGTACCGGCTCGACCCGCGGACCGGCCCCGCCGGTCTCCGACGCGGGACGGACGAAATACCCGAGATCGAGCCTGCGCACACCCCGCACCACACTCCGGGCCACGCCTCGCACCGGTGGGTCGCCCATCGACGGGCCGCCCACCGTACGCCCGCGCACCGTACGCCCGCGCACCGTACGCCCGCGCGTCGTCCCCTCGTGGCCCACGGCATCCATCCGGCCATCGTGGCAGGGGGCGGCGCCGGCCGGCCAGCCGTCGGCCGGCCGCCGGTCCGTCGTCCGTCAGCCGCCGGTCAGTCGTCCGCGGCGGCCCGGGCGGCCACCACGCGCAGGCCCCGTTCGCCGAACTCCCGGCGGACGGATTCCTTGGCGCCGCTGTCCGTGATGAGGGTGTCGAAGACGTCCGCGCCGCCGACCCGGGCGAAGCAGCGTGCGCCGATCTTCGAGGAGTCCGCGACGACCACGGCGCGCCGGGCCCGTTCGGCCATCAGGCGGTTGACGCGGGCCTCCGCCTCGTCGTGCACGGTCGCACCCATCACCGGCTCTATGCCGTTGGCGCCGATGAAGGCGATGTCCACGGAAATCTGCTGGAGGACCAGCTCGCTGAACGGGCCGACCAGTTCGAACGACCGGGAGTGCGCCACCCCGCCGGTCAGCACGATCTTGATCTGCGGCCGTACGGCGAGTTCGTTGGCGATGTTCAGCGAGTTGGTGACGATGGTCAGGTGCGGCTGCGGTCCCGCCTCGGCGAACTCCGGCCGGGTGGCCAGCACCCGGGCGATCTCCGTGGTCGTGGTGCCACCGCTGAGTCCGACCACGTCGCCCCGCTCGACCAGCTTCGCCGCGGCCTGCGCCACCGCTTCCTTCTCGGCGGCGCGGTGCGCCCGCTTGTAACGGATGGGCAGGTCGTACGCCACCGAGCTGAGCACCGCGCCGCCCCGGGTACGGGTGAGCAGCTGCTGGTCGGCCAGGGCGTCCATGTCGCGCCGCATCGTCGCGGCCGACACCTCCAGCTCGGTCGCGGCCTCCTCGACCTCCACCCGGCCGCGTTCGCCGAGCAGCTCCAGCAGAGCGTTCATCCGTTCATGGCGGTTCATGGCGCGAGCCTAAGTCCTCTCCGGCGGCCTGCGTGATATCGGGAAGCCCCCGGCCGGCCAGGGGCGGCGGGATGGGCAGGCGCCGTGCACACCCCGTGGTGGGAGGGTACGCAAGCGTTTTCGCCTCATGGACCGGAGGGGCGGACCAGCCGACGACCCGCACCCCTCCCACGCCCACCCGCTCCCCACGGCTCACCCCTGCACCGGCGCCTCCGCCGCGGCCGACTGGCCCGGGACCGCGGCCGGGGCGGCGAGCAGGGCCAGGAGACGGGCGGCCTCCTGGGCCACGGCCTCGCGCGCCGGCTTCACGTACGTGCGCGAGTCCACGAGGGTCAGGTCGGCGTCCAGGGTGTCCCGGATGCTGCGGGTGAAGACGGACACCAGATGGGTGGAAATGTTGATCTTCGTCATGCCGGCCGCGACGGCCCGGCGCAGCTCGTCGTCGGGCACGCCGGAGGAGCCGTGCAGCACCAGCGGCACCGGCAGCTTCCCGGCCAGCGCCGCGATCAGCTCCTTGTCCAGGACGGCGGTGCGCTCGTGCATCGCGTGCGAGGAGCCGACGGCGACGGCCAGCGCGTCCACCCCGGTCGCCCGGACGAACGCCAGCGCCTCGTCGGGGTCGGTACGGGCACCGGGGGCGTGCACGCCGTCCTTGCCGCCGACCTCGCCCAGCTCGGCCTCGACGTAGGCACCGCGCTCATGGCACCAGGCGGTCAGCTCCGCCGTGGCGGCGACGTTCTCCTTGTAGGGGAGGGCCGAGGCGTCCACCATCACCGACCGCACCCCGGCCGCCACGCCCTCGCGCACCAGCCCGGCGTCGGTGATGTGGTCCAGGTGCACGGCGACCCGGGCGGCGGACGCCTCGGCGAGCGCGAGGGTGGCGCGGACGATGGGCAGCAGGCTGCCGTGGTACCGGATGCAGTTCTCGCTGATGCCCAGGATGACCGGCAGACCGCTGCGTTCGGCGGCCGCGACGAGCGCCTCGGCGGTCTCCAGGTGGATGACGTTGAACGCCGCGGCACCGGCCCGTGCCTCACGGGCGGCAGTGACGATCGACGAGGTGGGAACGAGGGGCATGGGATCCTGACTCCCTTGCGGGCCGGGGCCGTTGCCGGCGGTTCGTGGACGGGGTGGCGGGACGACAGGGCGAGGGGGAGCGGGACAGCGGGGCGGGGGCAGAGAGGGGGCGGGCGACTCTCCCGTCTGCCCGGCTACCCCGCCGCCGGCTCCGGCGCCGTGAGCATCACCGAGCGGGTCAGGCTGCGCGGGTTGTCGGGGTCCAGACCGCGGGCGCGGGCCCGCTCCAGGGCGATCCGCTGCACCAGGACCAGGTCGGCCAGCGGGTCGCGCCCGTGGTGCACGAACCCGGCACCGGTCCGTGCGACATCCGCCTCCAGCCCGTCCGGCACCGGGCCGAACACCCAGGTGACGCGGCCCGGTGCCGCTATGGAGATGGGGCCGTGGCGGTACTCCATCGCGGGGTAGGACTCCGTCCAGCTCTGCGACGCCTCCCGCATCTTCAGAGCCGCCTCGTTGGCCAGCCCGTACGTCCAGCCCGTGCCGAGGAAGGAGAACTGCTCGGCGTCCAGCCACTCCTTCTCCACGGGCGCGGTCAGCGCCTCCTCCGCGTCGCGCACCGCGCCGGACAGGTCCTCGCCGAGGTGGGCCCGCAGCAGCGCGAGCGCGGTCGTCGCGAACCGGGTCTGCACCACGGACCGCTCGTCGGCGAACGGCAGGGTGACCGTCGCGTCCGACAGCCCGGTGGCCGGGGTGTCCGGGTCACCGAGCACCGTCACGGTCGGGATGCGGCCCTTCACCTGCTCCAGCAGGCGCAGCACCTCGGTCGTGGTCCCGGAGCGGGTGATCGCCACGACGGCGTCGTACCCCCGGTCGGCGCCGAGGAACGCCTCGGAGGCGGCGAAGGCGTCCGTCACGCCCAGCCCGGCGCCCTCGCGCAGCGCCGCGTACGCCTGCGCCATGAACCACGAGGTGCCGCAGCCCACCACCGCGACCCGCCGGCCGGCGCCGGGCAGCGGGGTGTCCCCGCCGCCGATCCGCGCCGCCTCCCGCCAGGTCTCCGGCTGGCTGCGCAGCTCCTGCTCCATGTACGAGGTCCCGCTCACGACACCCTCCAGTTGTCTGCGTGAACTTGCAACAACATGCTCGGTTGCAAGCAACTCTACGCACGCCCGGCGGCGTAATCCATCCCTCGGAAGGGTGGAAGCGCCCGTAAGGCGGGAAGGGATGGACCATGAACTGGCTCTCCTTGCAGGAGGGATGCCGAATGCCTGGTCGCCTGAGGTGACTGTTGACACATGAATGAAAGGAGTCGAATACTCGCAGGATCACTCATGCAGCCGCAGTGGGGCGGCGGCCGTCAGGCGGCGCGGACAGCGCCGGCGCCGGGCGGTACGTCCGGTCACCGGCCGTCCGACGGCAGCTGCCGCAGTGATCGTCACGCAGCAAGGCCGTTCCGCCGACAGTCGTCACAAAGGACTCCCCATGTCCGTTGCAACGCGCTCCACGCAGTCACCGTCCTCGCCGCCGGACCCCGCCGGCCCGCCGCCCCGGCGCACCGGCCGGCTCTTCGCCCTCACGGGAGCCGTCGTCGGCGTCATCTACGGCTACGACACCGGCAGCATCTCCGGCGCCCTGGTGTTCCTGAGCCAGGACTTCCACCTCAGCGACACCGAGAAGGGCCTGGTCAACAGCGTCCTGGTGTTCGGATCGATCCTGGGTGCGCTGATCGGCGGCAAGCTGGCCGACGCGCTGGGCCGCAAGGCCGCCATGCTGATCGTCGCCGGCTCCTACACGGTCTTCGTGGCGCTCTCCGCCCTCGCCCCGAACGTCGTCGTGCTGGACGCGGTGCGGTTCCTGCTCGGCGTCGCCATCGGCATCTCGATCGTGGCCGCCCCGCTGTACATCGCCGAGTCGACACCGGCCCGCACGCGTGGCGCCTCGGTGGCCGCGTACCAGGTCGCCACGGTCGCCGGCATCGCCCTCACGTACTTCGTGAACTGGGGCCTGTCCGACGGCGGCCACTGGCGGCTGATGCTCGGCCTGGCCGCGATCCCCGCCGCCCTCGTACTGATCCCGCTGTTCCGGCTGCCCGACACCCCCCGCTGGTACGTCCTCAAGGGCCGGACCGAGAAGGCCGTCGAGGTCATGGCGCTGACCGACCCCGACGTCGACCCGCGCGCGGAGACCGAGGCGGTCCGGGCCGCGCTGGCCGAGGAGAGCGGCGGTTCGCTGCGCTCACTGCTGCGCAAGCCGTACGCCCGCGCCGCGCTGTTCGTCGTCGGGCTCGGCTTCTTCTGCCAGATCACCGGCATCAACGCGGTGACGTACTACAGCCCGCAGATCTTCGAGGAGATGGGTTTCACCGGCGACGGGCAGAACTTCCTGCTGCCGGCCTTCGTGCAGCTGGCCTCCCTGGCCGCGACGGTCCTCGCCATCCTGATCATCGACCGGCTCGGCCGCCGCGTCGTCCTGCTCTCCGGCATCGCCACGATGGCGGCCATGCTCGGCGTGCTGACCGTCGTGTTCGGCTTCGGGGACATGGAGGGATCCGGGACGTGGATCGGTTTCGGCGCGATCCTGCTCTTCACCGCCGCCTTCAACTTCGGCTTCGGGTCACTGATCTGGGTGTACGCCAGTGAGGCGTTCCCCGCCCAGCTGCGCTCCACCGGCGCGTCGGCGATGCTGACGGCCGATCTCGTCGCCAACCTCCTCATCGCGCAGTTCTTCCCGTCCCTGATGTCCTGGGCGGGCGCCGCGACGACCTTCGCGGGCCTGGGCCTCCTCGCACTCGGCGCGCTGGTCTTCGCCGCGTGCACCGCCCCCGAGACCAAGGGGCGGCAACTGGAGGAGATCCAGGGTTTCTGGCTGAACGGAGGGCGCTGGCCCACTCCGGCCCCGTAGCGGCCGGGCGCCCCCGCCCGTCCCGTCCGGTGCGCGCAAAACCGTTGGTCGCGCGCCGGCCGTGTCCCCTACGATGCGGCACATGGGCAATTTCAGCTGAGCAGACGGACGTGGTCCAGAGCCACCGGCCCGGCGTACGCCGCCGGGCCGGTGGTGTCCGTCCGTATGCCCTGCTTCTGCTCAGGAGACACCACCCATGCATCGCACGCCGGTCCCGTCCTGCCCCGCCCTCGACCGCCGCGTCGCGCGCCTGCGCGAGCTGGCCGAGGCCGAACCCCGGCTGGAGGGCGTTCTGCTCTACGGCTCGTGGACCCTCGGGGAGGCCGACGCCCACTCCGACATCGAGGCGTACCTGTACGTCCGTGACGCGCACGCCGACACCTTCGACGGCCCGGAGTTCGTCGGCCGTATCGCCCCGCTGAAGCTGGCCTACACCAACATGTACGGCATCCTGGCCGTCGTCTTCGACGACCTGATGCGCGGCGAGTTCCACCTCGTGGCCGCCGGGCCGGGCATCGACGAGGTGCCCACCTGGCGCGGCACGGTCCACCTGCCGGACCCCGGCGCGGCCGTCCTGCTGGACCGCGGCGGACGGCTGACCGCCGCGGCCCGCCGCCTCGCCGACCCCTGCCCGCCGGAGCCGGGCCCGACCGCCCAGCAGCTCACCGACGAGCTGGCCAACTGGACGCTGATGCTCGCCCACGTCCTGGCCCGCGGCGAGACGGCCCGCGCACATGCCCTGCTGCACACGGTCGTGGCCCCGCAGCAGCTCCAACTGTGCCGCCTGCTGCGCGGGTCCACCACACACTGGCTGACGCCCAGCCGCGCTCTGGAGCAGGACCTGCCGGCCGCCGACCGCGACCGTTACACCGCGACCACTGCTCCCGCCGTGCTTCCCGCCGTACGGACGGCGGCGCGGGCGAGCTGGCAGTGGAGCCGGGAGCTGGCCGGTGAGGCGGCGGCCTGCTGGGGCACCGAGGTGCCGGCCGCGCTGCACGAGGAGATCGCCGGGCTGCTGGGCCGCGGCTGACCGTTCCGCGGGCCGGGCGCGGCCGTACGGCGTGCTTCGGCCGCTGTGCCCCGCCGGGCCGGGAGGGGGAACCCGGCCGGGGCACAGCGGCCCGAAGTGCCGCGGAACCGGTGATCCAGGCCGTCAGGAGTGGTTGTTCTGGCGGCGGCGCAGGAAGTAGGTGCCACCGACCGCGGCGGTGGCCAGGACCGCGGCACCCGCGACGATCTCCGTGGTGTTGGAGTCCTGGCTGGTGGTGCCGACGCCGGTGTGCACCTGGCCGTGCGGCCGCTTGGCGTCGGTCTTGAAGGTCGTGGACCACTGCTTGCCGTCCGGGCAGTTGCCGTTCACACCCCAGGTCGTGTAGCGGCCCAGGTGGTTGGGGCCGCCGGAGAGCTGGGACGCCACCCGGGCGGTCCCGCGGTACGTCTTGCCGTGCTTGTGGGTGCGGTAGAGCCAGACGGTGCCGCTGCGGAACCCCTGGGAGGATGCGGCGATGCGCTTGGCCTTGCCCGTGTCGCAGGTGACGGTGACGGTCACGGCTCCGTTGGGGCCGGTGAGCTTCGGACTGGTCGTGGCCACCGGCTTGGCGAGCGCGGCGCCGGTCGACAGGCCCAGGGCGGCGATGGTCAGGCCGGAAGCGGCGATGATGCGGGTGGGACGCATGGTTGTTCCTCCGGCAGCGCGGAGGCGGCGCGGGTGCGCCGCGGCAGATCGGATGGATCCGCGCTGACGCATTTGAGATAAGCCTCGGCGCGCCGTCCCCGCCCGGTGAGGCCGCGTCAGGTATGGTGCGGCCCTCCGGCGTGTCGGCCCCCGCCGGGCGGCGTTGCGGCAGGTCACTGCGCCGACACGCGGCCGGTGATTTGTCCGCGCCGGGCGGGGACAGACGGGTGAGGGGCGGCCGCGGCGCTGTAGGCCGTACGGGGCGGTCTCGAACCGGCCGCGAACCACCCACGAACCGGTTTCGAACCGACCACGAACCGGCCTCGAACCACCCACGAACCGACCGCGAACCACCCACGAACCGACCGCGAACCGGTCTCGAACCAGCCGCGCGACCCGCCCCGCCCCGCCCCCGCTCTCCCTCACACCCGTCGGCCCTCCGTCACGGCCGTGGCCCGACGACCGTGTCACCGTCCCGGATCAGGATCGCCATGGCCGGACAGGAGTCGGCCGCGTCCAGCGCGTCCTCGTCCTCCGGGATCTCCTCCCGCAGCGGCCGGGCGTGCGGCCCGTCCAGGACGAAGAGGCCCGGGGCGATCCCGGCGCACATGCCGGTCGCCATGCACTGCTGTCCGTCGACCGAGGCCTTCCAGGTCATCCGGCTCACCACCCCACCGGCATCTCGCGCGGGCCGCGGACCAGCATCTGGTTCTTCCACACCACGTCCCCGGCCACATGCAGCTTCGGGAAGCGGGTGAGCAGGGCGATCAGCGCCTCCTGGAGCTCCAGCCGGGCCAGCGGCGCGCCGAGGCAGTGGTGCACCCCGTGGCCGAAGCCGAGGTGCTGGTTGCCGTCGCGGGTGATGTCCAGGACGCCCGGCGTATCGAAGCGCAGCGCGTCCCGGTTGGCCGCGCCCACCGCGACCAGGACCGGTTCACCCGCGCGGACCAGCGTGCCGCCCACCTCGATGTCCTCGGTGGCGTAGCGGGGGAAGGCCGCGCCGCTGCCCAGCGGGACGAAGCGCAGCAGCTCCTCGACGGCGTTCTTGACGAGCACGGGCTCGGCCCGCAGCCGCTCCAGCTCACCGGGGTGGTCCAGGAGCGACAGGACGAAGTTGGGGATCTGGGTGGCGGTGGTCTCGTGCCCGGCGACCAGGATGCCGACGCACAGGTCGATCAGCTCCAGCTCGCTCAGCCGGTCGTTCACGTCGCGGGCCTCGATCAGCCGCGTCATGATGTCGTCCTGCGGCTCCGCGCGGTGGTCCGCGATCAACTGCGCCATGTAGGCGCGCAGTTCCTCGCGGTTGGTCTCGAACTCCTCGGCCGTCAGGGAGCTGGTGGACAGCGCCGCGTCGCTCCACGTACGGAACTTGGGCCGGTCCTCCTCGGGCACGCCGAGCATCCGGCAGATGACCGCGACCGGGATGGGCAGCGCGTAGCGGTCCACCAGGTCGACGGGCGGGCCGGCGGCCTCCAGCTCGTCGATCAGCTGGTGCGTCAGCTCCCGCACCCACGGCCGGAGTTTCTCCACCTGGTGCACGGTGAACGCCTTGGCGACCAGCGTGCGCAGCCGGGTGTGGTCAGGCGGGTCCATGCTCAGGATTCCGCTGTTCCGCGCGCCCTCCGCCTGTCGCGGCTCGTCGTGGTGGAGTCCCTCCGCGCGGCTGAAGCGCCGGTCGCCGAGGACCAGGCGCGCGTCGGCGTAGCGGGTGGCGAGCCAGGCCGGTTCGCCGTACGCCATCTGTACCCGCAGCAGTCCCGGCCGGTCGCGGACCTGCGCGTAGGTGTCGGACAGGGCCAGTCCGTCGGGTTCGTTGAACGGGTAGGCAAGGGGCATCGTGTCGGCTGTGGTCACCGGGGCCTCCCTCGTGTAAGCAGCTGCTTACAAAGTAGAGGGGGATTCTTGGTACGGTCAACGGCCCTGCACGATCTTCGGGTTGACGGGGCGTCGGGCCCCGTGGGCGCGGGGGAAGGGACGAGAGGAGCACACCGATGGACGGGAACGAGCCGGTGGCCGGGCCGGTGGCCGAGCCGGTGACCGGTACGGAACGCATGCCGGACGGGCCCGCTCCGGAACCGGGGGCGGGCGGTTCCGTACCGGAACCGGGCGGTTCCGTACGGCGCCGCGGGGCGCAGGGCACCCGCCTGCTGCTCCTGGAGGCGGCGGCCGCGCTGTTCGCCGAGCGGGGCTACGAGCGGGCGACCGTACGCGACATCGCGGAGCGGGCGGGCGTCAACCAGGCCCTGCTCTTCCGCTACTTCGGGTCGAAGAAAGCCCTGTTCGGTGAGGTGGTGGCGCTCGGCGGCCAGGAACAGCTGCACAGCACACCGCCCGGCGAACTCTTCGAGGCGGCGCTGCGCGGGATGCTCCGCCACCGCGGCGAGGAGCCGGGGGACCGCGCTCTGGAGACGTTTCTGCGCTCCATCGGCGACAGCGACGAGATCACCACCGCCGTACGGGAGATGGGCGACGATTACGCGCGGGTGCTCGCCACCCTCAGCGCCGCCGACGACCGCGGGCTGCGCGCCGACCTCGCGCTGTCGTGGATGCTCGGTATCGGCCTGATGCGGGTGGTCGTCGGCAAACAGCCGCTGGCCGACGCCGACCCGGACGCCGTGTGCGCCCTGGTCACCGGCGCGCTCGGCGCCCTCCTCGAAGACTTGCCGCGGTCGGCACCACCGCCGGCCGGGTGACCGTACGCGTACAGGTACGCGTACGCGTACGGCACGCCCGGCGGGCGCGCCTCCCCGTCACCGGCCGGCCGCCCGCCGCTCACGCCACTCCGGGGCCAGCACCGACCAGATCTCCACGTCGTGCCGTACGCCGCCGCGCGGGTAGCTCTCCCGCAGCACCCCGTCCCGCACCAGCCCGAGCCGCTCGGCCAGCTTGATGCTCGCGGTGTTGCCCGAGGACGCCACCCACTCCACGCGGTGGATGCCGCGCTCCTCGACCGCCCAGTCGACGATCACCCGGATCGCCCGCGTCACGAGCCCGCGCCCGACGGCCGTCTCCTCCAGCCAGCAGCCGACCTCACAGTTCCCCGCGGCGGCGTCGAAGGTACGGAACAGGACGCCGCCGACGAGCGTGCCGTCCACCCAGATCCCGTACAGCCGCCCGGTGTCGGCCGCCGCCTTGTCCGCGTACGACTGCAGGAACGCCCGGGCGGACGGCACGTCGGTGCACAGGTCGGCCAGGCCGATGAAGCGGCCGATGTACTCCCGGCCGCGCTCCATGTGTGCCAGGTACTCCTCGGCGTGGTACGGCTCCAGGGGCCGCAGTTCGGCACCGTCGTCACCCAGCGTCATCGCGAACATCCCCGCATCATCACACACGGCCGCGGCCGCACCGCAACGGCTTTTCCGCCCGCCCGTTCGATACCGTGTCCGCACCATGACGAACGACGCCACGATCTCCCTCGACGACGAACTCGCCCACTGGCCCACCGACGAGGCCGGCGCGCTGGCCACCCAGGACCGGCTGCGCGCGCACGTACGGCGGGAGCAGTCCGGGCCCGAGCCGGGTTTCGCCGGGACGGTCGTCGGCGTGGACGTCGCCTACGACGACGAGCGCGACCTGGTGGCCGCGGCGGCCGTCGCGCTGGACGGCGTCACGCTCGCGGTCGTCGAGGAGGCCACGGCCGTCGGCCGGATCTCCTTCCCGTACGTACCGGGCCTGCTGGCCTTCCGGGAGATCCCCACGGTCGTGGACGCCCTGCGCCGTCTCACCCGCACGCCGGACCTGGTGGTCTGCGACGGTTATGGGCTCGCGCACCCGCGCCGCTTCGGCCTCGCCAGCCACCTCGGCGTGCTCACCGGCCTGCCCACCGTCGGAGTCGCCAAGAACCCGTTCACCTCGCGGTACGCACTGCCCGGCGCGGAGCGCGGCGCGTCCTCGCCCCTGCTGGACGGCGCCGAGGACGAGGTGGTCGGGCGGGCGCTGCGGACGCAGCGGGGCGTCAAGCCGGTGTTCGTGTCGGTCGGGCACCGCATCGACCTCGACCGGGCCTGCGCGCACACCCTCCACCTGACGCCCAAGTACCGCATCCCGGAGACGACCCGGGCCGCCGACGCGCTGTGCCGGCGCGCCCTGTCCCAGGCGCGCGCCGACTGACGCCCCGTACGCCCGGTCAGGCCACCGTAGCCGCCGTACGTCCCGCGGGTGACGCGGATTCGGCGATCAGCCGGAAGGTGATACCCGCCCGCCGGAGCCGCCCGGTCAGCGCGTCGCCCATCGCGACCGCCGTGGTCACCTGCCCGGACGTCGCGGGCAGCTCGTCGAAGGCCAGGCTCAGCGCCGACTCCGCGAGGATCTTCGCCGTCTCGTCGTAGCCCGGGTCGCCGCCCGCGACCTCCGTCAGGACGCGCCGGCCACCGCCCTCGCCGACGAACCGCAGGCTGAACCGGCTGCGCGCGCGGCGCTCCGCGTCCGGACCCGCGCCCGGCGCCAGCCGCCCCGACAGCCAGCGGCGCGCGGGCGGCACCTGCGCGACCGCGCATGCCGCGCCCGCGCCCAGCACGCCGCCCACGGCGACCGGCAGCCACTGGACGGCGGCGAAGTGGCGGTACTGGAAGTCGGGTCCGTACTCCTCCAGTCCGGCCGCCGAGCGCGCGACCACCTGGGGGTCGAGTGTCGGCAGCGGCAGGGCCCAGGCGCGTACGGCGCCGTTGCGGTACGGCAGGCCGAGCGGGGCCCGTACCGTACGGCCCGCCGGCCGCGCCTCCAGGCGCTGCCGGTCGCGGGCGGCGCGCGCCATGCCCAGCGGACGCGAGGCCGCCGTCAGCGCGGAGGCCAGCGTGCCGCCGGAGATGGTGCCGTTGGTCCGTACGAAGCCCTCGACGCGCAGTGGCACACCGGGCGGCAACTGGCCGACGGTGAAGCGCGCGCCGAGGTCCGCCGGTACGCAGTCGAAGCCGCAGGCGTGCACGAGGCGGGCGCCCGACGCGCGCGCCGCCGCGTCGTAGCGCACATACGTCCGGTCGACGAACTCGGCCTCGCCGGTCAGGTCGGCGTAGTCCGTACCCGCCTCCGCGCAGGCGGCGACCAGCCCGTCCCCGTAACTGAGGTACGGCCCGACGGTCGTGGCGAGCACGCGGGTGCTCGCGGCGAGCGCGCGCAGTGAGCCGGGATCCTCGGTGTCGGCACACAACAGGGGGAGGTCCGCGCAGGCCGGATCGGTCCGGGCCAGGTCGTCCCGCAGCCGGGCGAGCTTCCCGCGGTCGCGGCCGGCCAGGGCCCAGCGGCAGCCCTCGGGGGCGTGCCGGGCCAGGTACGCGGCGGTCAGCCGCCCCACGAATCCGGTGGCGCCGAACAGCACGAGGTCGTGCGGCCGTGCTCCGGTGTCCTGCCGTGCGCTCACGCCTGCCTCCGCATCGGTTCCCGGCCGTGGCGCCGGCCGGTGCGGCGCAACGCTAGGCAGCGGCCGGCCGCCCGTCAACGAAGGGGGGCGGGCAGGCGGTCTTGACACGCCAGGGCGGCTGGACCACATTCACCCGCACGTCCGCCAACATGGGACGTCCGACGTCCGGAATGTTCCTGGCCGGCCGGGCCGCGCCGGTCCCCGTACGGCACGCGGCACGAGCAGAAAGCTGGTCACCGATGCACCCTCCCGCGCCGCTCCCCGTGAAGCCCCCCGCGCCCCTGCCCACCCCGCTCACCGGTGTCGTCCCGCCCCTGTGCACCCCGCTCACCCCGGACGGCCGGGTCGACACCCGCTCGCTCGCCGCGCTCACCACCCGGCTCATGGGCGCCGGGGTGAGCGGACTGTTCGTCCTCGGGTCCAGCGGTGAGGCCGCCCACCTGACGGACGCACAGCGCCGCACCGTCGTCGAGACGGTGGCCGGGGCGGCCGGCGGCCGGCTGCCCGTCCTCGCCGGCGCCATCGACATGACCACACCCCGCGTACTCGAACACGCCCGCCAGGCCCGCGACCTGGGCGCCGACGCGATCGTGGCCACCGCGCCCTTCTACACCCGCACCCACCCCGCCGAGATCGCCGGCCACTTCCAGCGGGTGCGCGACGGCGCCGGCCTGCCGTTGTTCGCGTACGACATCCCGATGGCCGTGCACACCAAGCTGCCCGCCGACACGGTGGTCAGGCTCGCCCGGGACGGCGTGCTGGCCGGTCTGAAGGACAGCAGCGGCGAGGACGGCGCGCTGCGGCGCCTTCTGGTGCGGGTGCGCGCGCAGGCACCGGACTTCTGCGTGCTCACCGGATCGGAACTGACCGTGGACGGTGCCCTGCTGGCCGGTGCCCACGGTGTCGTCCCCGGCCTGGGCAACGTCGACCCGCACGGCTACGTACGCCTGTACGAGCACGCCGCGGCGGGCCGCTGGCGCGAGGCCGCCGCCGAACAGGACCGGCTCGCCGCCCTCTTCGCCCTCACCGACGCGGGCGACCCGGCGGTGATGGGCCGCAACTCCTCCGCGCTGGGCGCCTTCAAGGCGGCCCTGCACCTCCAGGGCGTCATCGACTGCCCGGCCACCGCGCCGCCGCAGCTCCCGCTGGACGAGGCCGCCGTCGGGCGGGTCCGGCGCTGTCTGGAGGAAGCCGGGCTGCTATGAGGACGCGCTCCCCGCGGGGCGGCGGGCGGGCGCCCTGGTACCGGCAGGTGACGCCCCGCCAGTGGAAGGCGATGGCCGCCGCCTGGGTGGGCTACCTCCTGGACGGCTTCGACTTCGTCCTGATCACCCTCGTACTGACCGAGATCGCCGGCACGTTCGGGCTGAGCACGGCCGAAGCGGCAGCCCTGGTGTCCGGCGCGTTCGTCACCCGCTGGCTCGGCGGGGCGCTGCTCGGCGCCATGGGGGACCGGTACGGGCGCAAGGCCGCGATGATCGCCAGCATCCTGCTGTACTCGCTGGGCACGTTCGCCTGCGGTTTCGCCTGGGACTGGACCAGCCTGTTCGCCGCCCGGCTGATCATCGGCACGGGGATGGCGGGGGAGTACAGCGCCAGCGCCACGTACGTCCTGGAGAGCTGGCCCGCCGCCCTGCGCAACCGCGCCTCCGGCTTCCTGATATCCGGCTACGCGGGCGGCACGGTCCTCGCCGCCCAGCTGTACCGGTGGGTCGTGCCGCACTGGGGCTGGCGCTGGATGTTCTGGATCGGGGTGCTGCCCGTCCTGGTCGCCCTCTGGGTCCGCAGGTCGCTCCCGGAGGCAGACGACTGGAGCGTCGAGGTGACGGCCACCGGGGTACGGCCCCGGCCGTTCCGCCCGCTGTTCGCCGGGCGCGCCCGGCGCCGGCTCAACATCCTGCTCGCGGCCGTCGCGTCCGCCGCCCTGTGCTGCGTCTTCACCCCGGCGGGTACGGGCCACACCCTGTGGCTGTCGGCGCTCGCCGCGCTCTGTCTGACCGCGTTCGCCGTCCAGCTCGGCGGCCGGCGCGGCTGGGTACTCCACGTGTCCCTGACGTTCACCGTCTTCTGCGCGTTCCTCTACAGCTGGCCCGTCCAGGCGCTGCTGCCCACCTACCTCAAGACGGAGCTGGGGTACGCGCCCGGGCAGGTCGCGGACGTGATGTTCTACGCTGGGTTCGGCACGATGGCGGGCTGCTGGCTGGCGGGCTTCACGGGCGACCGGTTCGGCACCCGCCGCGCGTACGCCGGGACGCTGCTGGCGTCGCTCGCCTTCGTCTTCCCGGTGTTCGCCGTCCAGGACAGCCTGGTCGCCCTGGGGGTGCTGCTCTTCGGGCTGCTCGCCCTCGGCCAGGGCATCTCGGGCATCCTGCCCAAGTACCTCGCCGGGCACTTCCCGACGGCGGTCCGCGCGGCGTCGCTCGGCTTCGTCTACAACGTCGGCGCGCTCGGCGGGGCGGTCGCCCCGGTCCTCGGCGCCCGGCTCGCCGAGGGCATGTCACTGGGCCGGGCGCTGGCCGTCCTCACCTTCGGGCTGACGCTGGTCGTCGTCGTCCTGGTGGGCGGCGACGTACCGGTACGGCTCGCCCGCCTGCTGGACCGGACCGCGGTGGGCGACCACCTGGTGCCCGCCGGGACCGGGACGGGCGCGGCGGGCGGGGCCCCTGGGGCCGGCGGGACCGCGACGGATCCGGCGGGCGGGACCGGCGGTCAGCGCCCGAAGTGACGTACGTAGCGCCGCTGCCAGGGCGTCTCGACGGCCCGGCGGTCGTAAGCGCCGCGCACGAAGTCCACCGCCTGCCCGGCCGGCACGCCGTCCAGGACCGCCAGGCAGGCCAGGGCCGTCCCGGTCCGGCCGCGGCCGCCCCCGCAGGCGACCTCGACGCGCTCGGCCGCCGCGCGCTCCCACACCTGGCCGAACAGTTCCCGCGCCCGCGCCCGGTCGCTGGGCAGCCGGAAGTCCGGCCAGCGCAGCCAGCGGGCCTCCCAGGGGACCTCGGGCGGCTGCTTGCCGAGCAGGTACACGGCGAAGTCCGGTGCCGGGCCCGGCGGCAGCGGGCGGCGCAGGCCGCGCCCGCGGACCGTGCGCCCCGAAGGCAGCCGGAGCACCCCCGGACCGTCCTCCTGCCACGCCGTGTCCACCATGCCGTCCCCCTTTCCGCGCCGCCCTCGCCCGTCACTCCGTACGGTCCGACTCCCGCCCCAAGGACACTCCGCGCACGCCCTCCAGCTCCGTCAGCTGTTCCACGAGCGGGTGCGCCGAGCCCGTGCCCTCCAGGCGCAGCAGCACCTCGGCCGGTACCTGGTCGTCCGAGCCCGTCTCCACCTGGACGTCGGTCACCTGGAAGCCGCTGCTGGTGCAGATCTCCAGCATCCGGCCCAGCAGACCGTGCTGTGCACGGTAGCTCAGGCGCAGTTCGACGCGCTCGACGAACGGCGCACGCCGCCGCTCGGAGAACAGCTTCGGGAAACCGCGCACGACGAGGAAGTGGACGAGGGTCGCGCCCAGGGCCAGCAGGGGCAGGCCGCCGCCGCAGGCCATGCCGATGGCACAGGTCAGCCAGATCGTCGCGGCGGTCGTCAGGCCTCGTACCGCGTCCTTCTTCACGAAGATCAGGCCGCCGCCGATGAACCCGATGCCGGAGACGATCTGCGCGGCCACCCGGGACGGGTCCAGCGCGACGCCGTCCGTGCCCAGCAGCGCGTAGAAGCCGTGGACCGAGACCTCCATGAACAGCGCGCTGCCCACGCCGACGAGGGTGTGGGTGCGCAGCCCCGCGCTCTTCTGCTGTACCTGCCGCTCCAGCCCGATGAGGGAGGACAGGAGGAGGGCCAGGGCCAGTTCGGCGAACTGGCGGAGGCCCTGACCGTGGCTGATGTCGAACAACGGCGATGCGAGGTGCGTATGAGGCATCCGTCCATTGTCCATCCATGATCGGCGGACGGGCCGTTGTCAGTGGTCGCCGCTAGCGTGGATTTCACGGTGACCGGCGGACGGCCGGTCCGGAGCGCGAGGTGGTGGGTGCGGTGGGTGCGACGGTGCGGCGGTCCATATCCGGGGGCGGGCCCACCACCGGTTCCGACGGGGGAGCGCGCCGCTGGTGAAGTGGCGTGGGAAGGCCCGTGGCGGCGGTGGGAGTTGACCACCGCCGCCACGGGCTTTTCCGGTGCCGGCCGGTGGCCGCGGGGGCTTGTGGAAAGTGGAACACGTTCTTAACATCGCGAGTGTTACATCAGTAGTGTCACAGTGCTGCGGAGCTCAGGGGGCCCGATGGCAGGGACAGGGAACGGCGGCCCGCTGAGCGGGGTGCGCGTGGTGGAGCTGGCCGGCATCGGGCCCGGCCCGTTCGCCGGGATGCTCCTGGCCGACCTCGGCGCCGACGTGGTGCGCGTCGACCGGCCCGGCGGCTCCGGCCTCGGCGTCGACCCGGCGTACGACCTCACCAACCGCAACAAACGCTCCGTGCTGATCGACCTGAAGTCCGCCGCGGGCCCGGGACAGGTGCTGGACCTCGTGGAGCGCGCCGACATCCTGATCGAGGGATACCGCCCCGGCGTCGCCGAGCGCCTCGGCATCGGCCCCGACACCTGCCTGGCGCGCAACCCGCTGCTGGTCTACGGCCGGATGACCGGCTGGGGCCAGCAGGGGCCGCTGGCCGGGACCGCCGGGCACGACATCGGCTACATCGCCGTCACCGGCGCGCTCGGCATGACCGGCCCGCCCGACGGCCCGCCCGCCGCCCCCGCCAACCTCCTCGGCGACTACGCGGGCGGCTCCCTCTACCTGGTCGTCGGCGTCCTGGCCGCGCTCCGGCACGCGCAGACCGAAGGCGGCCGCGGCCAGGTCGTGGACGCGGCCATCGTCGACGGCACGGCCCACCTCACCGCGATGATCCACGCCATGCTCGCCGCGGGCGGCTGGCAGGACCGCCGCGGCGCCAACCTCCTCGACGGCGGCGCCCCGTTCTACGGCACGTACGAGACCGCCGACGGCGGCCACATGGCGGTCGGCGCGCTGGAACAGCGTTTCTACGGCGAGTTCGTCCGGCTGCTCGGCATCGAGGACACCGCACCGGCCCGCGACGACCTGGCCGCCTGGGAGGAGCTGCGGACCGTCATCGCCGCCCGCTTCAAGACCCGTACGCGCGCGGAGTGGACGGCCGTCTTCGAGGCGTCCGACGCCTGCGTGGCGCCCGTCCTCTCGCTGCGCGAAGCGCCCGGCCACCCGCATCTCGCCGCCCGCGGCACCTTCGCCGACCACGGCGGCATCACCCAGCCCGCACCGGCCCCGCGCTTCTCCGCCACCCCCGGCGCGATCCGGCGCCCGCCGGCCCGGCCCGGCGCCGACACGCTCGACGTGGCCCGCGACTGGGACGTCCCGGCGCTCACCGACCGCCGGGAGCCGGGCCCCGGCGCGGCCTGGCCCGACGGCACCCGCGCCGCGGACGCCGCCGCCCGGCCACCGGAAACGGACGGCTGATGGCCACCACCCCGCCGACGCACCGCCCGCCCCGAGGAGGCCGCACGCGATGACCGCGCAGCTGGAGCGCCAGATCTTCACCGAGGACCACGACGCCTTCCGCCGTACCGTACGGACCTTCCTCGAACGGGAAGTCCTGCCGCACTACGACCAGTGGGAGAAGGACGGCATCGTCAGCCGCGACGCCTGGCGCGCGGCGGGCAAACAGGGCCTGCTGGGCCTGGCCGTCCCCGAGGAGTACGGGGGCGGCGGCAACGCCGACTTCCGCTACGCCGCCGTGCTGGCCGAGGAGTTCACCCGGGCCGGTGCCGCCGGGCTCGCCGTCGGCCTGCACAACGACATCGTCGGCCCGTACCTGACCCAGCTCGCCACCGAGGAGCAGAAGCGCCGCTGGCTGCCCGGCTTCTGCAGCGGTGAGACCATCACCGCCATCGCCATGACCGAGCCGGGTGCCGGCTCCGACCTCCAGGGCATCCGCACCACCGCAGAGGACCGCGGCGACCACTGGCTGCTCAACGGCTCCAAGACGTTCATCTCCAACGGCATCCTCGCCGACCTGGTGATCGTCGTCGCCAGGACCACCCCGGAAGGCGGCGCGCACGGCCTGAGCCTGCTGGTCGTCGAGCGGGACATGCCGGGGTTCGAGCGCGGGCGCAACCTGGACAAGATCGGCCAGAAGGCGCAGGACACCGCCGAGCTGTTCTTCACCGGCGTACGGGTGCCCAAGGAGAACCTGCTCGGCGAGCTGAACGGCGCGTTCGTCCACCTGATGACCAACCTCGCGCAGGAGCGGATGGGCATCGCGGTCGCCGGGATCGCCGCCGCCGAACACCTGCTGGAGATCACCACCACCTACGTCAAGGAGCGCGAGGCGTTCGGCCGACCGCTCGCCAAGCTCCAGCACATCCGCTTCGAGATCGCCGAGATGGCGACCGAGTGCGCCGTCACCCGCGAGTTCCTGGACCGCTGCATCGTGGACCACTCCGACGGCAAGCTCGCCGCCGTACACGCCTCGATGGCCAAGTGGTGGGCCACCGAACTCCAGAAGCGCGTCGCCGACCGCTGCCTGCAACTGCACGGCGGCTACGGCTACATGAGCGAGTACCCGGTCGCCAGGGCCTTCACCGACGGCCGTATCCAGACCATCTACGGCGGCACCACCGAGATCATGAAGGAGATCATCGGCCGCTCCCTGCTCGGCTGACCGGCCCGCGCCCCGCACGTCCCACCGTTCCCCCGCCCCCACCCCCGCTGCTCCCGAGACAAGAGCTGGAAAGGCTGCACACCGTGACTTCCGAAGCGTACGTGTACGACGCGATCCGCACCCCGCGCGGCCGCGGCAAGGCCAACGGCGCGCTGCACGGCACCAAGCCGATCGACCTCGTCGTCGGCCTCATCCACGAGGTGCGCAGCCGCTTCCCGGACCTCGACCCGGCCGCCGTCGACGACATCGTGCTCGGTGTCGTCGGCCCGGTCGGCGACCAGGGCTCGGACATCGCCCGGATCGCGGCGATCGCCGCCGGGCTGCCCGACACCGTCGCGGGCGTCCAGGAGAACCGCTTCTGTGCCTCCGGCCTCGAAGCGGTCAACATGGCCGCCGCCAAGGTCCGCTCCGGCTGGGAGGACCTGGTCCTCGCGGGCGGCGTCGAGTCGATGTCGCGGGTGCCGATGGCCTCCGACGGCGGCGCCTGGTTCGCCGACCCGATGACCAACTTCGACACCGGCTTCGTCCCCCAGGGCATCGGCGCCGACCTCATCGCCACCATCGAGGGCTACAGCCGCCGCGACGTGGACGAATACGCCGCGCTGTCCCAGGAGCGCGCCGCCGCGGCCTGGAAGGACGGCCGCTTCGCCCGCTCCGTCGTCCCCGTCACCGACCGCAACGGCCTGGTCGTCCTCGACCACGACGAGCACATGAGGCCCGGCACCACCGCCGACTCGCTGGCCGGCCTCAAGCCGTCCTTCGCCACCATCGGCGACCTGGGCGGCTTCGACGCGGTGGCGCTCCAGAAGTACCACTGGGTCGAGAAGATCGACCACGTCCACCACGCGGGCAACGCCTCCGGCATCGTGGACGGCGCGGCCCTGGTCGCCATCGGCTCCCGCGCGGTCGGCGAGCGCTACGGCCTCACCCCGCGCGCCCGTATCGTCTCCGCCGCGGTCTCCGGCTCCGAGCCCACGATCATGCTCACCGGCCCCGCGCCCGCCAGCCGCAAGGCGCTGGCCAAGGCCGGCCTGACCATCGACGACATCGACCTCGTGGAGATCAACGAGGCGTTCGCCGCGGTCGTGCTGCGGTTCGTCAAGGACCTGGGCCTGAGCCTGGACAAGGTCAACGTCAACGGCGGCGCCATCGCCATGGGCCACCCCCTCGGCGCCACCGGCGCGATGATCCTGGGCACCCTCGTCGACGAACTGGAACGCCAGGACAAGCGCTACGGCCTGGCCACCCTCTGTGTCGGCGGCGGCATGGGCATCGCCACCGTCATCGAGCGCGTCTGACCCTCGTCCGCACCCACTACGGAGCACGCATCATGACCGAGTCCACCACCATCCGCTGGGAACAGGACGAGACCGGCGTCGTCACCCTGGTCCTGGACGACCCGGACCAGTCCGCCAACACGATGAACGCCGCCTTCAAGACCTCGCTGACGGCCGTCGCCGACCGTCTGGAGGCCGAGCGCGACACCGTACGCGGCGTCATCGTCACCTCCGCCAAGAAGACCTTCTTCGCCGGCGGCGACCTGCGCGACCTGATCGCCGTCACCCCCGAGCACGCCCAGCGGGCGTTCGAGACGGGCCAGGGCATCAAGCGCGACCTGCGCCGCATCGAGACCCTCGGCAAGCCGGTCGTCGCCGCCATCAACGGCGCGGCCCTCGGCGGCGGTTACGAGCTGGCGCTGGCCTGCCACCACCGCGTCGCCCTCGACACCCGCGCCACCAGGATCGGCCTGCCCGAGGTGACCCTCGGCCTGCTCCCGGCGGCCGGCGGCGTGGTCCGTACGGTCCGGCTGCTCGGCATCGCCGACGCGCTGCTGAAGGTGCTGCTCCAGGGCACCCAGTACAACGCCGTCCGCGCCCAGGAGAACGGCCTGGTCCACGAGGTCGCGGCCACCCCCGAGGAACTGATCGAGAAGGCGCGCGCGTTCATCGACGCGCACCCCGAGTCCCAGCAGCCCTGGGACGTCAAGGGGTACCGGATCCCCGGCGGCACCCCGGCACACCCGAAGTTCGCCGCCAACCTCCCCGCCTTCCCCGCCAACCTGAAGAAGCAGCTCAACGGCGCCCCGTACCCGGCCCCGCGCAACATCCTCGCGGCGGCCGTCGAAGGTTCCCAGGTCGACTTCGAGACCGCGCAGACCATCGAGGCGCGCTACTTCGTCGAACTGGTCACCGGCCAGACCTCCAAGAACATGATCCAGGCGTTCTTCTTCGACCTCCAGGCCGTCAACTCCGGCGCCAGCCGCCCCAAGGACGTCGCGCCGCGCACCGTCCAGAAGGTCGCCGTGCTCGGCGCCGGCATGATGGGCGCCGGCATCGCGTACGCCTGCGCCAAGGCCGGCATCGACGTCGTCCTCAAGGACGTCTCGCCGGAAGCGGCGCAGAAGGGCAAGGCGTACTCGGAAGGGCTGCTCGCCAAGGCGCTCGGCCGCGGCCGCACGACCGAGGCGAAGCGGGACGAGCTGCTGGCCCGTATCACCCCCACCGCCGACCCGCGGGACCTGGCCGGCTGCGACGCGGTCATCGAGGCGGTCTTCGAGGACACCGCCCTCAAGCACAAGGTGTTCCAGGAGATCCAGCACATCGTCGCCCCCGACGCGCTGCTGTGCTCCAACACCTCCACCCTCCCCATCACGGGCCTGGCCGAAGGCGTCGAGCGGGCGGCCGACTTCATCGGCCTGCACTTCTTCTCGCCCGTCGACAAGATGCCGCTGGTGGAGATCATCAAGGGCGAGCGGACCGGTGACGAGGCGCTGGCCCGCGCCTTCGACCTGGTACGCCAGATCCGCAAGACCCCCATCGTCGTCAACGACTCGCGGGGCTTCTTCACCTCCCGCGTCATCGGCCACTTCATCAACGAGGGGGTGGCGATGGTCGGCGAGGGCGTCGAGCCGGCCTCGGTCGAACAGGCCGCGGCCCAGGCCGGCTACCCGGCCAAGGTGCTGTCCCTGATGGACGAGCTGACCCTCACCCTCCCGCGCAAGATCCGCGACGAGACCCGGCGGGCGGTGGAGGCGGCCGGCGGCACCTGGGCGGAGCACCCGGCCGACACCGTCATCGACCGCATGGTCGACGAGTTCGGGCGGCCGGGCCGCAGCGGCGGCGGGGGCTTCTACGAGTACGGCGAGGACGGCAGGCGGGCCGGCCTGTGGCCGGGCCTGCGCGAGCACTTCACCAAGGCCGACGCCACGGTCCCGTTCCGGGACATGCAGGAGCGGATGCTGTTCGCCGAGGCGCTGGACACGGTCCGGTGCTTCGAGGAGGGCGTGCTGACCTCCGTCGCGGACGCCAACATCGGCTCCATCCTGGGCATCGGTTTCCCCGGCTGGACCGGCGGCGTCCTCCAGTACATCAACGGGTACGACGGCGGACTGCCCGGCTTCGTCGCCCGCGCCCGCGAGCTCCAGGCGGCGTACGGGGAGCGGTTCGCGCCGCCCGCGCTGCTGGTGGAGAAGGCGGCGAAGGGGGAGAAGTTCAGCGACGCGTAGCTGACGCGTAGCCCGTACGGCGTGGCGTACGGCGTGGCGTGCGGACCGGCCTGCCGGGGCCGGTCCGCACCACGAGCGCCCCCGGCCCGCCGCGGGTCAGTCCCGCCGCAGACGCCACGCCGCACGGGAGCCGGCCCGGCCCGGCACGGGCTCGATCTGCCCCGCGTCCCGCAGCCGGTGGAAGACCCGCTTCATCCGGTTCTCGGAGGCGATCCCGGTGATCCGGCGGGCGATCCGGTTGGGGATCTCCGGGTTGGCCCGCAGGTACTGGAGCACCAGCTCCTCGGGCCGGGCCAGCGGCGTGTGCTCCAGCACCACGACGAAGGCGTTGGTCTCCACGAAGAACCGCGGCTCCTTGAGCTTCGCCGCCTTCATCGTGCTCACCACCGTGTCCAGCCCCTCGCCGATGTCCTTGTTGGGCGGGTCCGGGTACTTGTTCAGCAGCCGCACGATCGTGGGGTTGCGTGCGAAGCGGTCCGTGAACAGGTTGTCCGGCGTCATGTGGCCGGGCAGCCGGCCAGGGCTGCGGACCTCCACCCGGTTGTCGAACACCGAGATCAGGATGTCGTCGGAGAGGTTGTAGTCCCGGTGGATCACCGCATTGACGATGATCTCCTTCAGTGCCTCCGGCGGATAGGCCATCGGCGACAGCGAGCCGTCCGGGCCCAGCACCGGCACCGACTGGATGATCCGGGTGACCGCCGCCAGCGTCCGGTCGATCAGCACCCGCGCCGGCCCGTCCACCGTCGTCGGCGCCGCCGCCAGGTGCCGGCGGTCGGGGACCTGTTCCCCGGTCTCGTACCGGGCGATCTTCACCGAGCACTTCTTCGGTACGACGGCGGGCGGCTCGGCGGCGAACAGGACGGCACCGGCGACGGTGGCCCGCGCCCCGCCGCGGTCCACCAGGCGCTGCCGGCGCAGGAAGCGTTCGGCGGAGGTGCGCGGGCTGTACCGGCCGAGGAAGACGTGCAGTTCGTCCTCGTCCCGCAGCTCCTCCAGGGCGTAGTCGCGCAGCAGCTGGTCCTCGTAGGAACGGGCGCCCTTGGAGAGCGACAGATCGGTGATCTGCGTCCCCTTCAGCCGCCGCGACTGCGCGCCGCGGCGCTGCGGCACCTCGCCGCGGGCCGTGCGGTGCACGTCCGGGCTCTTGTGCACCGTGACCAGACAGGCCCACCCCAGCTCCGGGTGCCCGGCCACCCGCAGGAACTCGATGTCGTACGGAACCGGCGGCTCCACCTGGTCGACCATGGCCTGCTGGACGAAGTTGGCGTCCTCCAGCGAGGCGAACCCGCGCCACCGCGCCAGCCCGCGCCCGCTGCGCGGGTCCTCGATGCCGACGATGAACTCACCGCCCTCGGCGTTGGCCAGGGCCGCGGCGATGACCTGCACGACCGCCCCGCCGCTGCGGCCGCTCTTGAACTCCCAGAAGTGGCTCTCCTGCCGGGCGAGGAGGTCCGCCGCCTCGGCCCGGGAAACACTGCGCCCCTCCACCCACGGCCTCGTCTCGCTCGTCGGGCTGTGCCGCACCACCGGCCGCACCCGCCGGACCGGTACCCAGGTCATGCCCGCCGGGCGCCGGCTCACTCCTCGGCGTAGGTCGCCCGCAGCTCCTCGCGCATCGACCGCTGGAAGGCCGTCACCAGCGCCTGCACCACCATCGGCTGCATATGGGCGGAGAGCGACTTCATCGACTCCACCTGCTCCGGGTCCGACTCGCGCTCCCGGTAGGGGCCCCACACCTCGTCGTGGAAGAGCCGGGTCAGCTCGCGCGCCGCCGAGCGGGTGTGCTCCTGCACGACGGTACGGGCGGCGAGCAGCGTCTCCAGGGCGACCGGGACGTCCAGCAGCCGGATGCCCAGGTGCAGGACGGCCGGATCGACCCGGAAGGCGTCGGGGTCCTCGGTGCGCTCCAGGACGTCCATCGCCGCCAGCCGGTCGATGTCGTCCTCGCTCAGCGCCCGGCCCGCGCGGCGCTCCAGGTGGGCGCGGGTGGCCTCCTCGGCGGAGTCCGGTGACCAGGAGGCGACCAGCGCGCGGTGGATGGCGAGGTCGTGCTCGCTGAGGTCGTCGGGCAGGTTGGCGAGGTAGCGCTCGATGGCGGCCAGGGTCATGCCGTGGTGCTGGAGTTCCTCGATCAGCGCGAGCCGGGACAGGTGGGCGGCGCCGTAGCGGCCGACGCGGCGCGGGCCGATCGCGGGCGGCGGCAGCAGGCCGCGGGTGCTGTAGAAGCGGACGGTGCGTACGGTCACGCCCGCGCGGGCGGCCAGCTCGTCGACGGTGAGTGTCGGTTCTTCCCCGGTCCCGGTGGCCATGCCGCGCCTCACTTCCCTCACTGTGTCCGCGCGGGTGCCCGCGCCCCCTCGGTCCGCCGTGTCCCGTGGCGCGGCCCGTGTTCAACAGTATTGCTGTCTCACCAGCTGTGTGAAACCACCAGGACGTGGCGGAGGCGCCACCTCGCCGTCGCTCCGCCGTCGGTTTCCAGCCATCACCGACCGGAACGCGACGCCCGCGCCGTCCCGTTGGGTGAGGAATGGTGACCGGAGCGTGGCGGAATTCCGGGCTCATGAGCATGACCCCGACAAGTCATTCCGGGCATACCGGGGCGGATTATTGATGGCTCATACACGCTGTGATCCAGCACACAGACGAGGGGGCGGCTCTGGGGGAAGGTGTGCCGTCGGCCGGACTCGCGTGACCCGTGGGACCGGCGACGGCTCCATCGCCTGCCCGAAAGCGAGATGAACCAGCTGTGAGCACGGAAACCGTCCAGGAAGACGCCCACAGGCCACCGGACGGGGGGAAGGCCTCGACCGCCCAGGACGCGGGAGACGCCGGATACAGCAAGGGCCTCAAGGGCCGGCACATCAACATGATCGCCATCGGCGGCGCGATCGGCACCGGCCTGTTCCTGGGCGCCGGCGGCCGGCTCGCCTCCGCCGGACCCGCGCTCGCCGTCGCGTACGCGGTCTGCGGCCTGTTCGCGTTCTTCGTCGTACGGGCCCTGGGCGAACTGGTGCTGCACCGCCCGTCCTCCGGCTCCTTCGTCTCCTACGCGCGCGAGTTCCTGGGGGAGAAGGGCGCGTACGTCGCGGGCTGGATGTACGTCGTCAACTGGTCCACGACCGGTATCGCCGACATCACCGCGATCGCCCTCTACACCCACTACTGGAGCCTGTTCACCGCCGTCCCGCAGTGGGTCATGGCGCTGATCGCGCTCGCGGTGGTGCTGTCCATCAACCTCATCTCGGTGAAGATCTTCGGTGAGATGGAGTTCTGGTTCGCGATCATCAAGGTCGCGGCCCTGGTCGTCTTCATGTTCATCGGGATCTTCCTGCTGGCCACCCAGCACCCGGTGAGCGGCGAGACCCCCGGCCTGCACCTGATCACCGACCACGGCGGCTTCTTCCCGAGCGGCCTGCTGCCCGTGGTGGTCGTGCTGCAGGGCGTAGTCTTCGCCTACTCCGCCGTCGAACTGGTCGGCGTCACCGCGGGCGAGACCAGCGAGCCGGAGAAGGTCGTGCCCAAGGCCGTGAACTCGATCATGTGGCGGGTCGGTGTCTTCTACGTCGGCTCCGTCATCCTGCTCGCGCTGCTGCTGCCGTGGAACAAGTACACCGGCTCCGAGAGCCCCTTCGTGACCGTGCTGTCCAACGTGGGCGTGCCGGCCGCGGGCGACGTGATGAACCTCGTCGTCCTCACCGCCGCCATGTCCAGCCTCAACTCCGGCCTGTACTCGACCGGCCGCATCCTGCGCTCGATGTCGATGGCCGGCTCGGCGCCGAAGTTCGCCGCCCTGATGAACCGCAACCAGGTGCCGTACGGCGGCATCATGCTCACCTCCGCGGTGTGCGTGCTGGGCGTCGGCCTCAACTACTGGCTGCCCGGCAAGGCCTTCGAGATCGTGCTGAACATCGCGGCGCTCGGCATCATCAGCACCTGGTGCACGATCATGCTCTGTCACATGGTCTTCGTCCGGCGCTCCCGCGCGGGCCTGGTCGACCGCCCCCGCTTCCAGCTGCCGGGCACGCCCGTCACCGATATCGCGACCATCGCCTTCCTGCTCGGCGTCGTCGTCCTGATGGCCTTCGACAGCGAGGGCGTGGGGCAGCAGACCGTGATGCTGGTACCGGTCATCGGTGCCGCGCTGGTCGCGGGCTGGTTCGCGGTCCGCGGCCGGGTGAGCCGGATCGCGGCCGAGCGCGAACAGGCCGCGACGGCCGGCCGGGGGACGCTCGACAAGAGCTGACCGCGAAGCCGCCGGACACGGCGAGGGGCGGTCGCGCGCACGCCGCGCGGCCGCCCCTCGCCGTATGCCGTCGAGATCGTGGGCGCCATGAGTGAACCGGTGGAGCGGGTGGACGAGCAGGACCGAGTGGTGGGGGCCGCCGACCGGGGCGAGGCCATCTGCAGGAGGTGGCCGCACCGGGTGGCGACGGTCGTCTGCCGTGCTGCGGAGGGCGGCGAATTCGTGCACCGGCGGCCGGACGACGTCTCACGGTTTCCGGGCCAGTACAACTGGCTCACCTTCCTGCGCCGAGGGGCGATCAGCCCGTACTGGCTCGGCGTGCACGAGGCCGGCATCGCGGACGGGGTGGCGCCCGGTCGGTCGGAGGTCGCCTGGCACGACTGGCTCCCCGAGTCTGCCCTCGGAAAGGCTCTGCGGCTGTGGCCGTTCGTGCCCGACGGCCGGGAAGCCTTCACGCAGTACGCAGTACGCCGTGCTCCCGGGGACGGTTGACGGACCGGTGACGGCCCCGGCCGGGCGCCGGGAGGGAGGAGTCGGCGCCGGGCGACCCGCCATGACGTGGGCGGAAGCGTCACCGGCCAGTTCCACCAACGGTCCGCGCATCACCAGGCCAACCCGGAACCGCGCCATATGACCTTCGAAGCGCCCGCCGCGCTCAGTCGCCCGCCGCCTTCGCCGCCGCCTCGGCCCGTGCCGTGCGGTCCGCCGCGCGCCGGATGACCGTCGTCAGCACCGTGACCACACAGGTCAGGGCGACCGAGACCGCGGTGGTCCACATGGCGGCCCGGGCGTAACCGGCGGCGCTCGGCGCGCTGCCGGCCAGGGCGAAGAAGGCGGCGCCGATGACCGCGACGCCGGCCGCGCCGCCGAACTGCTGGGCGGTGGTGAGCACTCCGGCGCCGATCCCGGCCCGCCGCGCGGGTACGCGGACCAGCGAGGCGCCGATCAGCTGCGGGAAGGTGAGCCCGTTGCCCACTCCGGCCACCGCCATCGTCACGACGACCCAGGGCAGCACCCCGCGGTCCGGCCGGAAGTGCAGCGCGAGGGTGAGCGCCGTCAGGCCGGTCACCGTGACGACACTGCCCAGTTGCAGGACGCGCAGGCCGAAGCGCTGCACCAGCGGGCGGCTGCACAGTGAGCTGGCGGCGAAGCAGACGCCGGTCGGCGCGAAGGCCAGCCCCGCCCCGAACGGCCCCAGCCCGAAACCGCCCTGGAGCAGCAGCGTCAGGGTGAACATCACGCTCGCCCAGTACGCCATGAAGGCCGCCCCCGTCACCACCCCGGCGAGGTAGGACCCTTCGCGGAACAGCGCGAGGTCGAGCACGGGATCGCCGCCGCGGGCGGCCAGCGCCCGCTGCCAGAGCACCGTGGCCGCGCCCACCGGCACCGAGGCGGCCAGACAGAGCCAGGTCCAGAGGGGCCAGCCGGCGGTGCGTCCCATGGCGAGCGGTACGAGCACCAGGCCCAGCGTCAGGGCCACGCCGCCCGCGCCGGCCAGGTCCAGCCGGGCCCGGCGGCCGGAGCGCACCGAGGGCAGGAAGCGCAGCGCCAGCAGGGCCGCGGCCACGCCGATCGGCACGTTGACCAGGAACAGGATCCGCCACCCCAGCCCGAGGACGTCGGCGTCCAGCAGCAGTCCGCCGAGCACCTGGCCGGCGACCGAGGCCGTACCGCCGGCGACGCCGTACCAGGCCATCGCCCGGCCCCGCGCGTGCGGCGGGAACGAGGCGGTGATCGTGGCGAGCACCTGCGGCACCATGACGGCCCCGGCGAAGCCCTGGAGCAGCCGGGCGCCGACCAGTTGGGCCGGGCTGACCGCGATGCCGCACAGCAGGGAGGTGACGGCGAAGGCGGCCAGCCCGGCGATGAACGTGCGCCGGTGCCCGAAGAGGTCGCCGAGCCGGCCGCCGGTGATCATGCCGCTGGCGTACGCGAAGGCATAGCCGCCGACGATCAGTTCGAGGGCGGCGGGCCCGGTGTGCAGGTCCTTCTCGAACGAGGGGGCGGCGACGTTGACGACGAAGAAGTCGAACTGGGCCATGAACCACGCGGACAGCAGGACGGCGAGCAGCGGTCCCGGGCGCAGTGCGGCGGTGGCGGGGGAGGGCCGCCCGGGCGTGGCCCGTGGATCGGCTGATAACTCGGTCACGCCAGCATCCTGGACCCTCTGTATCCAGGAAAGCAAGTGGCGCATGAGGTCACTGCCCCTTACTGGTCGCCCGGTGCCCGGAGAGCCGGCGCGCCCCGGGGTGTACCTGGGTACACCCTGCCCGGTATCCAGACGCAAGGGCCGCCGTCCCGCCGGACGGCATGGTCGATGCCATGCGCACACAACCTGCCGACAGCAGAAGAAGATCCGCCGACATCAAGGCGATGGCCGTGTTCCTCGTCGTCGCGTTCCTGGCGTCCGGAGCCCTGGGCGCGCTCCAGCCCGCGACCGGGATCCCCGGCGAGGTCATCCAGCTGGTGCAGTTCGGCCCCGCCCTCGGGGTGGGGCTCGTCGCCCTGCTCCGGCCTGGACGCGTACGGGAGCTGTTCGCCGGCGGCGGGCCGGACGGCGGAGCGCGGAAGGCGCCCGGAGCGCTGCTGCTCCTCACCCCGCCCCTGATCGTCGCGGTGATCGTGGGCGCGTACGCGGTACTCGCCGGAGACGTCGGTCCCACCCGGCCCACGGCTCTCTTCGCGCTGATCGCCGTGGCACAGCTGACCGGCGCGTGCGGCGAGGAGATCGGCTGGCGCTGCTTCCTGCAACCGCTGCTGCGCACCCGCCTCGGCCCCTTCGCGGCGTCGGTCGTGGTGGGCCTGGTGTGGGGCCTGTGGCACGTCCAGGTCTTCACGCGGCACCCGGTGTACGCGGCGGCGTTCGTCGTGGCGGCGGTGTCCATGTCGGTCGTACTGGGATGGGCCCTGGACGGGGTGCGGGCGGCTGCCGCCCTGCCCCTCGCCGGAATCTTCCACACCCTGATCAACCTCGGCCTGCTGCTGTTCCTGGACGAGGAGTCCGGCGAGGTGCTGCCCATGGTGCTGTTCGGCGTCGCGTGCCTGGCGGCGGCCGGGCTGTGGACGTGGCGGAGTGCCCGCGGACCGCGGCCGGCCGCATCGGCACCAGCACCAACACCGGCACCGGCTAGGATCTCTCCGATCATGGACGATGCCCGCTGACTTCCGTACGGCCGTGCGGCACGCCGTTGTCGCCGTCGGCCGGTGCCAGCTGGCGAGCCTGCACGCCCTCGCCGTGTCGGCGGTGGGCTCGCTGGTGGTACTCGCCCTGCTGCTGGTGCCCGTCGGCGTGGGATTCCGGCTGCTGCCGCCCGCCGCGCGGGCCCTGCGCGCCCTGTCCGACCGTGCCCGCTCGCGCGCCGACCGGTGGACGGGCGTCCGTATCGCCCCGGCACCACCGCTGCCCGGGGGCGCGGACCGTGCGCTCACCGCCCGCGAGAGGTCGGGCGCGGTCATCGCCGACGAGGGGTTCTGGCGCGATGTGGCGTGGGCCTGGGTGGAGCCGCCGGCCGGCGGGCTCCTCGTCGCCGTACCGCTGGCCCTGATCGAGTACGGCGCGTTCGGCGCGCTCGTGCAGCCGTTCGTCTGGCGGCTCGTCGACGACGGCAACTGGTACGCCTTCATACCCGTGCACACCACCGCCACCATGGTGGCCGCTCTGGTGCTGGGACTCGCCCTGATGGCCGCCGGGCTGTTCGCGGCCCCCGCCATCCTCCGGCTGCACACCCGTCTGAACCGGCCGCTGCTCTCCGCGCCGCGCAGCGCCCGGCTCGCCCGGCGGGTGGAGCGGCTCGCCGACACCCGCGCCAGGGCCCTGGACGCGCAGGCCGCCGAACTGCGGCGCATAGAGCGGGACCTGCACGACGGGGCACAGGCCCGGCTGGTCACCCTGGGCATGTCGCTGGACCGGGCCACCCGCGCGCTGGAGACGGACCCGGCAGCGGCCCGCGCCCTCCTGCTGGACGTCCGCCGTGCGTCCGAGGGGGCCTTGCAGGACCTGCGCGACCTGGTGCACGGCATCTACCCGCCGGTCCTCGCCGACCGGGGCCTGGGCGACGCCGTCCGGTCGCTGGCGCTCGACAGCTTCCTCGACGTCCACGTCGAGACCCGCCTGCCGCACCGGCTCCCGGCGCCGGTCGAGTCCGCCGCCTACTTCGCGGTGAGTGAGGCGCTGACGAACGCCGCGAAGCACTCAGGGGGCCGCGAGATCGCCGTCGCCCTGTCCCACGAGGACGGACTGCTGCGCGCCACCGTCACCGACGACGGCCACGGCGGCGCCGACCCCGCGAAAGGGACCGGGCTGGCCGGCGTACGGCAGCGGTTGGATACCTTCGACGGCACCCTCGCCCTGCACAGTCCGCCGGGCGGACCGACCACCGTGACGCTGGAGATTCCGTGCGCGTTGTCCTCGCCGAAGACCTCTTCCTGCTCAGGGACGGGCTGACCCGCACCCTCCAGGAGCACGGCTGCGAGGTCGAGGCGGTGGACAACGGCCCCGCCCTGACGCGGGCCCTCCTCGACGAGGCGCGCCCGGCACCGGACGTCGCCGTGATCGACGTACGGCTGCCGCCGACCTTCACCGACGAGGGCCTGCAGGCCGCGCTCGAAGCCCGCCGGCGGCGGCCCGGCCTGCCCGTTCTCATCCTCTCCCAGTACGTCGAGCAGCTGTACGCGAACGAACTGCTGGCCGGGGGCGAGGGCGCCGTCGGGTACCTGCTCAAGGACCGGGTCACCAATACGGACCAGTTCATCGACGCGGTCCGCCGGGTGGCGGCCGGCGGCACCGTCATGGACCCCCAGGTCATCTCCAGGCTGCTGCGGCGCGGCGCGGCCCGCGGCACGATCAGTGCCCTCACGGAGCGCGAACGCGCGGTCCTGGAGCTGATGGCCGAGGGCAGGTCGAACGCGGCCGTCGCCGGTGGTCTGCACATCAGTGAGAGCGCTGTCGCCAAGCACACCGCGAGCATCTTCGCCAAGCTGCGTATCGGCCCGTCGGCGGACGACAACCGCAGGGTGCTGGCGGTCCTGGCCTACCTCAAGCGCTGAGCGGCCACCACCGGGTAGTGGTCCGAGAGGTCGGTGTAGGTGTAGTCCTTGCCCCAGCTCGACACCGTCCAGGGGGCGGACCGCTCGGCGACGACCTCGTTGTGCCAGCCGGCGGGCCGGGCGTGGCCGCGGCGGTGCAGGATGTGGTCCAGGTCCTCGCGCGGGTCGTCCGGGTAGCGGTAGGACGCCACGGAGTTCTCCCGGGTGTCGAAGGAGTACGGGTGTCCGGTGCGCGCGTCGGCCGCCACGAGGCCGGCGTCGTCGAGCAGGGAGGCGAACTCGGGGCTGCGCGAGTCCACGTTCAGGTCGCCGGCCACCATGACCTGTTCGTCCGCGGGAATGCGCTTCGCGTCCAGGAAGGCGTCGATCTCCTTGAACTGCCGGGCCCGTACCGCGGCCGCCTCTCCCGCCTTGCACCCCGGGTCGGTCGACTGGGCGTGGGCGCCGACGACGTGCACCTTGGCGCCGCGGACGTTCAGCACCGCGTAGGCGAAGCCCTTGTTGGACCAGGAGTCGGCGCCGCAGGCGTCCTTGAACACGTACTGCTCCTTGCGGAGAACGGGCCACTTGCTCAGCAGGGTGACCCCGCCGTCCTCGGGAGTGGCGGCGGAGTAGGCGCCTCCGGTGGCGTCCCAGCCGCTCTTCCCGCGCCCGACCACCGGCGTCTGGTACGGATACTGCGCTGCCGCGGCCGACTTGAGCGCGTCGGAGGAGGCGTTGTCGAAGGCTTCCTGGAGCACGACGACGTCCTGGCCGCGGAAGAAACCGGCGGCGGCGATCGCCTTGGCCCGGTGGTCCTGGCCCCAGTTGGGGTAGAGGTTCTTGCTCATCAGGAAGACGTTGTACGAGAGCACCTTCACCGCGGGCACCTCGGCCGCGGCCTGCGGCACCTGCGCGGCCGACGCCGCGGGCGCCATGGCGCAGCACGCCGTGACGGCGGTCCCGGCGGCCAGCGCCATTCCGAGAAGGGCTGCGAGGGGGCGGCGCAGTGCGCGGCGCGGCATGAGAACTCCTGGTCGGTGAGGGGGCGGAAGGGCCCGCCGCACATCGAACCAGGCGTACTTACTTCTGAGTAACTTCCGGATGTCACGGAGATGGACGGAGCGTGGCACGTACAGCGGGGCCCGGCGCGCGGTACGCCGGGCCCCGCTCCGGGTCAGTGCCGGTGGCCCTGCCCGTGCACGTGGTTCGTGGCCTGGATGGACTTCCAGGACTTGGGCTGGACCGGTGCCTCGGCCGGGGCGGCCGACCGGACGCCGAAGGCGGCCTTGGCCGCGGCCGCCGCGGGCTTGGACGGCTGGAAGAGCCAGGTGTCGAACAGCTCGGCCAGCGGCTTGCCGGTCTTGCGCTCGGCGTACGTCACGAAGTCGTGCACCGAGGCGTTGCCGTACTTCTTGTCGGTGGGCCAGGACTTCAGCAGCCCGAAGAAGGCCTGGTCACCGACCTTGTTGCGCAGCGCCTGGAGCGCGAGCGCGCCCCGGTCGTACACCGCGCCGTGGAACTGGTTGTCCGGGCCCGGGTCGCCCGGCTTGACCGTCCAGAACGGGTCATTGGCCGGGTGCTGGGCGTACACGTAGTCGGCCAGCTCCTGACCGGTGCCCTCGCCCTCCTTCTCCGACCACAGCCACTGGCTGTAGCGGGCGAAGCCCTCGTTGACCCAGATGTCCTTCCAGTCCTTGACCGAGACGCTGTCGCCGTACCACTGGTGCGCCAGCTCGTGCACCACCACGGAGACGTTGGTGCCGCCGGCGAACGCCTCCTTGCCGTAGAACGGCCGGGTCTGCGTCTCCAGCGCGTACGAGGCCTTCACGTTCGGCACGTAGCCGCCCACGGAGTTGAACGGGTACGGACCGAAGACCGACTCCAGCCACTCCGTGACCTCGGTGGTGCGCTCGATGCTCGCGCGCGCCGAGCCGTCGTAGGCGCCGAGGTCCTTGCTGAAGGCGTTGATCACCGGCAGGCCACTGGCCGTGGTGTCCTTGGTGACGTCGAACCTGCCGACCGCGAGCGTCGTCAGGTACGGCGCCTGCGGCTTGTCCGAACGCCAGTTGTAGCGCGTCCAGCCGAGCTTGGAGGACTGCGACAGCAGGACGCCGTTGCTGAGCGCCTGGCTGCCGTCCGGCACCGAGACCGAGATGTCGTACGTCGCCTTGTCGGTCGGGTGGTCGTTGCTCGGGAACCACCACACGGCGGCGTCCGGCTCCTGCGCGATCACCCCGCCGTCCGGCGTGCGGTGCCAGGCGGAATAGCCGTCGATCTTCAGCTCGGACGGCTTGCCCGCGTAACGCACGACGACGCTGATGTCCTTGCCCTTGGGCAGCGGCGTGGCGGGCGTGACCTCCAGCTCGTGCTTGCCGGAGGTGGCGAACGACGCCTTCTTGCCGTTCACGCGTATCTCGCTGACCTTCAGGCCGAAGTCGAGATTGAAGCGGCTCAGGTCCTGCGTGGTCCTGGCGAGCAGCGTCGCCGTGCCCTCCAGCAGGTCTGTCTTCGGCTGGTACTTCAGGCGAAGGTCGTAGTGGGAGACGTCGTACCCGCCGTTGCCGCTCTCGGGGTAATAGGAGTCGCCCGCGCCCGGAGCGCCGGGTGTGAAACTGGCCGCGGAAGCCGGGATCGCCAGCAGCATGCTGAGGGCGGCCGCACCCGGAACGATGAGTCTGTGACGCACGAATTCCTCCAGCTCGTAGGGGAGGTGAGCCCGTTCGGCCCATCAGATCCTCAGTTCTTCAGACCTTATGTACTCGGAATCCGTCCGTCATGTCCATGGCCCCACCTGACACATGACTGACATCAGGACGACACAGGCCGCCCCGGCCGCCCCACGGCACGGCACTTCCGCGGACCGCACCCGGCCCCCACCCGTCACCTCGCGCACTCTTACGCACAGGAGTTCCCCCGCGCTACCGTCCGCCCGTGACCAACAGCGCGCGGATCACCCGCATCCCCTGGAAAGCGCTCGTGACGGCGGTCGTTGCCGCCCTGCTGTCCTCGCTCGTCGGCCCCGTGTCCGCCGCACGGGCCGCGCCCGACGGGTCCAGACCCGTGTACTCCTACGACCGCGCCCTACGTGAATCGGTCTGGGTGGACACGAGGATCGACGGCGACGCGGACGGGCGGACCGACCGGGTCGCCGTCGACATCGTGCGGCCGCGCGAACCCGCGCAGCAGGGCCGCCGGATCCCCGTGATCATGGACGCCAGCCCCTACTACTCTTGCTGCGGCCGGGGCAACGAGAGCCAGAAGAAGACCTACGACAGCACCGGCCGGCCCGTGCAGTTCCCGCTCTTCTACGACAATTACTTCGTCACGCGCGGCTATGCGACCGTCCTGGTCGACCTGGCCGGCACCAACCGCTCGGACGGCTGCGTGGACGTCGGCGGGCGCTCCGACATCCAGTCCGCGCGCGCCGTGGTCGACTGGCTCAACGGCCGGGGCCGCGCCTACGACTCCCGTACCGGCGGCAAGCGCGTGACCGCCGCCTGGTCCAACGGCGACACGGGCATGATCGGCAAGAGCTGGGACGGCACCATCGCCAACGGCGTCGCCGCCACCGGCGTCGAGGGCCTGAAGACCATCGTGCCCATCGCCGCCATCTCCTCCTGGTACGACTATTACTTCGCCAAGGGCGCGCCGCTGTACAACTCCGGCCCCGACGCGCTGGCCGACCGCGTCGACAGCCCCGAGGCCCGCCTGCGCTGCGCCGCCGTGCAGAAGAAGCTCGCCGAGGGCGCGCCCCGCACCGGCGACTGGACCCGGCTGTGGTCCGAGCGCGACTACGTCAAGGACGCGCAGAACGTCACCGCCAGCGTCTTCGCCGTCCACGGGATGCAGGACCTCAACGTCCGCACCAAGCACTTCGGACAGTGGTGGGACGCGCTCGCCGACAACGGCGTCGAGCGCAAGGTCTGGCTCTCCCAGACCGGCCACGTCGACCCGTTCGACTTCCGCCGCTCCGACTGGGTGAAGACCCTGCACCGCTGGTTCGACCACTACCTGATGGGCTACGACAACGGCATCGACGACGAGCCGATGGCCGACGTCGAACGCGCCCCCGACCGGTGGACCACCGACCGCGTCTGGCCCGCCGCCGGCACGTCGGCCACCACCGTACGGCCGCGCAACGGCACCGCCCCCGGCGTCGGCGGACTCGGCACCCGGCGCGCGCCGCACGGCGCCACCGAGACCTTCACCGACGACCCGCGCCTGAACGAGGAGGACTGGGCCGCGCGGATCGACACCCCGACGCCCGCCAAGGCCGGCTTCACCACCGAGCCGCTGGCCGAGCCGCTGCGGCTGTCCGGTTCCGGCAAGGTCACCGTCACCGCCACGCCCAGCACCACCACCGCCCACCTCTCCGCCGTCCTGGTGGACCTCGGCCCCGACACCATCCGCAACTACGGCGCCGCGGGCGAGGGCATCACCACCCTCGCCGACCGCACCTGCTGGGGCGCGAGCACCACCGGTGACAGCGCCTGCTTCAAGGAGACCAAGGCCGACACGGTGAACGTCGGCCACACCGTCTTCAGCCGCGGCTGGGCCGACCTGGGCAACTGGGCGGACCCGGGCAAGGGCCGCCCGCTGACCCCCGGCAAGCCCTACACGATCACCCTCGACCTGGCCGCGAGCGACCACGTCGTCCCCGCCGGGCACCGCCTCGCGCTCATCATCGCCGGAACGGACGCCGGCCTGCTCGACCCGCCGTCCACCACCCCGCGCCTGACCCTCGACCTCGCCCGCACCGCCGCCCGCCTGCCCGTCGTCGGCGGCGCCAAGGCGCTGACCGCGGCCACGGCCGGGACCGGCGGGTCGGCCCGGGTGGCACCGGCACCGCACACCGGAGTCGAGCCGCCCGTACCGAGCCGGATCCCCGAGGCGCGCTGACCGTACGGCGGGGCCGGGGCGCCGCGCCCCGGCCCCGCCGTCCCGTAGGCCGCGCCACCGGCCACCTCCACCGTTCGCCCCACCGTCCGACACCGGAGGCCCCCTCGTGACACCCCTCTCCCGCCGCCTCGCCTTCGGGGCACTGGCCGCCGCCCTCACCGCGACCCTGCTGGCCTCGCCGCCCGCCGGCGCGGCCGGCCCCGACCTCCCCCGCACCGGCTTCGAGACCAGCAAGGGCGCCCGCTGGACCACCCAGCCGGAGGAACAGGACTTCCTCGCCGCCGTGGACCGGGCGAGCGACCGGGTCCGTACGGACCGGATCGGCACCACCGCACAAGGCCGCCCGCTCCAGCTCATACGCATCGGCGCCCCCGCACCGAAGAGCGCCCCCGAGGTGCGGCGCGGCAACGCGGTGCTGCTGATCTGTTCGCAGCACGGCGACGAGCCGTCCGGGCGCGAGGCGTGCCTGTCCACCGTCCGCGACCTCGCCTTCGCCGGGGACCGGGCCACCCGGCGCTTCCTGGAACGCACGAGCGTGCTGGTCGTGCCGACCGCCAACCCGGACGGCCGGGCCGCCGACACCCGCGGCAACTCCGCCGGGGTGGACATCAACCGCGACCACCTCGCCCTGAGGACCGCCGAGGCACGGGCGCTGGCCGCCGTACAACGCGACTACCGCCCGGACATCGTCTACGACCTGCACGAATACGGCCCGTCCGTGCCCTACTACATGAAGGACCTGCTCTCCCTGTGGCCCCGCAACCTCAACACCGCCCACGCGGTGCACCGGGAGGCCACCATCCTGTCCGAGCGGTACGTCCGGCCGGAAGCCGCCCGTGCCGGCTTCAGCACCGGCATCTACGGCATCTGGACCGACCCGGTCACCGGCGACCCGGTCAAGCAGGTGGCCGGTGACGGCCAGGAACGCATCCTGCGCAACACCGCCGGGGTGAAGAACTCCGTCGGGCTGCTCGTGGAGACCCGGATCGACGCGCTGACCGACGCCGAGAAGGCCGACCCGGCGCTCAACAACCGCCGCCGGGTCACCTCGCAACAGGCCGCACTGACCGGCTTGTTCGCCGACGTGGGGGAGCGCAGGGGCCGGATCGAGTCCGCCACGGCCCGCGCCCGGCTGGCCGGGCACGCCGACCGGGGCCCGGTCTACCTGGGCGGAGCCGACAACGAACCGCCCACCGCCGGTCAGGTCCTGGCCGACCCGCCCTGCGCGTACCGCCTCGACGCGCGGCAGTACACCGAAGTCGGGGACGAACTCGCCCTGCACGGCGTGGCGTCCCACCGGACCGCGAAGGGCGGGGCCGTCGTGCCGCTCCGCCAGCCGCTGCGCGCCCTGGTTCCGCTGCTGCTGGACGGCCGGGCCGAATATCACCTTACGGCCGCGACTCCGCTCAAGGGCTGCTGAACGCTTCCCTTCGTGTGGTAGGGGGTAACGAGTAGGGAAAATCCGGCCAATGAAAGGTCGACACGTGTCGGAAACAGACAAGGACACGGGCGGCGGGGGAGGTGCGCCGGTCGAAGCGGAACTGCCCGGCGCGCCGCACCGTACCGGCCCTCCACAGACCGACCGCGTGGTCTTCGGCGTCACGGCGCTGCTCACCCTCGCCTTCATCGTCTGGGGCGCCACCTCCACCGAGTCGCTCAAGAACGCCTCGACGACGATGCTGGACTGGATCATCAAGAACGGCGGCTGGGCCTTCGTGCTCTCCGCCTCCGGCTTCGTGGTCTTCGCGATCTGGCTGGCCGTCAGCAAGTACGGCCGGATCACCCTGGGGAAGGAGGGGGAGCAGCCGGAGTTCCGTACGGTCTCCTGGGTCGCGATGATGTTCAGCGCGGGCATGGGCATCGGCCTGATGTTCTACGGCGTCAGCGAGCCGCTGGGGCACTTCACCACGCCGCCCCCGGGCACCGACCCCAAGGACGCCGCGCAGGCCATGGACACCGCGCTGGCCACCACCTTGTTCCACTGGACCCTGCACCCGTGGGCGATCTACGCGGTCGTGGGACTGGCCATCGCGTACAGCTGCTTCCGGCGGGGGAGAAGGCAGACGATAAGCGCGGTGTTCACCCCGTTGATCGGCGAGCGCCGGACCAACGGCTGGGGCGGGCAGGTCATCGACATCCTCGCCATCTTCGCCACCCTGTTCGGCTCCGCCGCGTCCCTGGGGCTCGGCGCGCTCCAGATCGGCAGCGGGATCAAGGTGCTGGGCTGGATGGACAGCGTCAGCACCACACTGCTGGTCGTCGTCATCGCCGTCCTGACCGTCGCCTTCGTCCTGTCGGCGGTCTCCGGCATCGCCCGCGGCGTCCAGCTGCTGTCCAACATCAACATGGTGCTGGCGCTGATCCTGGCCGTCTTCGTGTTCGTCGTCGGGCCGACCGTCCTGATCCTGAACATGCTGCCGACCTCCATCGGCACCTTCATCGGCGAGCTGCCGCAGCTCGCCGGGCGCACCGAGGCCGGCAGCGGGGACCAGGTCGGCGACTGGCTGCGGAGCTGGACGGTCTTCTACTGGGCGTGGTGGATCTCCTGGACGCCGTTCGTCGGCATGTTCATCGCCCGGATCAGCCGCGGGCGCACGATCCGGCAGTTCATCGGCGGGGTGATCCTCGTACCGAGCGTGGTGAGCCTGCTGTGGTTCGCGGTGTTCGGCAGTACGGCGATGCACCTCCAGGACGGCAAGAAGCTCTCCGGCGAGACCACGTCCGAGGGGCAGCTCTTCGACGTGCTGCACCAGTACCCGGCGGCCACCGTCACCAGCCTCCTGGTCATGATCCTCGTCGGCATCTTCTTCGTCTCCGGCGCGGACGCCGCGTCCATCGTGATGGGCACGCTCTCCCAGAAGGGCTCCTTCGAACCGACCCGGCTCGTGGTGGTCTTCTGGGGCGTGGTCACCGGCGCGGTCGCCGCAATCATGCTGCTGATCGGCGGCGGGTCGGGCGACGCGCTCACCGGACTGCAGAACCTGACGATCCTGGTCGCGGCGCCCTTCACCCTGGTGATGATCGCGATGTGCTGGGCGCTGATGAAGGACCTGCGCCACGACCCGCTGATCGTCCGCGGGCAGAAGGGCGAGGAGGTCGTCGAACTGGCCGTCATCGCGGGCCACGAGCGCTACGACGGCGACTTCGAGATCCGCATCGGGCCGGGCAACGGCAACGGCAACGACGCGGGCGGGCCGGGAACGGCCGGCCCGTCCGCCACGGCCGGTGCGGCGGCCCGGGCTTCCGAGGACGACAGGACGTGACACCGGAGGACGTGACACCGGCCGCACGGAAGTGAGGCCAGGGGAGGGCCGGCAGGCGACCGGCCCTCCCCGCACCCGGTTCTGGTGTCGCTCACGCTGTTCCGGTGTCGCTCACGCCGTTCCCGTGCCGCTCACGCCGTTCCCGCACCGTCCACCAGGCGCACCACCTCGTCCGCGCACCCCCACGCCACCGTCACGCCCGCCCCGCCGTGCCCGTAGTTGTGCACGCACAGCGCGCCGCCCGGCAGCCGCTCCGCCTCCAGCCGTACGGCCGTACGCGCCGGGCGCAGGCCGACCCGGTGCGCCAGGACGCGCGCGTGCGCCAGCTTCGGGTGGACGCGCGCGCAGCGCTCCACGATCGCGCGGGCGGTCGCCGGGTCCGGCTCCCGCGACCAGGCGCCCTCGCGCGCCGTGCCGCCGAGCACCACCCCGTACGGCTGCGGCAGGATGTACGTCGTGGTCTCGGCGTGCGCGTCGGCCGCCCCGAACCATTCCTGGACGCCGGGGTTCTCCACGATCACCAGCTGGCCCTGCACGGGCTGCACCGCCAGGTCCGGGACCAGCTCGCGGGCGCCCAGCCCGGAGCAGTTGACGACCGTCCCGGCCTCCCGCCCCGCCTCCGCGAGCGAGGTGAACGGCCGCCGCTGCACCGTGCCGCCCGCTTCCGCCAACCGCCGCTCCAGGTACCGCAGGTGGGACGGCATGTCCACCAGCGGTGTGCGCGCCCGCCAGCCCGCGCCGTAACCCGGCGGCAGTTCGTCCGGCGCGGCCCGCCGCAGCCCGGGCACCGCCGCGTGCCAGCCGTCCGGCTCCGCGTCCCCGGCGTCGGCCATCGTGCCGGTCACCAGCCGTACACCGGTCTCCTGCGGACGCGCCGCCAGCTCGGTCAGCACGTGGAGGGAGCGCAGGGACCAGGCCACCGCCCGCTCTTCCGGCCGCACCCGGTAAGGCCAGCACAGGCCGCCCGCGACCGCGGAGGTGGTGTCCCCGGCCGGGTCGCGGCTGACGACGCGCACCGCGCGCCCGCGCTCCGCCAGCCCGACGGCGGCCGTCAGGCCGGTCACCCCGCCGCCGATCACGATCACATCGCTCGTCGTCATGCCAGGACGCTATCCGTTGCGCCCGCCGGGGGCGACGGGTCCGACGGGCGTGCGGCGGCGGCCCGCGGGACACGGAACACCATCCTCCCCGTGAATTGCCCGGCACCCGGCTCATATCGGCGGTTGCGTGGGGATACTCAGGACATGTCTGCGCACTACGCGACTTTCGGACTGGCGCCCGCCACGCGCGCCGGAGCGGTTCTGTCCAACGGCGCGTACGAAGCCCACCGTGACTTCTGGGACTTCATCGTCGACGGCAGACCCCTCCTGCTGCGCCTGGCCGACCTGGACGCGGTCTCCCCGCTCGCCGCCGACCTCGGGCCGTCCCTGTTCACCGCCCACGTGCGGCGGCTGCTCCTGGAGGAGGACGCGCCGCTCGCCGGCGGGCGCTACGTCCTGTACGGCTGCCCGGAGTGCGAGGGGCTGGAGTGCGGCGCGGTCACCGCCGTCATCGAGCGGGACGGCACGGACGTCGTCTGGCGCGACTTCGCCTGGCAGACGGACCGCACCGCGGACCTGCGGCGCGACGGCTACCCGGGCATCGGCCCGTTCCGCTTCCACGGCGCGCAGTACCGGGCCGCGCTGGAACACCTGCTCTCCGACGCCGGCCCCGAGCGCGGCGCCGCGGCCGCGCGGCGGGTCCTGCTGGTCGGCCACCGGGTCGCGCTGCCGGCCCGGCTGGCCGCGGCCCTGCGCGGCATCGGCGTCGGCGCGGAGATCACCAGGGACGCGGCGGGCGCCTCGCCGGACGAGTTACGGTCCTACGGCGCGGTGGCCTTCGCCGGCACGGTGGGGGAGGACGAACGGGCCGCTGTGCGGGCCGCGTTCGTGGCGGCGGGGTCCTCGGCGGTCTTCGTGGACCTGCCGGTGCCGGTCGTCCCGCTGCTCGTCGCCCGTATCGAACAGGCCCTGGACCGCTGTCCGCAGGACCAGCGGCGGCTGCTGCGGCTGGCCGCGGTCCGCGGCGAGGTGACGGTCGAGACCGCGGTGCCGTGCCGGCTCGGCATCACCGCGTACCGCGTGGACCGCCTGTCGCGCACGCGGACCGCGGAGTTGTTCGCCGGCCAGGTCGAGGCGGGCACGCACCGGCTGGCGGTGGACGCGCGGGCGACGAAGGGGGCGGCGTACGTGGTCGCCCGGACGAGCGGGAGCGTGCTGGTCGCGGCGGTGGCGGGGGAGTAGCCAGGGCGGCGGGGGAGCGGGCGGGGCGGGGCGCGGGTGTTCGGTACGGCTGAATGTGATCTTGACATTGCCGTAACCCGCAGGTCCCGGGGCGTACAAACAGGACCTTAAGCTGGTTGTCAGCACCGTCGGCCGATGACGCCCCTCGGACACCGCCCTTTCCCGGGCGCCCGCGTGCCCATCCCTTTGCCGGGCAGTACGTCCCGCTCCGTACGGGTACGTACCCATAAGCCCGCCTGCCCGTCATCCGCCGTACAAGGAGGCCCATGCCCCGCGCGCCGCGCGCCGTGCCCACCTGGCTCGCCCACCCCCTGCGCTGGCAGCGGCTGCCCGTCCCCTGGGCCGCCGTCATCCGCGGCGCGCTGTGCGCGGGTCCGCTGCTCGCCGCAGGCGTGGCCACCGGCCGTCCGGCGGCCGGTGTGCTGGCAGGCCTCGGCTCCATGCTCGCGGGCGTCAACGACCGCCCCGGCACCCGCCGCCGCGGCATCGTGCACATCGGCCTGCCCGCCCTGGCGTCGTCGTTCGGCATGCTGATGGGCGCCACGCTGCAGACCGTCGGCGCGGGCTGGTGGGTGGTCCCCGCGCTGTTCGCCGTCGGCTTCGTCTCGGGCGCGGGCAGCGTCGCCGGGCCGGTGCGGTCCAACGCGGGCATGCAGATGCTGGCCAGCACCGTCCTCGGCGCGGGCATGCCGCTGTCCGGCGCGCCCTGGCTCAAGGCCCTCTACCTCCTGGCCGGCTGCCTGTGGCTGCTCCTGCTGCGCCTGGTCTTCCACCCGCCCCGCCCGGCCGGCGGGCCGCTCAGTGGTGAGCGCGCGGCCGTCGCCACCGTCTTCGACGCGCTCGCGGACGCGCTGGCGGCCGTCGGCGGGCCGGGCGCCGAAGCGGCCCGGCGCCGTCTCACCGCCGCCCTCGACCGCGCCGACGAGGCACTGCGGCTGCGCCGGCTGCTGCGTCGCCGCCCCCGCGCCGACGAACGGCTGCTCGCCGAGCGGCTGGCCGCCGGCACCGCGCTGTGCGAGGCCAGCGTCGCGCTGCTCTGGGAGGCCCAGCCGCTGCCGGACCGGGTCGCCGAGGGCCCGCGCCGCTTCGCCGAAGCGCTGCGCACCGGCCGCCCGCCGGGCCGCCTCCCCGCCCCGGAGACCAGCTCCCCGGCGCGCGGCGCCTTCGACCGCGCACTGCTGGACGCCGCGGTGGTCTTCGCCCGCACGGAACCAGTGGACGCCGCCGGCGCGGACGGCGGACCCGCGGTGATCTCGGGGGCTGTGCCGGGCCGGGGGGTGGGGGACGGGACTGTACCGGGCCGGGCGGAGGAGGACGGGGCCGCTCCGGGCTGGGCGGAGGGGGGCGGGGGCGTACCGGGCCGGGCGGAGGAGATCGGGACCGCTCCAGGCCGGACGGAGGAGGCTAGGACCGCTTCAGGCCGGGCGGAGGGGGACGGGGCCGTACCGGCTCGTACTGCGCGTACGGGGCGCGACACGCCCGCCCCGCGCGACACGCCTGCCTCGCGCGACAAGCCTGCCCCGCATGCCACTCACGCCTCCCACGCCCCCCACACCCCTACCGACCCCCCGTCGGCACCCACCCCCGGCACCGGAGCCTCCGTGCAACGGCCGGTGCCCGGCCGCCGCCGCTCCCCGCTCAGCCGGCTGATCGCGGCGGCCGGTGCGCGTGCCCGGCCGGGCCGGGGCCTGCTCGGCCCGGCCGGCCGTGACTACGGCCTGCGGGTCGCCCTGTGCATCGCTGTGAGCGCGGCGGTGGCCCTCGCGCTGCGCGCCGAGCACTGGTACTGGCTGCCCGCCACCGTCACCTTTCTCGTCAAGCCCGACCTGGGGCCGCTCTTCTCCCGCACGGTGAACCGTTTCGCCGGCACCGTCGCCGGTGTCCTGGTCTTCGCGGTGGCGGGCGCGCTGCCGGCCGGCTGGTGGTGGCCCGCGCTCATCGCCGGCGTGGGCGGCGCGCTGCTGCCGTTCGCCACCCGCCACTTCGCGCTGCAGACCGTCGCGATCACCCTGATGGTGCTGTCGTTCGTGCACGTCAGCGGTGACCCGCAGGCCGCGCTGGAGCGGATCGTGGACACCTCCGCCGCCTGCGGCATCGTGCTCGTCGTCGGCCATCTGCCGCGGCTCGCCGACCCGCGCCGCCGCGTCGGCCACCGGGTCACCGCCGCGCTGCGCGCCACCGACGCGTACCTCGGCGAGGTGCTGAAGAGTGAACCGGGGCACGACCGGGGCGAGCGGCTGGTGCTGCGCCGGGAGGCCTACCGGACGCTGGGCGAGGCCCGCGCGGCGGCCGAGACCGCCGCCGCCGAACTCGTGGCGGCGCGCGGCCGCAACCCCGACTGGCTCACGGTCGTCACTGCCGCCGAACGCATCGTCGACGCGGCGACCGCCTGTGCCGTACGCCTCGACCACGGCGCCCGCCGCCCGACCGCGCAGGAGGCGCGCCGGCTGTCCGAGGCGCTCACCGCGATGGCGGACGCGCTGGCGGACCCGGGCCGGCCGGGGCCGCCCGCGCTCGCCGCGCAGATCCCGCCCGTACCGGGTTGCGCGACGCTCACGGACGTGGCCGCCGAGCTGGAACGGATGCGCGGCTTCGCGGGCGCGGCCTGACCCGGCCTCCGCGCACGACGGGCTCGGCCCGTACGGATCGGGCTCGGCGCGTACCGGCTGCCGGGCTTGGCCCGCGCGGACTGGGCTCGGCGCATACCGGCCGCTGCGCTTGGCCCGTACGGACTGGGCTCGGCGCATACCGGCCGCTGCGCTTGGTCCCGTATGGACCGGGCCCGGCGCATACCGGCCGCTGCGCTTGGTCCCGTATGGACCGGGCCCGGCGTGTACCGGCTGCCGGGCTTGGCCCGTACGGACCGGGCCCGGCACATACCAGCCGCCGCGCTCGGCCCGTACGGACCGGGCCCGGCACATACCAGCCGCCGCGCTTGGCCCGTACGGACCGGGGTAGGCGTGGCCCCATCACGCGCGCCGGTGCGGTTGCCGCCGGCCGCCACCCGCTTGGCACGCCGGGCAGGACGACGGCGCCGGGCCGGTGCGGTACTGGAGGAGCCGGGCGGGACCGCCACGGCGCCACCGAACGACCGATTCCAGCGTCAGCCGGGAGCCAGCAATGGGTGACATGTCGAAGAACCGCCCCGAACGGGAACGCAGGGCGCAGCGCGCGGCGCAGGAGAGCGCGCCCGCCGCCCCGGACCGCAGCGCCGGGGAGGCCGCCGGCGTCGGGGAGAGTTACGTGGCGCAGGAAGGCGACCGCTGGGTCAGCCACCTGGGCGGTCCGGGGACCGGCAAGCACCGCAAGGGGCCCGGTCCCGTACCGCGCACGGACGCCACCGAGTGAGCTGAGCCCGTGGCGCCGGAGCCGGCCCGAGCCGGCCCCGGCGCCCACGGGTCAGCGCTTGCCGCTGTCCTTGCCCAGCAGGCCGGCGCGGCGCAGCGCGTCGGCCATGGCGCCGTTCGCCGGGGCCGCGTCGCGGGAGCCGCCGCGCCGGTCGCCGCCCTGGCGCTGCCGGGGCGTGCTGCCGCGCCGCTGCTCACCGCGGCCCTCCCGGTCACCGCGCCGGTCGTCGCGCCGGCCGCCCGCGCGCTGCCCGCCGTCGGCCGCGCCGCCGCCCTTGCCGGGCTCGTCGTCCAGCCGCAGCGTCAGCGAGATCCGCTTGCGCGGAATGTCCACGTCCAGCACCTTCACGCGCACGATGTCGCCCGGCTTGACCACGTCGCGCGGGTCCTTGACGAAGGTCTTGGACATGGCGGAGACGTGCACCAGGCCGTCCTGGTGGACACCGATGTCGACGAACGCCCCGAAGGCGGCGACGTTGGTCACCACGCCCTCCAGGAGCATCCCGGCCTCCAGGTCGCCGATCTTCTCCACGCCCTCCTTGAAGGTGGCCGTCTTGAACACCGGGCGCGGGTCACGGCCCGGCTTCTCCAGCTCCTGGAGGATGTCGGTGACGGTCGGCAGGCCGAAGGAGTCGTCGACGAAGTCGGCCGGCTTCAGCGAGCGCAGCACCGCCGTGTTGCCGATCAGTGAGGACACCTCGCCGCCCGCCGTCTTCACCATCCGGCGCACCACCGGGTACGCCTCCGGGTGCACGCTGGAGGCGTCCAGCGGGTCCTCGCCGTCGCGGATGCGCAGGAAGCCCGCGCACTGCTCGTACGCCTTCGGGCCGAGCCGCGCCACGTCCTTGAGGGCCTTGCGGGCGCGGAAGGGGCCGTTGGTGTCGCGGTGCGCGACGATGTTCTCGGCCAGCCCGGAACTGATGCCGGACACCCGCGACAGCAGCGGCGCGGACGCGGTGTTGACGTCCACACCGACGCCGTTGACGCAGTCCTCGACCACCGCGTCCAGCGAACGAGACAGCTTCACCTCGGACAGGTCGTGCTGGTACTGACCGACCCCGATCGACTTCGGATCGATCTTGACCAGTTCGGCCAGCGGGTCCTGGAGGCGGCGCGCGATCGAGACGGCGCCGCGCAGCGACACGTCCAGGTCCGGCAGCTCCTGGGAGGCGAACGCGGAGGCGGAGTACACCGACGCGCCCGCCTCGGAGACCATCACCTTGGTCAGCTTCAGCTCGGGCTGCGCCGCGATCAGGTCGGCGGCCAGCTTGTCCGTCTCGCGGGACGCGGTGCCGTTGCCGATGGCGATCAGCTCGACCCCGTGCTCCTCGGCCAGCCGCGCCAGCGTGGCCAGCGACTGGTCCCACTTCTGCTGCGGCACGTGCGGGTAGATGGTCTCCGTCGCGGCCACCTTGCCGGTCGCGTCGACGACGGCGACCTTCACGCCCGTACGGAAGCCGGGGTCCAGGCCCATCGTCGCGCGGGTGCCGGCGGGCGCCGCCAGCAGCAGGTCGCGCAGGTTGGACGCGAAGACCCGGACCGCCTCGTCCTCGGCGGCCTGCCGCAGCCGCAGCCGCAGGTCGATGCCGAGGTGCACCAGGACGCGGGTGCGCCAGGCCCAGCGGACGGTGTCCTTGAGCCACTTGTCGGCCGGCCGGCCGCGGTCGGCGATCCCGAACTTCGCGGCGATGGACTGCTCGTACGACGTGACGCCCTCGACCGGCTCGGTCTCCGGCTCCAGCGCGAGGTCGAGGATCTCCTCCTTCTCGCCGCGCAGCATCGCCAGGACACGGTGCGACGGCAGCGCGGTGAACGGCTCCGCGAAGTCGAAGTAATCGGCGAACTTCGCGCCCGCCTCCTCCTTGCCCGCACGGACCTTCGCGGTCACCTGGCCGCGCGTCCACATCCGCTCGCGCAGTTCACCGATCAGGTCGGCGTCCTCGCTGAACCGTTCGGTCAGGATGGCCCGCGCGCCCTCCAGGGCGGCGGCCGGGTCGGCGACGCCCTTGTCCGCGTCCACGAACGCCGCCGCGGCCGCGGCGGGCTCCACCGACGGGTCGCTCAGCAGCCCGTCCGCCAGCGGCTCCAGGCCGGCCTCACGCGCGATCTGCGCCTTGGTGCGCCGCTTGGGCTTGTACGGCAGGTAGATGTCCTCCAGGCGGGCCTTGGACTCCGCGCCGCGGATCTGCGCCTCCAGCGCGGCGTCCAGCTTGCCCTGCGACCGGACGGACTCCAGGATCGCGGTGCGCCGCTCCTCCAGCTCCCGCAGGTAGCGCAGCCGCTCCTCCAACGCGCGCAGCTGCGCGTCGTCGAGCATCTCGGTCGCTTCCTTGCGGTACCGGGCGATGAAGGGCACGGTCGAGCCGCCGTCGAGCAGGTCGACCGCGGCCTTCACCTGCCGTTCCCTGACGCCGAGCTCGTCGGCGATCCTCGCTTCGATGGATCCGATGGTCCCGGACGCCCCGTTGGCCTCGGTGGATGCCGTCACGTTGTTTCCTGCCCCGCCTTCCAGCGTTTGCTTGAGCCTGCATTGTGCAGGTTGGCGGGCCGCACTGTCGCGCGACCCGGGCCGCCGCGGCCAGGTGTGAGAAGCCGCACGCGCGGGGGAGCGGTCCGTACGGGGCGGGTACCGACGCATGGGGCGGGCGGGGCGGGAGGTACCGGGCACCGGGGGCGGCGGGCCGCCGGGAAGCGGCCTGCGGCCGGGCGTGTCAGCGGACCCGCCGCGGCCCCCGGCCGTCCGCGGCGGGTCGCGCATTTCCTCAGCCGTCCGCGGCGTGCGGCACCGGCTCTCGGCCGTCCGCGGCGCGCGGCGCAGTTCCTCGGCCGTCCGCGGCGCGGGGCACCGGCTCTCGGCCGTCCGCGGCGCGCGGCGCAGTTCCTCGGCCGTCCGCGGCGCGCGGCGCAGTTCCTCGGCCGTCCGCGGCGCGCGGCACCGACCCTCAGCCGTCGGTACGGCGCAGCACCAGGCTGACGAAGCCCCAGCTGTCCCGGTAGCCGCGCAGCCACTCCCGGCGGTGGGCATCGGCCGCCGCCAGGGCCTCGGCGCGCTCGGGGCCGGCGGGCCGGTCCAGCGCCCACGAGGCCAGCGATCCCGTCCAGGACCACTCGTAATCGTCCAGTTCCCGGCGGGTGCTGAGGTGCCCGTGGACGGGGGTCCACCCGTCGGCGGTGACGCGGTCCAGGGTGGCCGGCAGGCCGGCGAAGTCCCCGAGCACCGCGACGGCTTCCCCGGAGGGCGTACGTTCCCAGAACCCGTCGCCGACCAGGACCCGCCCGCCGGGCGCCAGGTGCCGGCGCGCCGCGGCCAGCGTGGGCAGCAGGCCGCCGAAGGCGTGCGCGGCACCGACGCTGAGCACCAGGTCGAACGGGTGCGGGGAGCGGAAGTCCGTGGCGTCCTCCTGGTGCAGGACGAGACGGCCCGTCACGCCCTGCCTGACGGCGGCCGCATGGGCGTGCGCCAGGGATTCCGGGCTGATGTCGACCCCTTCGGCGCGCAGCCGCGGCCACCGGGCCAGCGCGCGCAGCAGCCATTCCCCGCCGCCGCAGCCGAGGTCGAGCACCCGCTCGTCGCCACGGGGCAGGGCGTGTTCCAGGAGCTGCCGCACCGAGTCGTCGTCGAGCGGTGCCGCGACGGGGTGCCTGGTGTGCGCGATCCGGGAGATCCGTTGACGGTCCATCGGCGCAGCCTGGCAGCGGCGGCCGGCCCCGCGCACCCCGATTCTTCCGCGCGCGGGACGCCGCACGGGCACCCGGCCTCCCGGCCGACTCCCGTGCGGAGTACCCGCGTTCGCCGGCTCACCGCTTGCCGAGCAGCTCCTTGGGGAACGCGCCCGCCGCCACCGCGGCCTGCGTGAAGCCGCCCGCCAGCTCGGTGAGCCGGGCCACGCCCGCCGCGCCCAGGTGCTCGTACGGCGCCAGGTCCAGCCGGTCCGTGGTGTCCTCCAGGTCCGCGCGCAGCTCGGCGCCCGCCTCGGTCAGCGCGCCCGCCGCGTCCAGCACGCCGCGCTCGCGCAGCCTCTCCTCGGCGGCCTCCCACTCCTCCAGGGACCAGCCGCGGGTCGCCAGGATCCACGAGCGGTCCGCGCCGCGGTCGGTGGCGGTGTGGGTGACCAGCGCCTCCAGACCGTTCAGCCCGGCCTCCAGCAGCGCCACCAGGTGGCCGTCGCCGCGGTGCTCGCGCAGCAGCGTCGCCGCGTGCCAGTAGGCCAGGTGCGGGGCGTCGGGCACCGGCAGGTCGGCGTGCGCGGCGTACAGCGGCCGGGCGTGCCGGGTGCAGGCCTCGGTGGCGCGCAGCGCCAGGCGGGCCGCCTCGGCCATCTCCGGCGACTCCACCGCCGCGTCACCGAGCAGCCGCCGCAGGGTGCTGTCGACCGCCCGCAGCCGCGCGGCCAGCACGTCCTCGGGCGAGACGACCGACCAGACCCGCGGGACGTGCCGGGCGACCAGGTCGTGCTTGAAGTTGTAGAACGCCGCGGTGACGGTGCCGGGGCCCACCGCGCCCATGGCGGCGGCGCGGCTGGCGAAGTAGACGGCGCTGCGGTCCTCGACACCGAGTCCGGCGAGCTCGGCAGGCAGGTCGGGGGAGAAGTAGACGGTCGAGTGCAGCGGGTTGACGACGTGGTGACAACGTCGGCCGGCGCGCTCGGGGAGCGAGGTCGTGGTGGTCATGACCGCAGGTTACCGACCCGTCGGTATGGAGGGGAGGGCGGGACCGCCCTCCGTTTCCGCGCGCACGGCCGCGGCCGATGGCCGTAAAGGTGGGTTTTTCGTCATTGCCGCCATCGCCGCACCCCGACCAGGATGGGCGCCATGGAACAGCGCGACGTGCTGGTCGTCCTCTTCGAGGGCGTACAGAGCCTCGATGTCACCGGCCCCCTGGAGGTCTTCCACCAGGCGGACCGGCGGGTGCCCGGCGCGTACCCGGTCCGTACCGCCTCGCTCGACGGCGCCCCGGTCCGTACGACCAGCGGGCTGACCCTCACACCCGACCTCGCGCTGCCCGACGCCACACCGCCGCACACCCTCCTCGTGCCCGGCGGTCGGGGAACCCGCGCTCCCGACCCCCGCCTGGTCGACTGGCTGCGGCCGCACGCGCCGCACGCCCGGCGCAAGGTGGCCGTGTGCACCGGAGCGTTCCTGCTCGCCGCCGCCGGACTGCTCGACGGGCGCCGGGCGACCACCCACTGGACCCGGTGCGACGCGCTCGCCGCGCAGTTCCCGGCCGTACGGGTCGATCCGGAGCCGATCTACGTACGGGACGGCGACGTGGCCACCTCGGCCGGGGTGACGGCGGGCATCGACCTGGCGCTGGCCCTGGTGGAGGAGGACCACGGCCGTGACCTGGCCCTGGCCGTCGCCCGCCACCTGGTCGTCTTCCTGCGCCGGCCCGGCAACCAGACCCAGTTCAGCGCCCAGCTCGCCGCCCAGACCGCGGACCGGCGCCCGCTGCGCGACGTCCAGCAGTGGATCACCGAGAACCCGGCGGCCGACCTGTCCGTCGACACCCTCGCCGGCCGCGCGGGCCTGTCGCCCCGGCACTTCGCCCGCGCCTTCCGCGCCGAGGTCGGCATGACACCGGGACGCTATGTCGACCGGGTACGGCTGGAGGCCGCCCGGCGCCTCCTGGAGGACACCGCCGACGGCATCGAGGGCATCTCCCGCCGCTGCGGCTACGGCACCCCGGAGGCGATGCGCCGCGCTTTCCTGCGCACGCTGGGCACCGCCCCGGCCGAATACCGCCGCCGCTTCCGGCCCGCGGCCCCGCCACCGTTCCCCTGACGGCCCGTCCGCTCCGCCTCCCGCGCCCCGCCTCCCGCAGCACTTCCCGCCCCGCCACGCACCCCGCCGAGCCGCTACGCGCCTCATCCCACCGAGCACCCGCCACCGAAAGGCTTCGCCATGCAGATCGCCGTCCTCCTGTACGACCGCATCACCGCCCTGGACGCCATCGGCCCGTACGAGACCCTCAGCCGCATCCCGGGCGCCGAGACCGTCTTCGTCGCCGGGCGCACCGGCGAGCACCGCACCGGCTGCGGCTCCCTCGCGCTGACCGCCGACGCCGTGCTGTCCGAGGTCACCGCCCCCGACGTGCTCGTGGTACCCGGCGGCCGTGGCCATGCCGCGCTCATGGACGACGGGCCGCTGCACGACTGGCTGCGCGCCGTGGACACCCGCACCACCTGGACGACCTCCGTCTGCACCGGCTCGCTGCTCCTCGCCGCCGCCGGGCTCCTCAAGGGCCGTCGTGCCACCTCGCACTGGCTCGCGCTCGACCGGCTCCCGTCCTACGGCGCCGAACCGACCGGCGAGCGTGTCGTCTTCGACGGCAAGTACGTGACCGCCGCGGGCGTGTCCTCCGGCATCGACATGGGCCTGGCGCTGGCGGGCCGGATCGCCGGCGACACGTGCGCGCAGACCATCCAGCTCGGCATCGAGTACGACCCGCAGCCGCCGTACGACGCGGGCTCGCCGGAGAAGGCCCCGGCCGGGGCCGTCGCGGAGATGCGGGCCCGGAGCCGGTCCGTCCTGGAGGGATGACACCGGCTCTCACGTCGCCGCCGGCCCGCCGCCGCCCTCCAGTTCCTCCTGCCACAGCAGCTCCGTCAACCGGGCGATCCCCGCGGCCAGATGACGCCGGTACGTCGTCATCGGCAGGCGCAGCAGCTCCGCGGCGCGCGCCTGCGTGCCGGCCGGGCGCAGATACGTGTGGTGCAGCGCCCGGAAGGCCCGGCGGTCCGGCGGCGACGCCTCCAGCGCTGCCGCCGCCGCGCGGAACGCCTCCCGCAGGGCCGCCACCCGCTCCTTCGGGGCCGCTCCCTCCGCCGGGGCCGCCGCGCACCGCCCGGCCACCAGGCGCGTCTCCAACAGCGGTGAGCCGCGCAGCCCGTCCGGCCGTACCAGCTCGCGCAGCGCGTCCCGTACGGCCGCCGCGAACGCCTCCCGGTCCAGGACCCGCAACGGGTCCGACGCCACGGGCGGGGCCACGCTGAACGGATCCTCGGCGCGCTCCCGCTCGGTCAGCATCGCCAGCCACGCCAGCCCCGGCACCCGTCGCCAGTCGTGCACGAACATCCCGAACCGGCGCCCGCCGGAGGTGAAGTCCGCCGCGGGCAGCCGGGCGAAGTCCACGTACGCGCAGCCCGGCTCCCAGAACTCCGGGTCGGCGAACGGCAGCAGCGTCACGGCGGGCCGGTGGCCGGTGAGGTAGTGGTGCGTCAGGCGCAGCGTGATCAGCGTCTGCACGGGGGAGACGGCCTGGTACTCGTCGCGGCTCATCCAGAACCGGACCAGCAACGCCGTCTCCCCCTCGCGCAGTTCACCGTGCGCGGCCAGCCAGCGGCAGGCGGCCCGTACGGCCGGGTCGTCCGGCGCGCCCGGCGGGGGAGCGCCGGTCAGCTCGATCAGCGTGTAGAACCCCGCCGCCACCCCGTCCGGCCCGCGCACGGTGTACGTCGCCGCCTCCGGGCACCGCGACCAGCCGTCGACCAGCCGCGCCGCCTCGATCCCCTCGTGGATCGCGGCGACCGTGCACGCCTCCACCAGCTCGCCGCCGGTCACCGGCCCCGGCGAGACGGTCAGCCGGTCCAGCCGGGCCGCGCCCGCCGCGCCCCGCGCCACCGGCTCCAGCAGCGGCCCGACGACCGGGCTGTCCCGGTGCAGGTACGCGAAGTCCGCCAGCACCGCCCGCTGCCGCCCCCGGTCGTCCTCCTGGGTGAACAGCCGCTGGTAGTACGCGCTCGCCCGGCGGTGCAGCGCCGCCCTGCGCTCCGGGTCGCGCCAGCGCAGCTCCGCGTCCAGCGCGTCCCGCACCAGGTCGTGCGGGTGTACCCCGCGGGCCCCGCTCTCCACGGCGGACAGCCCGCACAGCCAGTCGAAGTACGGCCCGGCGTCGGGCACGTCCAGGAGCGCGGCCAGCAGCGGCTCGGTCGTCGAGAGCACCTGCGAGGACGCCTCCAGCGCGGTGCGGTGCAGCGGCGTGGGCACCGCTTCCAGCAGACTGGCCAGCAGCGCCCGTACGACCTGCGGCGACGGCTCCGGCCCGGCCGCCTCCCCGCCGAGCGCGGCGACGTCCGCCACCAGCGCGAGCGCCAGCGGATACCCGCGGGTGAAGGCCAGCCCCTGCTCCTGCACGGCGGGCGGCACCCCGCGCCGGGTGAGCAGTTCCCGGCTGTCCGCCTCGTCCAGCGGGCCGAGCGGCAGCAGGTGCAGCAGCCCCTGCCACGCCGGGTCCAGGCGCCAGGACAGCGGCGGCGCCGTCCGGCAGGCCAGCGCGACCACCGCGTCGGCGGGCAGCCGGGGCAGCAGCTCACGGTGCACGGTCTCGCCCGCCGCCCGCGCGTCGTCCAGGCCGTCGATGAGCAGCACCAGATCCGGCCGGTCCGGAATGCGCTCCGCCAGTTCCTCCTCGTAGGAGCGCACCCCGGACGCCTCCAGCCGTACGGCGGGCCGCCCGGCGCGCCCGGCGAGCTGCGCGAAGTGGTGCAGCAGCGTGGTCTTGCCGATGCCGCCGGGGCCGTGCACGTACACCACCGCGCCGCGCCCGGCGGCCAGCAGCCCGCGGAAGGCCGCGGTCTCACCGCGGCGGCCGACGAAGCCCTCTTCGCGCGCCGTCGCGAGCCGGTCGCCCAACCGGTCGGACACCCGACAAGTATGTCGCCGAGGTGGCCGGAACGGACCCGCACCGGACGGGAAACGGACACCCGGCGGGCTGCTTTCCGGACGGCGGCCGCCGCTAGCTTTCCGGTGTCGGTCCATCCGGCGACTCAGGGGGGCAGAACAGATGAACCGCACGATCACCACCGTCATGGGCACCGTGTGCGCCGGGGCCGCGGCCGCCGGACTGGCCCTGACGGCCGCCGGCCCGGCCGCCGCCGCACCGTTCTACGGCGGCACGCTGCACCCGGGGGAGCAGCGCTGCGTGCAGCAGGCCGCCCAGCACCAGGTGCGGGCGGACGGCAAGGCCACCGGGCAGGGCGCCAAATTCAAGCTCCAGTACCAGGGCGCGACCGTACCGGGCACCGGCTCGCCCGGCCTGGTCACCGCGTACGGCGCGGAGCTGCGCGACACCTGGCCCGGCTGGCCCGGCGCGGGCGACTACACCGCCTGCGTCACCAACAACGGCACGGCCGACACGAACGTGCGTCTGACGCTCAAGACGGACGGCGAGGTGGGATGACCCGTCTCCCCGTGGCCCGTATCACCGAGCCGTCCAGGTGAAACGCGGCGTCCGGCGTTCGAGGAAAGCGGCGACACCCTCCGCGGTGTCGCCGCTTTCACCTGCCTGCGCCTCCCAGTGGGCCACCCGCTCCGCGTCGGCGGGGCCGTCCGCGAACTCCTTCGCCGCGGCCTGCGTCAGCTGCGACCGGCCCGCCAGTACGGCGGTGAAGGCCGCCACCCGCTGGTCCAGCTCCCCCTCGGGCAGCACCTCGTCCAGCAGCCCGGTCCGCAGCGCCCGCGCACAGTCGATCAACTCGCCCGAGAACAGCAGGTACTTGGCAGCCGACGGGCCCACCAGGCGCACCAGCCGCTGCGTGGCGGAGGCCGGGTAGACGATCCCCAGCTTCGCGGGCGTCACCCCGAACCGGGCGCCCTCCTCCGCGAACCGCAGGTCGCACGCCGCCGCCAGCTGACAGCCGCCGCCCACGCAGTACCCGCGCACCGCCGCCAGCGTCGGCTTCGGGAACGCGGCCAGCGCCTCCTCGGCAGCCGTCGCCAGCCCCTTCTCCGCCCCCGCCGACCCGCGCAGCGACCCGATGTCCGCACCGGCGCAGAAGGTGTCGCCCGCACCCGTCAGCACCAGCACCCGTACGGCACGGTCCGCCGCCAGCCGCTCCAGCAGCGGCGGCAGTTCCCGCCACATCCCCGTCGTCATGGCGTTGCGTTTGGCGGGGTGGCTGAGGGTGACGGTCGCGGTGCCGTCGCTGACACGTGTGATGATGCCCGGTTCCATGCCCCGGATGGTAAGGCGGCCTTCGGGTGGCGCGAGGGCCACCGGGGGCCGCCCGGCCCCGTACGCCAGGGCGCCCACCGGATATCGAGGGGATCGCCGGCAGCGGGCCGGATACGATCGGCGGTCTGATGTCTGCCACCGCTGCCACCCTCGTCGCCAAGTCCCTCGCCGCCGGCCACGGCGAGCGCGTCCTGTTCTCCGGCCTCGACCTGGTGGTCGCGCCGGGGGACGTCGTCGGCCTGGTCGGCGCCAACGGCGCCGGCAAGTCCACCCTGCTGCGCCTGCTGGCCGGGCTGGACACCCCGGAGGAGGGCCGGCTGGCCCTCAGCCCGCCCACCGCCACCGTCGGCCACCTCCCGCAGGAGCCCGACCGGCGCCCCGGGGAGTCGGTACGCGCCTTCCTCGCCCGCCGCACCGGCGTCACGGCCGCCCAGGCCGCCCTGGACGCCGCCACCGAGGCCCTGGTCGAGGAACGGCCCGGCGCCGACGACGCGTACGCCACCGCCCTGGAGCGCTGGCTCTCCCTCGGCGCCGCCGACCTCGACGAACGCGCCGAGGAGACCGCCGCCCAGCTCGGCCTCGCGGTCGGCCTCGACCAGCCGATGACGTCCCTGTCCGGCGGCCAGGCCGCCCGCGCCTCCCTCGCCTCGCTGCTGCTCTCCCGTTACGACGTCTTCCTGCTGGACGAACCCACCAACGACCTCGACCTGGACGGCCTGGCCCGGCTGGAGGAGTTCGTCACCGGACTGCGCGCCGGCACGGTCCTGGTCAGCCACGACCGCGAGTTCCTGACCCGCACGGTCAGCCGCGTCGTCGAACTGGACCTCGCGCAGCAGCAGGTCAACACCTACGGCGGCGGCTACACCGCGTACCTGGAGGAGCGTGAGCGGGCCCGGCGCCACGCCCGCGAGGAGTACGAGGAGTACGCGGACACCAGGGCTGCCCTCGAAACGCGCGCCCGCACCCAGCGCAACTGGATGGAGAAGGGCGTCAAGAACGCCCGGCGCAAGGCCACCGACAACGACAAGATCGGCCGCAAGTTCCGCACCGAGTCCACCGAGAAGCAGGCCGCCAAGGCCAAGCAGACCCAGCGCATGATCGAACGCCTGGACGCCAACGCCGTCGAGGAGCCCCGCAAGGAGTGGGAGCTGCGCATGGAGATCGCCGCCGCGCCGCGCGCGGGCGCGGTCGTGGCCACCCTGCGCGGCGCCGAGGTGCGGCGCGGGGACTTCCGCTTCGGCCCGGTGGACCTCCAGATCGACTGGGCCGACCGGGTCGCGGTCACCGGCCCCAACGGCTCCGGCAAGTCCACCCTGCTCGCCGCCCTGCTGGGCCGGCTGCCGCTGGACGCCGGACACGCCTCTCTGGGGCCCGGCGTCGTCGTCGGCGAGGTCGACCAGGCCCGCGGCGCCTTCCTCGGTGACGAGCCGCTGGCGGACGCCTTCCGTGCGGCCGTACCGGACCTGTCCCCGGCCGACGTACGGACCCTGCTCGCCAAGTTCGGCCTCAAGGCGGCCCACGTGCTGCGGCCCGCCTCGACCCTGTCCCCGGGCGAGCGCACCCGCGCCGCCCTCGCCCTCCTCCAGGGCCGCGGCGTCAACCTCCTGGTCCTGGACGAGCCGACCAACCACCTCGACCTCCCGGCGATCGAGCAGCTGGAGTCCGCCCTCGCCTCCTACGAGGGCACGCTGCTCCTGGTGACGCACGACCGGCGGATGCTGGAAGCGGTGCACACGGACCGGCGTATCGAGGTCGAGGCCGGGCGGATCGCGGAACGCGTTCTCTGAGGGGTTCCGTCCGGCGATTTGGTGTGTGGCCCGGTACCCCGTAGGGTTGGCACAACCGACGCGGGGTGGAGCAGCTCGGTAGCTCGCTGGGCTCATAACCCAGAGGTCGCAGGTTCAAATCCTGTCCCCGCTACTTCCGCAGCAGGCCCGGTGTTCCTCGTGAACACCGGGCCTGCTGTCGTGCGTGCGCTGCCGTTCGTCCTCGTCCCCGGCCTGGTCCCGAGGGGCCGTCCGGTCCCGGAAGGGGCGTCCGCTCCCGGAGGAGCCGTCCGGCCCCGGAAGAGCCGTCCGGCCCCGAAAGAGGTATACCGGGACAAAGGCGTCCGTGAGGAGGGCCGTGATGCTCGGCAGAAGCAGATCCTCGAAGCCGCCGGCGGGTACGACGCCGCCGGGGGCACAGGCGGCGGGCGAGCTGAGGCGCAGCTTCGGCCTGCTGGCGGTGCTCGGGGCGGTCCTGGTGATCGCCGGTCTGGTGGGCCTCGCGTACGTCGGCTTCGCGACGCTCACCTCGATGCTGCTCTTCGGCTGGCTGCTGCTGATCGGCGGCGTGGTCGGGCTGCTGCACGCGGTGCAGTCGCGCGGGGCCGGCTTCTTCTGGCTCGCGGTGATCGTGGCGGCCCTGAACCTCGCCGCGGGGGTGGTCGTCATCCGTCAGCCGGAGGTGGCCGCGGCGGGGCTGACGATGTTCGCGGCGCTGCTGTTCCTCACCGGCGGGGTGTTCCGGCTCGTCGGCGGCGTGGTCGTACGGGGGCCGCAGTTCGGCTGGACGCTGGTGCAGGGGGCCTTCGGCATCCTGCTGGGCGTCCTGGTGCTCGGCGACTGGCCGCACAGCAGCCGCTACGTGATCGGCTGCTTCTTCTCCCTCGCGCTGCTCTTCGACGGGCTCGGGCTGATCGCGATGGGCGTCGGGGGCCGGCGGATCGTCGGTATGGTGGCGGGCGGGCAGGGCCCGCGTACGGGCGCACCGGACGCCACCGGGCGCCCACCGGCCTCGTCCGGCAATCCTTGAACACGAAACAAAAAAGCCAGGACCAGTCGCAGGTCTGATCGCCGATTTCGGAATCGGTCAGAAGGCGTCGATAGAAGCTGACTTGTGTTCAGCGGGCCGGTCCGGACCAGCTCACCACCAACACTCGGAGGGTGAGGACGCCTTCCGGCCCCCCGGCCGAACCCCCCGAGGAGCTGACCGCCGCGCGCGCGTACGAAGGTGTCTGGCGCTTCACCGCACCGGCACTGGAGTCGTCGGTGCCGCAGGCGCGCCACGCGGTCCGGGACCTGCTCGCCCAGCAGCGCGTGCCCGCGGCCGGCGAGATCCTGGATGCCCTGCTGCTGATCGTCTCCGAACTGGTCACCAACGCCGTGCAGCACGCCGCGCTGCTCTCCCCCGAGATCACCGTCGAGATCACCGTCGGCGCCGACTGGGTCAGGACCGCCGTCGAGGACGACCACCCGTACCGCCCCAAGGCCGTCGAGGCGGACGAGGGCGATGTCGGCGGGCGCGGCCTGTGGCTGGTCAAGATGCTCACGGCCGAGGCGGGCGGCAAGTGCGACGTCGCGCACACGGCGAGCGGCGGTAAGGCGGTCTGGGCCGAACTGCCGCTCGCCCCGCCGGCGGGCGGACCTACCAGCCCGCCGCGGGCCCGGTGAGCTCCCGCACGGCGGGCCTGGCCGCGTCCAGCACGGTCATGAACCACGCCGAGAACGGTGCCTCCTCGTGCCGCTCGGCCAGCTCCTGAGGCGTCACGAACGCGATCTCGCCGACCTCCTCGGGGTCCGGCTCCGGCGCGGCCTGCACGAGCCCCACGAACAGGTGGTTGTACTCCTGCTCGACCAGCCCCGACTCCGGGTCCGGATGGTTGTAGCGCACCGTACCGGCCTCGCCGAGCAGCGCCGGGGCGACGCCCAGCTCCTCGGCGGTACGCCGCGCCGCCGCGGCGAACGGGGTCTCGCCCGGGTACGGGTGGCCGCAGCAGGTGTTGGACCAGACGCCGGGCGAGTGGTACTTGCCCAGCGCCCGCCGCTGGAGCAGCAGCCGCCCTCTGTCGTCGAAGAGGAAGACCGAGAACGCCCGGTGCAGCAGGCCGGGCGGCTGGTGGGCGGTGAGCTTCTCCTCGGTGCCGATCGTCGTGCCGTTCTCGTCGACAAGCTCCAGCAAGATCGGTTCGGCGGTGCCGCCCGGTGGGTTCACCGCCGTCGTCCCGGCGGTCTGTCCATTGGCAGGTGTGATCGGCATGCCCATCCTTGTCGTCGGTCTCCTCGCCGCTCAAGTCTGCCCTAGCCGCGCCCGCATCATGGGCACAGCTGCGCCTCGTGCGCCGCGTGGCCGCCCGGCTCCAGCTGGAAGGTGCAGTGCCCGACGTCGAAGTGGCCGCCCAGGCAGCCGCGCAGGGTGTGCAGCATCTTCTCGTGCCCCGTCGCGTCCAGGACGTCCGGTGCGACGACCACATGGGCGGAGAGCACCGGCATCCCGGACGTGATCGTCCAGGCGTGCAGATCGTGGACGTCCTCGACGCCCGGCAGCGCCAGCAGGTGCGCCCGTACCTCTGTCATGTCCACGTTTTTGGGGGCGGTCTCCAGCAGTACGTCCAGCGACTCGCGGAACAGCTTCCAGGTACGCGGCACGATCATCAGCCCGATCACGACGGACGCGACCGGGTCGGCCGCCGGCCATCCCGTGACGGTGACCAGCAGCGCCGCCACGATGACCGCCACCGACCCCAGCGCGTCCGCCGTCACCTCCAGGAAGGCGCCGCGCACGTTGAGGCTGTCCCGCTGCCCGCGCATCAGCAGGGCCAGCGACACCAGATTCGCCACCAGCCCGACAGCGCCGAAGACCATCGTCGTGCCGCCCTCGATCCCCACCGGCTCGAAGAACCGCGGCACCGCCGTGACCAGTACGTACCCGCCGACGCCGAACAGCAGCAGCGCGTTGGCCACCGCCGCGAGGATCTCGGCGCGGGCGAGCCCGAACGTGCGCTGCGGCGACGGCGGCCGGTTCGCGAAGCGGATCGCGACCAGCGCCATCGTCAGCCCCACCACGTCGGTGGCCATGTGCCCCGCGTCGGCGAGCAGCGCCAGCGAGCCCGTGACCACGCTCCCGATGATCTCGGCGACCATGACGCCCGAGGTCAACGCCAGCGCCCCGAGCAACCGCCCCCGATACGCCGCGGCCGCCGTACCGGCCCCGTGATCATGCCCTGCACCCATGCGGTCCGCCTCCCGTCCGCTGCCGTCGCCCTTGCAGTGAACTACGGGTGGGGGGTATGTGGCAACGCGGGCCTGAACACCGTTGTCATCTCACTGACCTGCGACGATGCGGGGCGGACCGGACAGCGACTCCGGCGCGCTTCCCGGTCGCCGGGGCGCGGGGCAGCTCTGCTTGGCGGTGCGTTCCGCCGCGCTTCGCGTCCGCTCCCGCTGGGTAGGCCCCCGGTGGGGGAAATGGGGCGTTCGATTCGCCCCGTAAGGAGCCTCGCGGAGCCCGGAGGGCCCGGACTCTACGGCCCGCCTGCGACAGGCTCCGCCGCTCTCCGGCCCGGTCCGTCTGGCCCAGTCCGTCTGGTCCGCTCGATCCGGACCGGTGCCCGCCCGGCCCGCCCGGACCGGTGGCCGCTCGCCCGGCCCGGTGCCCGCCCGGCTCATCCAGTGCCCACCGTGCCGGCCGCCCCACTCCTGCCGGAGGCCCTCCTGCGCGCTTCGCGTCCGCTCCCGCTGGGTAAGCCCCCGATGGGGGGAATGAGGCGTTCGATTTGACCTGTAGGGGCGCCGTTCGGCCCGGCGGGACGTCACCCCACCCCCACGCCCGGCCGCGCCCGGCGCGCCACGCGCCCGGCTCGCACCCGTCCCGCACCCGTCCCGCCCCCGCACCCGTCCCGCCCCCGCCCTCGCCACCCACCGCCCCCCTCACCACCCACCGCCCCCCTCACCACCCACCACCCCCCTCACCCCCCACCCGGCAATTCGCCCACACCTGCCCAGTCGTGGCATAACTGGCGTGATGGGTGGGCGGCAGTTGTTCCTGGGTGCGTTGATCGACCATGATGATCGCGGCAGGCGCAGCCCGCGGTCACTCGATCGTGCGGTGAATGCGCGGTGAACGGCCGCATCCGGCGATCCGATAGCCTCTGCCGACGTGCCCACCCACCCCCGCGGGGCCAGGTGTGCCACGCCCGCTGCCCGGGTAGCCCGTATCGAATGCGGACCGACCGGCGCGGCCTCGCCAGCTTCCAAGGAGTGAGTTCGTCTGTCGACCGCCATCCTCACCGGTCCGCCGGTCGCCGGGTCGCCGCTCGAAGCCGCCCTGCGCTCGCTGGGTTTCGACGTCCGTACGGCGGACGGTGCCGCGGCCGTGGCCGACGCGCTCGCCGCGGTCCCGGCCGATGAACGCGTCGCCGTCGTCGACCCCCGTTTCGTGGGCCACCTGCACAGTCTCCGGCTGGCGCTGACCGACCCGCGGTTCCCGGCCGCCGCCGTACCGGGCGCCGTCACCGCGCAGCCCGAGGCACGTGCCGCGCTCCAGCGCGCCGCCACCGCGGTGCCCGCCGGGCCCGGCACCCGCTACCGCGTGGACGTCCTCCCGGACGCGCTCGCCGAGACGATGGAGGCCGGGGACGCCGCGCCGCACCGCGTCGAGCTGGGCAGTCTGGTCGCGGCCGTGCCGCTGACGCCCGCCGAGCGCGCCACGGCCGAGGAGGCCGTCGCCGCCGTCGACGACGAGGCCGTACGGCTGCGTACCGCCGTGAAGGCCCGCGACGGCTTCTTCACCACCTTCTGCATCAGCCCGTACTCCCGCTACCTCGCCCGCTGGTGCGCGCGCCGCGGCCTGACCCCGAACCAGGTCACCACGGCATCGCTGCTCACCGCAGTGATCGCGGCGGGCTGCGCGGCCACCGGCAGCCGTGGCGGCTTCATCGCCGCGGGGCTGCTGCTGCTCTTCTCCTTCGTCCTGGACTGCACCGACGGGCAGCTCGCCCGCTACTCGCTCCAGTACTCGACGATGGGTGCCTGGCTCGACGCGACCTTCGACCGTGCGAAGGAGTACGCGTACTACGCGGGCCTCGCGCTCGGCGCGGCGCGCGGCGGCGACGACGTGTGGGCCCTGGCGCTGGGTGCCATGGTGCTCCAGACCTGCCGGCATGTCGTCGACTTCTCGTTCAACGAGGCGAACCACGACGCCACCGGCAACACCAGCCCCACCGCGGCGCTGTCCGACCGGCTCGACAGCGTCGGCTGGACGGTCTGGGTACGCCGGATGATCGTGCTGCCCATCGGCGAGCGCTGGGCCATGATCGCCGTACTGACCGCCTGCACCACCCCGCGCATCGTCTTCTACGCGCTGCTCATCGGCTGCGCCCTGGCCGCCTGCTACACCACGGCGGGCCGGGTACTGCGCTCGCTGACGCGGCGCGCGCGGCGGACCGACCGGGCAGCGGCCGCACTCGCCGAGCTGGCGGACTCCGGGTCGCCGGCGGAACTGGCCGCCAAGGGCCCGGCCGCCGGCGGTTCGGTCTCCGCGCCCCTGATGGCTTTCGCGGGCGTGGCGTTCCTCATGGCGCAGCTCGCGTGGAGCGACGCCGGCAGCTGGTGGCCGGTTGTGGGCGCGGCCGTGTACGCGGCGTTCGCCGGTGCCGCCGTCGCCCGCCCCCTCAAGGGCCCCCTCGACTGGCTCGTCCCGCCCCTGTTCCGCGCGGGTGAGTACGTCGCCATCCTGGTGGTGGCGGCCCGCTCGGACGCCGACCAGGCGCTGCCCGCGGCGTTCGGGCTGGTCGCGGCGGTCGCCTACCATCACTACGACACCGTCTACCGCATCCGCGTCGGCACGGGGGCCCCGCCGCGTTGGCTGGTGCGGGCGGCCGGCGGGCACGAGGGGCGCACGTTGCTCGTCGTCCTCCTGGCGGCCCTGCTGCACGGCTCAGGTTTCACAATCGCGCTGACGGTCCTGGCACTGGTCCTGGCGCTGCTGGTGCTCGTGGAGAGCATCCGCTTCTGGGTGTCCTCCGGAGCACCCGCCGTACACGATGAAGGAGAACCCGCATGATCGGCCTCGTGCTGGCCGCCGGCGCCGGACGGCGTCTGCGTCCCTACACCGACACCCTGCCCAAGGCGCTGGTGCCGGTCGATGGTGACACCACCATCCTGGACCTGACGCTCGGCAACTTCGCCGAGATCGGCCTGACCGAGGTCGCGATCATCGTCGGCTACCGCAAGGAGGCCGTGTACGAGCGCAAGGCCGCGCTGGAGCAGAAGTACGGCCTCACGCTCACCCTCATCGACAACGACAAGGCCGAGGAGTGGAACAACGCCTACTCCCTGTGGTGCGGCCGGGACGCGATCAAGCACGACGTGATCCTCGCCAACGGTGACACCGTGCACCCGGTCTCGGTCGAGAAGACGCTGCTGGCCGCCCGCGGCAACGGCCAGAAGATCATCCTGGCGCTGGACACGGTCAAGCAGCTCGCCGACGAGGAGATGAAGGTCGTCGTCGACCCCGACAAGGGCGTCCAGAAGATCACCAAGCTGATGGACCCGGCCGAGGCCACCGGTGAGTACATCGGCGTCACCCTCATCGAGGGCTCGGCCGCCGAGGAGCTCGCGGACGCGCTGAAGACCACCTTCGAGCGCGACCCCGACCTGTACTACGAGGACGGCTACCAGGAGCTGGTCAACCGCGGCTTCCAGGTCGACGTGGCACCGATCGGCGAGGTCAAGTGGGTCGAGATCGACAACCACGACGACCTCGCGAAGGGCCGTGAGATCGCATGCCAGTACTGACCCGCCTGATTCCGTCCCCGGTCGTCGTCGACATCAGCGCCGGCGCACTGGACGACCTGGCGGGCCTGCTGGCCGATCAGCGCATCTCCGCGTCCGGGAAGCTGGCCGTCGCGATCAGCGGCGGCTCCGGGGCCCGGCTGCGCGAGCGGCTGGCCCCGGCGCTGCCCGGCGCCGACTGGTACGAGGTCGGCGGCGGCACGCTGGACGAGGCGATCAAGCTCGGCGACGCCATGAAGAAGGGCCACTACGACGCGGTCGTGGGCCTGGGCGGCGGCAAGATCATCGACTGTGCGAAGTACGCGGCGGCCCGCATCGGCCTGCCGCTGGTCGCCGTCGCGACGAACCTGTCGCACGACGGCCTGTGCTCGCCGGTCGCCACCCTCGACAACGACGCGGGCCGCGGTTCGTACGGCGTGCCCAACCCGATCGCCGTGGTGATCGACCTGGACGTCATCCGCGAGGCCCCGGTCCGCTTCGTACGGTCCGGGATCGGCGACGCCATCTCCAACATCTCCGCCGTCGCGGACTGGGAGCTGTCGCACCGCGAGACCGGCGAGAACATCGACGGGCTGGCCGCCGCCATGGCGCGCCAGGCCGGCGAGGCCGTGCTGCGCCACCCCGGCGGCGTCGGCGACGACGGCTTCCTCCAGGTGCTGGCCGAGGGCCTGGTCCTCACCGGCATCTCGATGTCCGTGGCGGGCGACAGCCGCCCGGCCTCCGGCGCCTGCCACGAGATCAACCACGCCTTCGACATCCTGTACCCGAAGCGGGCGGCGAGCCACGGCGAGCAGTGCGGCCTCGGTGCCGCCTTCGCCACGCACCTGCGCGGGGACAAGGAGACCTGCGGGCTGATGATCGAGGTGCTGCGGCGGCACGGCCTGCCGGTGACGCCCGGCGAGATCGGCTTCAGCGACGAGGAGTTCGTCCGGGCCGTCGAGTACGCGCCGCAGACCCGCCCCGGCCGCTACACCATCCTCGAACACCTCGACCTGTCCACCGACCAGATCAGGGACGCATACGCCGACTATGCACAAGCCGTCCGTAGCTGAACTCCGCCCGGTCGTGCACCCCGAGGGTGTCAAGGACCGGCGCAGCGGTGAGCACTGGGCCGGTCGCCTGTACATGCGGGAGATCTCGCTGCGCTGCGACCGGTACCTGGTGAACACCAGGATCACGCCGAACCAGCTCACCTATGTGATGACCCTCTGCGGTGTCCTCGCCGCCCCGGCCCTGCTGGTGCCGGGCGTCTGGGGGGCCGTGCTCGGGGTGGTGATGGTCCAGCTCTACCTGCTGCTCGACTGCGTCGACGGTGAGGTGGCCCGCTGGAAGAAGCAGTTCTCGCTCGGCGGGGTCTACCTGGACCGGGTCGGCGCCTACCTCACCGACGCCGCCGTGCTGGTCGGCTTCGGCCTGCGCGCCGCCGACCTGTGGGGTTCCGGGCGGATCGACTGGCTGTGGGCCTTCCTCGGCACCCTCGCCGCCCTCGGCGCCATCCTGATCAAGGCCGAGACCGACCTGGTCGGCGTGGCCCGGCACCAGGGCGGACTGCCGCCGGTCAAGGAAGCGGCGTCCGAACCGCGCTCGTCCGGCATGGCGCTGGCCCGCAAGGCCGCCGCGGCGCTCAAGTTCCACCGGCTGATCCTCGGCATCGAGGCGTCGCTGGTGATCCTGCTGCTGGCGGTCGTGGACGCGGTGCGGGACGACCTGTTCTTCTCGCGGCTCGGTGTCGCGGTGATGGCCGGTATCGCGCTGCTCCAGACCGTGCTGCACCTGGTGTCCATTCTCGCCTCCAGCAGGCTCAAGTGACGGGGGCGCGCGAGATGAAGGTCGGCGCCGTCGTCCTGACCATGGGCAACCGCCCCGAGGAGCTGCGCGCACTGCTCGACTCGGTCGCCAAGCAGCACGGCGACCCCATCGAGGTGGTGGTTGTCGGCAACGGCTCGCCGCTGCCGCCGCTGCCCGAGGGCGTACGGACCGTGGAGCTGCCGGAGAACGTCGGCATCCCCGCCGGGCGCAACGTCGGCATCGAGGCCTTCGGACCGGGCGGCAGCGAGGTGGACGTGCTGCTGTTCCTGGACGACGACGGGCTGCTGGACCGGCCGGACACGGCCGCGCTGTGCCGCGAGGCGTTCACCCGCGACAAGAAGCTCGGCATCATCAGCTTCCGCATCGCGGACCCGGAGACGGGGGAGACCCAGCGTCGGCACGTGCCGCGGCTGCGCGCCTCCGACCCGATGCGGTCCTCCCGCGTCACCACCTTCCTGGGCGGCGCGAACGCGGTGCGCACGAAGGTCTTCGAGGAGGTCGGCGGGCTGCCCGACGACTTCTTCTACGCCCATGAGGAGACCGACCTGGCCTGGCGGGCCCTGGACGCGGGCTGGCTGATCGACTACCGGGCGGACATGGTGCTGCTGCACCCCACGCACGCCCCCAGCCGGCACGCGGTCTACCACCGTATGGTGGCCCGCAACCGGGTCTGGCTGGCCCGCCGTAACCTTCCGGCTCCGCTGGTTCCGGTCTATCTCGGTGTCTGGTTCCTGCTCACCCTGGCCCGGCGGCCCTCGCGGCCCGCGCTGCGTGCCTGGCTGGGCGGCTTCAAGGAGGGCTGGGCCACGTCCTGTGGTCCCCGGCGCCCCATGAAGTGGCGTACCGTGTGGCGCCTGACCCGGCTGGGCCGCCCACCCGTCATCTGACAAGCTCGTATCTGAGAGCATCAGGCGCGAACCCGGGGCACGGCCCCGGCAGCGCACCTTGAGGACGAAAGTGTCAACAGTGAGCGAGACTACGCACGACGGTGCGGTCGCCATGAGTGCCCCGCCATCATCCGACGACGGGCTGTCCCGTGCCGAGCTGGCCCGCAAGTACGGGCTGACGCAGAGCGGGGCCCGGCCCAGCCTGCCGGAGTACGTGCGGCAGCTGTGGGACCGGCGGCACTTCATTTCCGCCTTCTCCAGCGCGAAGCTGACCGCTCAGTACAGCCAGGCGAAGCTGGGCCAGGTGTGGCAGGTGGTGACGCCCCTGCTGAACGCGCTCGTGTACTACCTCATCTTCGGCCTGCTGATCGGGACCAGCCGGGGGGTGGCGGACTACGTGCCCTTCCTGGTCACCGGCGTCTTCATCTTCACCTTCACGCAGAGCTCGGTGATGGCCGGCACCCGCGCGATCTCCGGCAACCTGGGCCTGGTGCGCGCCCTGCACTTCCCGCGCGCCTGCCTGCCCATCTCGTTCTGCCTGATGCAGCTCCAGCAGCTGCTGTTCTCGATGGGTGTGCTGGTCCTCATCCTGCTGGGCTACGGACAGGTGCCCACCTGGTCGTGGCTGCTGGCGATCCCGGCCCTGGTGCTCCAGTTCGTCTTCAACACCGGGCTCGCCATGGTCATGGCCCGCCTGGGCAGCAAGACCCCCGACCTGGCGCAGCTGATGCCCTTCATCATGCGGACGTGGATGTACGCGTCCGGCGTGATGTTCAGCATCGACGTGATCCTCAAGGAGAAGGCCGTCCCCGCCTTCGTGCACGTCGTGCTGGACTGCAACCCGGCCGTGGTCTTCATCGACCTGATGCGCTTCGCGCTGATCGACAGCTTCACCGCCGACAAGCTGCCCCCGCACGTGTGGCCGCTGGCCGTGGGCTGGGCGCTGGTGATGGGCATCGCCGGCTTCGTGTACTTCTGGAAGGCTGAGGAGCGGTACGGCCGTGGCTGAGCAAGAGGACGCCGTGCAGACGGCGGACGGGAACCGCGTCCCCACCGTGATCGCGGACGACCTGCACATCGTGTACCGGGTCTACGGCACCGGAGCGGGCAAGGGCAGCGCCACCGCGGCCCTGAACCGCATCATCCGCCGCAAGCCCTCCAGCGGGGTGCGCGAGGTGCACGCGGTCAAGGGCGTCAGCTTCACCGCGTACCGCGGCGAGTCGATCGGCCTGATCGGCTCGAACGGCTCCGGCAAGTCGACGCTGCTCAAGGCCGTCGCCGGCCTGCTGCCCGCGGAGCGCGGCAAGGTCTACTCGCACGGCCAGCCGTCGCTGCTGGGCGTGAACGCCGCCCTGATGAACGACCTGACCGGCGAGAAGAACGTCATCCTCGGCGGCCTGGCGATGGGCATGTCCCGTGAGCAGGTGCGCGAGCGCTACCAGAGCATCGTCGACTTCTCCGGCATCAACGAGAAGGGCGACTTCATCTCGCTGCCGATGCGGACGTACTCCTCCGGCATGGGGGCGCGGCTGCGCTTCTCCATCGCGGCGGCCAAGGACCACGACGTCCTGATGATCGACGAGGCGCTGGCGACCGGCGACCGGGCGTTCCAGAAGCGCTCCGAGGCCCGCATCCGCGAGCTGCGCAAGGAGGCCGGTACGGTCTTCCTGGTCAGCCACAACAACAAGTCGATCAGGGACACCTGCGACCGGGTGCTGTGGCTGGAGAAGGGCGAGCTGCTGATGGACGGCCCGACCGACGAGGTGATCAAGGCGTACGAGAAGGAGACGGGCAAGTAGCCCGCAGCGCGCCGCACGGCCCCCGCGAGTCCGGCTCGCGGGGGCCGTTGATCGTCACGGGCCGGCCGCGGAAGGCCGGGCCCCGGTCAGGAGATCGTTAACAGATGGTCAACTCCGCTGGTTCCGGGAACAGTTCACGGTATGTGGATGTTGACCGGATCGTTGCTTCGAGGTTCGGTACCCCCTCGGACGCCGGAGAGATGTACGGCGTAAGCTGTACGGGTACTGAACAGCACAAGTGGCACAAGTCGGGCAATGCGTACCCGTCCTGGCGACCGGGGATCCGATCGGGCGGGTCGCGCCCTGCGGCGTGTCCGAAATGGGATGTTTTGGCTTGGCGGTGTAGAACGGGAGGCGTGACGGCAATGGCTACTGGAACTCTCCGGCTCCGAAACGCGCCGGGCAGCCTCCGGTGAGCCGAGGGATGGCACGGGCACGCGACGTCCTGGTCCGGCCCCGGACGCCGGGCGGCGGCCGGGACGACGCGCAGTCGCGCACCGTCCTGGACCAGGCCGCGCACGAGAACTTCCCGGTGGCGCCGTTCTTCCTGCCCCGCGCCTGGCGCCGGGACCTGATGGCCGTCTACGGCTTCGCCCGCCTCGTGGACGACATCGGCGACGGCGACCTGGCGCCCGGCGGGGGCGACGCGGCCCGGCTCGGACTGGACCCCGAACGGGACGACACGGGACCGCTCGCCCTGCTCGACGCGCTGGAGGCGGACCTGTACCGCGTCTTCAGCGACCGCGCCCCCGGCCCGCTGCACCCCCTGATGCGCCGCCTCGGCCCCACCGTGCGCAGCTGCGGCCTGACCCCCGAGCCCTTCCTCGGCCTGATCGAGGCCAACCGGCAGGACCAGCGGGTCGGCCGCTACCCGACGTACGGCGACCTGCTCGCCTACTGCGAGCTGTCCGCCAACCCCGTCGGCCGGCTCGTCCTGGGCATCACCGGCACCGCAAGCCCCGAGCGCATCCGGGCCTCGGACGCCGTCTGCACGGGCCTGCAGATCGTCGAGCACCTCCAGGACGTCGCCGAGGACCTGCGCCGGGACCGCGTCTACCTGCCGGGCGAGGACATGAAACGCTTCGGCGTCACCGAGCGGGATCTCGCCGCGCCGACCGGGGGCGCGCCGGTGCGCGCGCTGATCGCGTACGAGGCGGAACGCGCCCGCGAACTGCTGAATGAAGGCACCCCGCTGGTGGGTAGCGTCCACGGCAGGCTCAAACTGCTGCTCGCCGGCTTCGTCGGCGGCGGACGCGCCGCACTCCGGGCGGTCGCGGCCGCCGACCACGACGTACTCCCTGGACCGCCCAAGCCGACCAAGCTCAGCCTGCTGCGCGAGGTGGGGGCGACATTGCGAAGAGAGGGGTGAGTCGGACCGTGGAGGACATCGCACACGCGTCCGCGCCGGTGCTCGCTGCGTACCGCTACTGCGAGGCCGTGACCGGGCAGCAGGCACGTAACTTCGCCTACGGCATCCGGCTGTTGCCGGCCGACAAGCGGCAGGCCATGTCGGCGCTCTACGCCTTCTCGCGCCGGGTCGACGACATCGGCGACGGCTCGCTGGCGGACGCCGCCAAGCAGCAGCGGCTGGAGGAGACCCGGACCCTGCTCGGCCGGATCAAGGACGGCGCGGTCGACGAGGACGACACCGACCCGGTGGCGGTCGCGCTGGCCGACGCCGCGCGGCGCTTCCCGATCCCGCTCGGCGGGCTCGACGAGCTGATCGACGGCGTCCTGATGGACGTACGCGGCGAGACGTACGAGACCTGGGACGACCTGAAGGTCTACTGCCGCTGTGTCGCGGGGGCGATCGGGCGGCTCTCCCTGGGAGTGTTCGGCACGGTGCCCGGCGCGCCGGACGCCGCGCGCGCCGCCGAGTACGCCGATACGCTCGGGCTGGCCCTGCAACTGACCAATATCCTGAGAGACGTTCGCGAGGACGCCGGAAACGGCCGTACGTATCTCCCCTCCGACGACCTCGCCAAGTTCGGCTGCTCGGTGGGCTTCCACAGTCCGGTCCCACCCCCCGGCGCGGACTTCACCGGACTGGTCCACTTCGAAGTCAGGCGTGCCCGCGCCCTGTTCGACGAGGGTTTCCGGCTGCTGCCGATGCTCGACCGGCGCAGCGGTGCCTGCGTCGCCGCCATGGCCGGCATCTACCACCGCCTCCTCACCCGGATCGCGGCGGACCCGGAGGCCGTACTGCGCGGCCGGGTCTCGCTGCCCGGGCGGGAGAAGGCGTTCGTGGCGGTGCGCGGCCTGTCGGGGTTCGACGCGCGGGCGATCGGCCGCCGGCAGGCGGCCCGGGCGGCGGGCCGGCCGCCCGCGAGGAGGCGCGGATGACGGGCCAGGAGACGGGCGAGGCCGACGAGCCCAGCTCAGGGCAGCTGCGCCGGTCCAAGCGGCGGGCAACCCTCCGCCGGGCCGCTGCGTCCCTGACGACAGTAATCAGGGAGGGCGAATGACATCGGAACCGATGGGGCCCGACCGGCACGATGCACATGAGGCAGGCCGTCCCGATGGGGCGGCTGCGGTGGTCATTGGGGGCGGTCTCGCGGGCACCACGGCAGCGCTGGCGCTGGCCGACGCGGGGCTGCGCGTCACCCTCGTCGAGGGCCGGCCCCGGCTGGGCGGCCTGGTCTTCTCCTTCCGCCGCGAGTCCGCGGTGGGGGAGCTGACCGTCGACAACGGGCAGCACGTGTACCTGCGCTGCTGCACGGCGTACGACTGGTTCCTCGGCCGGGTGGGCGCCCGCGGCCTGGTGCCCCTCCAGGACCGGATGGACGTCCCCGTGCTGGACGCCGACGGGCTGCGGCTGGGGCGGCTGCGGCGGACGGCCCTGCCCGTACCGCTGCACCTGGCGAAGAGCCTGGCCACGTACCCGCACCTGTCGCTCGCCGAGCGGGCGAACGTGGGCCGCGCGGCGCTGGCCCTGCGCAAGCTCGACCCCGAGGACCCCGCGCTGGACGGTGTCGACTTCGGCTCGTGGCTGGCCCGGCACGGCCAGTCGCCGCGCGCCGTCGAGGCGCTGTGGGACCTGGTCGGCGTCGCGACACTCAACGCGCGCGCCGGTGACGCCTCGCTGGGGCTGGCCGCCAAGGTCTTCAAGACGGGCCTGCTCTCCGACAACGGGGCCGCCGACATCGGCTGGTCCCGGGTGCCGCTCGGCGAGGTGCACGACACCCTCGCCCGTGAGGCGCTGGAGAAGGCGGGCGTCCGCGTCGAGCTGCGCACCCGCGCGAGCGCCCTGGCCCGTGCCGCGGACGGCACCTGGCAGGTCACGGTGGAGAACGGGCCGCACGGCCGCGAGCAGCTGACCGCCCGCACGGTCGTGCTGGCCCTGCCGCAGCGCGAGACGCACGGCCTGCTGCCCGAGGGCAGCCTCGACGGCCAGGACCGGCTGCTGGACATCGGTACGGCGCCGATCCTGAACCTGCACGTCGTCTACGACCGGCCGGTGCTCCGGCCGGGAGCGCCCCCCGGGCCGTCCGGCCCGTCGAGGGGGACCTTCTTCGCGGCGCTCGGCTCGCCCGTACAGTGGGTCTTCGACCGTACGGAGGCCTCCGGGCTCGCCGCGCTGCCCGGCGGCGCCCGCAGCCAGTACCTGGCCGTGTCGCAGTCCGCCGCGCAGGACGAGATCGACCGGCCGGTGGCCGAGCTGCGCGAGCGTTACCTGCCGGAGCTGGAGCGGCTGTTGCCCGCCGCGCGCGGCGCCGGCGTCCGCGACTTCTTCGTCACCCGCGAACGCACCGCGACGTTCGCCCCCACCCCGGGCGTCGGCCGGCTGAGGCCCGCCGCCCGCACCAGAACTCCCGGCCTGTACCTGGCCGGCGCGTGGACCGCCACCGGGTGGCCCGCGACCATGGAAAGCGCTGTTCGCAGCGGCCTCGGCGCCGTTCGCGAGGCACTCACCGAACTCGGCTTCCCTGCGGGCCAGTTGCCCCAGGAGGTGGCATGACCACGAGTACGAGCTCTCGCACGAGCACGAGCACCGGAAACAGAGGAGAAACCGTGCATCCGGCTTCCCCAGCTATCGACACCGAGAGCGTCACCGCGCTGCTGGAGCGCGGGCGGCAGCTCGCCACTCCTGTGCTGCGTGCCGCCGTGGACCGGCTCGCGCCTCCCATGGACACCGTCGCCGCGTACCACTTCGGCTGGATCGACGCCGCGGGACAACCCGCGACCGGGGACGGCGGCAAGGCCGTACGCCCCGCGCTCGCGCTGCTGTCGGCGCAGGCCGCCGGACAGCGGCCGGAGGCCGGCGTGCCCGGCGCCGTCGCCGTGGAGCTGGTCCACAACTTCTCGCTGCTGCACGACGACCTGATGGACGGCGACGAGCAGCGCCGCCACCGCGACACGGTGTGGAAGGTGCACGGCCCGGCCCAGGCCATCCTGGTCGGCGACGCGCTGTTCGCCCTCGCCAACGAAATACTGCTGGAGCTGGGCACCGTCGAGGCCGGCCGGGCCACCCGCCGCCTGACCGTGGCCACCCGCAAGCTCATCGACGGCCAGGCCCAGGACATCTCCTACGAGCACCGCGAGCGGGTCACCGTCGAGGAGTGCCTGGAGATGGAGGGCAACAAGACGGGCGCGCTGCTCGCCTGCGCGGCCTCCATCGGCGCCGTCCTCGGCGGCGCCGACGACCGTACCGCCGACACCCTGGAGCGGTACGGCTACCACCTCGGCCTCGCCTTCCAGGCCGTCGACGACCTGCTCGGCATCTGGGGCGACCCGGAGGCCACCGGCAAGCAGACCTGGAGCGACCTGCGGCAGCGCAAGAAGTCGCTGCCGGTCGTCGCCGCCCTGGCGGCCGACAACCCCGCCGCCGAACGCCTCGCCGGCATCCTCGCGACGGACGCGAAGAAGAGCGAGGACGAGATCGCCGACTTCACCGAGGAGGAGTTCGCCTCGCGCGCGGCCCTCATCGAGGAGGCCGGCGGCCGCGAGTGGACCTCGCAGGAGGCCCGCCGCCAGCACGCCACCGCCATCGCCGCACTGGACGAGGTGGACATGCCCGCACCGGTCCGCGCGCAGTTCGTCGCGCTCGCGGACTTCGTCGTCGTACGAGAGAGATGATCACTATCGAACCGACCTAGTTCGCAGTCGCCGGCCGGTGCCTTCCCCCATCGGGTCGCGGGGCCCACCCCCGCTCTCCGGCAGGGGCCGGGCGCCGGCCGACGGAATCCCTGAGCACGCTTCACAGAGTTCACTGCAGAAGGGGAAGCCATGACAGCGACGACCGACGGAAGCACCGGGGCGCTGCCGTCCCGTGCCCCCTCGGCCGGCGACGCCACCGCCGAGCACACCGAGAACGACCCGGCCGCCCCCGCCGGCACGGACGCCGCCGCCCGCCGCGCCGCGGCCCGCGCCACCGATTACCTGCTGTCCGTCCAGGACGACGCGGGCTGGTGGAAGGGCGACCTGGAAACCAACGTCACCATGGACGCCGAGGACCTGCTGCTCCGGCAGTTCCTGGGGATCGGCGACCGGAGCACCACCGAGGCCGCCGCCCGGCACATCCGCGCCGAGCAGCGCGCCGACGGCACCTGGGCCACCTTCTACGGCGGGCCGGGCGAGCTGTCCGCCACGATCGAGGCGTACGTCGCCCTGCGGCTGGCCGGCGACGCGCCGGACGCCGCCCACATGGCCAGGGCCGCCGCCTGGATCCGCGAGCAGGGCGGCGTGGCCGCGGCCCGCGTCTTCACCCGCATCTGGCTGGCGCTGTTCGGCTGGTGGAAGTGGGAGGACCTGCCCGAACTGCCACCCGAGCTGATCTACTTCCCGAAGTGGTTCCCGCTCAACATCTACGACTTCGCGTGCTGGGCGCGGCAGACGATCGTGGCACTGACGATCGTCTCCGCTCACCGTCCGGTACGGCCCGCGCCGTTCGCGCTGGACGAGCTGCACGCCGACCCGGCCCGCCCGAACCCGCCGCGGCCGCTCGCCCCCGTCACCACCTGGGACGGTCTCTTCCAGCGGCTGGACAAGGGCCTGCACGGCTACCGCAAGGTGGCCGTGCGAAAGCTCCGCCGCTCGGCGATGCGGGCCGCGGCCAGCTGGATCGTCGAGCGCCAGGAGAACGACGGCTGCTGGGGCGGCATCCAGCCGCCGGCCGTCTACTCGATCATCGCGCTGCACCTGCTGGGGTACGACCTCAAGCACCCGGTGCTGCGTGCGGGCCTGGAGTCGCTGGACCGTTTCGCCGTGTGGCGCGAGGACGCGGACGGCGCGCCCGTCCGCATGATCGAGGCGTGCCAGTCCCCGGTCTGGGACACCTGCCTCGCCGCCATCGCGCTCGCCGACGCCGGGCTGCCCGCCGACCATCCGCAGCTGGTCAAGGCGGCCGAGTGGATGCTCGCCGAACAGATCCGGCGGCCGGGCGACTGGAGTGTCCGCAGGCCACAACTGCCCTCGGGCGGCTGGGCGTTCGAGTTCGAGAACGACCATTACCCGGACATCGACGACACCGCCGAGGTCGTCCTCGCGCTGCGCCGTATCCAGTACCCGGACCCGGAACGGGTGGACGCCGCCGTCCGGCGCGCCGTGCACTGGAACCTGGGCATGCAGTCCAAGAACGGGGCGTGGGGCGCCTTCGACGCCGACAACACCAGCCCGTTCCCCAACCGGCTGCCGTTCTGCGACTTCGGCGAGGTCGTCGACCCGCCGTCGGCCGACGTCACCGCGCACGTCGTGGAGATGGCCGCCGACGCCGGCCTGACGCACGACGCGCGGGTGCGGCGCGGCATCCGCTGGCTGCTGGCCGAACAGGAGCCGGACGGCTCGTGGTTCGGGCGCTGGGGCACCAACTACATCTACGGCACCGGCTCGGTGCTCCCGGCGCTGGCCGCAGCGGGCATCCCGGCCTCGCACCCCGCGGTCCGCCGCGCCGTGCGCTGGCTGGAGCGCGTCCAGAACGAGGACGGCGGCTGGGGCGAGGACCAGCGCTCCTACCGGGACAAGGCGTGGGCGGGCCGCGGCGAGTCGACCGCCTCGCAGACCGCGTGGGCGCTGCTGGCGCTGCTCGCCGCGGGCGAGCGGGAGAGCGCGGCGGTCGAGCGGGGTGTGCGGTGGCTGGTGCGGACGCAGCGCGCCGACGGGTCCTGGGACGAGCCGTACTTCACCGGTACGGGTTTCCCCTGGGACTTCTCGATCAACTACCACCTGTACCGGCAGGTCTTCCCGCTGACGGCCCTCGGCCGTTACGTCAACGGCGGACCGGCCGGCGCGTCCCAGGGGGCCTGATGCCCGTGTCGCGCGGCGCGAGAGCCGCCCGGGACGGCTCGCGGGCGCTGCCGGACGGGCCGCCGCCGCTGCTGCTCGCCTGCGCGCTCGGCATCGAGCGGTTCGCGCTGCGCGGCGGCGACCGCAGCGGCGCGAGCGCCCCCGTCGTCACCCTCCGTACGGGCATGGGCCCGCGGGCGGCGTCGGACGCCGTCACGCACGCGCTGCGCGCCGGCTCCCGCACCGCCCGGGCCCCGGTCGTCGCCACCGGCTTCTGCGCCGGCCTGGTCCCCGGCATGCGCCCGGGGGACGTGGTGGTCGCCGAGGCGGCCCGCGGCCATCTGCCCGGCGCACCGGACGTGGCCTGCTCCGACAACGGTCCGCTGCTGCGGGCTCTGAAGGAGCGCGGCGTGACGGTGCACACCGGTCTGCTGCGCGGCTCCGACCACGTCGTTCGCGGCGCGGAGCGGGCCGGGCTGCGGGCCTCGGGCGCCGTCGCGGTGGACATGGAGTCCGCCGCGACGCTGGCGGCCGCGACGCGGGACGGCGTGCGTCCGGTTGCGGCCGTCCGGGTGATCGTGGACGCTCCAGAACATGAACTTGTCCGAATCAGTACTTTGCGCGGTGGAATGTCGGCCTTTCGTGTGCTGCGCTCCATCCTTCCTGTCTTTTTCGAATGGCACCGTTCCTTGCTGCTCCCCAGGAGGTGAGCCAGATGGCCATGCCGCTCCGTCAGTCCATCCGGGTCGGTACGTATCTCTTTGAACAGAAAGTGCGCAAGCGGGAGAAGTTCCCGCTCATCGTGGAGCTGGAACCGCTCTTCGCGTGCAACCTCAAGTGCGAGGGCTGCGGAAAGATCCAGCATCCCGCGGGGGTGCTCAAACAGCGGATGCCGGTCGCGCAAGCGGTCGGCGCGGTGCTGGAGTCCGGTGCGCCGATGGTCTCCATCGCGGGCGGCGAGCCCCTGATGCACCCGCAGATCGACGAGATCGTGCGGCAGTTGGTGGCCAAGCGGAAGTACGTCTTCCTGTGCACCAACGCCATGCTGCTGCGCAAGAAGCTGGACAAGTTCACCCCCTCGCGGTACTTCGCGTTCGCGGTGCACATCGACGGGATGCGCGAGCGGCACGACGAGTCCGTGGCCAAGGAGGGCGTCTTCGACGAGGCGGTGGAGGCCATCAAGGAGGCCAAGCGGCGCGGCTTCCGGGTCACCACCAACTCCACCTTCTTCAACACCGACACCCCGCAGACCATCATCGAGGTGCTCAACTTCCTCAACGACGACCTCCAGGTCGACGAGATGATGCTCTCGCCCGCCTACGCCTACGAGAAGGCCCCCGACCAGGAGCACTTCCTCGGCGTCGAGCAGACCAGGGAACTGTTCAAGAAGGCCTTCGCGGGCGGCAACCGGCGCCGCTGGCGGCTCAACCACAGCCCGCTGTTCCTGGACTTCCTGGAGGGCAAGGCGGACTTCCCCTGCACGGCCTGGGCGATCCCCAACTACTCGCTCTTCGGCTGGCAGCGCCCCTGCTACCTGATGAGCGACGGGTACGTCCCCACGTACCGGCAGCTGATCGAGGAGACCGACTGGGACAAGTACGGCCGCGGCAAGGACCCGCGCTGCGCCAACTGCATGGCGCACTGCGGCTACGAGCCCACCGCCGTCCTCGCGACGATGGGCTCCCTCAAGGAGTCCCTGCGCGCCGCCCGTGAGACCGTCGCGGGAAACCGCGGGTGATGTGATGCGTACGGGAGAGCCTCCCGGAGGCAGCCCCTCCGGGACCGCCGTCGCACTGGGCCTGCCCGAGGTACCGGCCCGGCCGCTCGCCGAGCGGCGCGTCTCGCGCCGTATCCAGGTGGGGCCGGTGCCGGTGGGCGGCGGGGCGCCCGTCTCGGTGCAGTCGATGACGACCACGCGTACGTCCGACATCGGGGCCACGCTCCAGCAGATCGCCGAGCTGACCGCGTCCGGCTGCCAGATCGTCCGGGTCGCCTGCCCTTCGCAGGACGACGCGGACGCGCTGCCGGTCATCGCGAAGAAGTCGCAGATCCCGGTGATCGCGGACATCCACTTCCAGCCGAAGTACGTGTTCGCCGCGATCGACGCGGGCTGCGCCGCGGTCCGGGTCAACCCGGGCAACATCCGGCAGTTCGACGACCGGGTGAAGGAGATCGCCAAGGCGGCGTCCGGCGCCGGGGTGCCGATCCGGATCGGGGTCAACGCCGGGTCGCTGGACCGGCGGCTGCTGGAGAAGTACGGCAAGGCCACGCCTGAGGCGCTGGTGGAGTCGGCGCTGTGGGAGTGCTCGCTGTTCGAGGAGCACGGGTTCCGGGACATCAAGATCTCGGTCAAGCACAACGACCCGGTGGTCATGGTCAACGCCTACCGGCAGTTGGCGGCGCAGTGCGACTATCCGCTGCACCTGGGCGTGACCGAGGCCGGCCCGGCCTTCCAGGGGACGATCAAGTCGGCGGTGGCCTTCGGCGCGCTGCTGTCCGAGGGCATCGGCGACACCATCCGCGTCTCCCTGTCGGCCCCGCCGGCCGAGGAGGTCAAGGTCGGGCTGCAGATCCTGGAGTCGCTGAATCTGCGCCCGCGCCGCCTGGAGATCGTCTCCTGCCCGTCGTGCGGGCGCGCCCAGGTGGACGTCTACAAGCTCGCCGACGAGGTGACGGCGGGTCTGGAGGGCATGGAGGTGCCGCTGCGCGTCGCGGTCATGGGCTGCGTCGTCAACGGCCCCGGCGAGGCCCGCGAGGCCGACCTCGGTGTGGCGTCCGGCAACGGCAAGGGGCAGATCTTCGTGAAGGGCGAGGTCGTCAAGACCGTGCCCGAGTCGAAGATCGTCGAGACCCTCATCGAAGAGGCCCTGAAGATCGCCGCGGGGATGGAGGCCGCGGGAGTGGTGCCCGGCACCCCCGACGTCACCGTCGGCTGAACGTGTCAGAGCTGTATCCATGGAGGGGGACCGAGCATGTCGATGCTGGAACAGATCCGTGAACCGCGCGACCTCAAGGAGATTCCCGGCGAAGCCCTCGGCGCACTCGCCGAGGAGATCAGGCAGTTCCTCGTGCACGCGGTGGCGCGGACCGGCGGTCACCTCGGCCCCAACCTGGGCGTGGTCGAGCTGACCATAGCCCTGCACCGGGTCTTCGACTCGCCCGCCGACCGCATCCTGTGGGACACCGGCCACCAGTCCTACGTGCACAAACTGCTGACCGGCCGGCAGGACTTCTCCAAGCTGCGCGGCAAGGGCGGGCTGTCCGGCTACCCGTCCCGGGAGGAGTCCGAACACGACGTCATCGAGAACTCCCACGCCTCCACCGTGCTGGGCTGGGCCGACGGCCTGGCCAAGGCCAACGAGGTGCTGCGCAAGACCGACCATGTCGTCGCGGTCATCGGGGACGGCGCGCTGACCGGCGGCATGGCCTGGGAGGCGCTGAACAACATCGCCGCCGCCAAGGACCGCCCCCTCATCATCGTCGTCAACGACAACGAGCGCTCCTACGCACCGACCATCGGCGGCCTCGCCAACCACCTCGCCACCCTGCGCACCACCGACGGCTACGAGCGCTTCCTCGCCTGGGGCAAGGAGGTGGTGCAGCGCGCCCCCCTGGTGGGCCGCCCGCTGTACGAGTCGCTGCACGGCGCCAAGAAGGGCTTCAAGGACGCCTTCGCGCCGCAGGGCATGTTCGAGGACCTGGGCCTGAAGTACGTCGGCCCGATCGACGGCCACGACATCGCCGCCGTGGAGTCCGCGCTGCGCCGCGCCGCCCGCTTCAGCGGGCCCGTACTGGTGCACTGCCTCACCGAGAAGGGCCGCGGCTACCGCCCCGCCCTGGAGGACGAGGCCGACCGCTTCCACACCGTCGGCGCCATGGACCCGCTGACCTGCGCGCCCGTCGCGCCGCCCGGCCCGCCGTCGTGGACCTCGGTCTTCGGCGACGAGATGGTGCGGATCGGCGAGGAGCGCCCGGACGTCGTCGCGATCACCGCCGCGATGCTGCAGCCCGTCGGCCTCGGCAGGTTCGCGGCGGCCTTTCCCGACCGTACGTGGGACGTGGGCATCGCCGAACAGCACGCGGCCGTCTCGGCGGCCGGCCTGGCCACCGGCGGCCTGCACCCGGTCTTCGCGGTGTACGCGACCTTCCTCAACCGGGCCTTCGACCAGGTGCTGATGGACGTGGCGCTGCACAGGTGCGGGGTCACCTTCGTCCTGGACCGGGCCGGGGTGACCGGCACCGACGGTGCCTCGCACAACGGCATGTGGGACATGTCGATCCTCCAGGTCGTGCCCGGCCTGCGGATCGCCGCCCCGCGCGACGCCGACCAGCTCCGCGCCGAACTGCGCGAGGCGATCGACGTGGACGACGCGCCGACCGTCCTGCGCTTCCCGAAGGAGTCGGTGGGGGAGCCGGTCCCGGCGCTGGAGCGGATCGGCGGCGTGGACGTGCTGGCGCGCGGCGAGCGGGCGGACGTGCTGCTGGTCTCGGTGGGCGTGCTGGCCCCGGTCTGCCTGGAGGCGGCGGAACTCCTGGCCGAGCGCGGCATCGGTGTCACGGTCGTCGACCCCCGGTGGGTCAAGCCCGTCGACCCCGCGCTCGTCCGGCTGGCAGCCCAGCACACCTCGGTGGCCGTCGTGGAGGACAACAGCCGCAACGGGGGCGTGGGGGCGGCGGTCGGCCAGGCGCTGCGCGACGCGGACGTGGACGTACCGCTGCGGACCTTCGGCATCCCCGAACAGTTCCTGGCGCACGCCAAGCGCGGTGAGGTGCTCGCCGACATCGGGCTCACCCCGGCCGAGATCGCCGGCCGCATCAGCGCCTCCCTGGCCCGTAAGGAGAACGACTCGTGACGGAGAACGGCTCGTGACCGGATTCGACCTGACCAAGCTGCTCGCCGAACGCGGCGCCGAGCGCTACGACCTGCACGCCAGGTACGTCAACCACCAGCTGCCGCGGATGCTGCACACCATCGGCTTCGACAAGGTCTACGAGCGGGCCGAGGGCGCCTACTTCTGGGACGCGGACGGCCAGGACTACCTCGACATGCTGGCCGGCTTCGGCGTGATGGGCCTCGGCCGGCACCACCCGGTCGTCCGGCAGGCCCTGCACGACGTCCTCGACGCCCAGCTCGCCGACCTCACCCGGTTCGACTGCCAGCCGCTGCCGGGACTGCTGGCCGAGAAACTCCTGTCCCACACGCCCCACCTGGACCGCGTGTTCTTCGGCAACAGCGGTACGGAAGCCGTCGAGACCGCCCTGAAGTTCGCCCGCTACGCCACCGGCAAGCCCCGTGTCCTGTACTGCGCCCACGCCTTCCACGGGCTGACCACCGGCTCCCTGTCGGTCAACGGCGAGGACGGCTTCCGGGACGGTTTCGCGCCGCTGCTGCCCGACACCGGCATCGAGCTGGGCGACCTGGACGCCCTGGAGCGGGAGCTGCGGCGCGGTGACGTGGCGGCCTTCATCGTCGAGCCGGTCCAGGGCAAGGGCGTGCATCCCGCGCCCCCCGGATTCCTGCGCGCCGCCCAGGAGTTGCTGCACCGCCACAAGGCCCTGCTGATCGCCGACGAGGTGCAGACCGGTCTCGGCCGTACCGGCGACTTCTTCGCCTACCAGCACGAGGACGGCGTGGAACCGGACCTGGTGTGCGTGGCCAAGGCCCTTTCCGGCGGTTACGTCCCGGTCGGCGCGACCCTCGGCAAGGACTGGATCTTCAAGAAGGTCTACTCCTCCATGGACCGCGTCCTCGTCCACTCCGCCAGCTTCGGCGCCAACGCCCAGGCGATGGCCGCCGGCCTGGCGGTCCTGTCGGTCATGGAGGACGAGCAGATCGTCGCCAACGCCCGGCACACCGGCGACCTGCTCCGTACGCGACTGGCCGCCCTCACCGACCGGTACGAGCTGCTGCACGACGTCCGCGGCCGCGGCCTGATGATCGGCATCGAGTTCGGCCGTCCCCGCTCCCTGAAGCTGCGCGGCCACTGGACCATGCTCCAGGCGGCCCGCAAGGGCCTGTTCGCCCAGATGGTCGTGGTGCCCCTCCTCCAGCGCCACCGCATCCTCACCCAGGTATCCGGCGACCACCTGGAGGTCATCAAGCTGATCCCGCCGCTGACGATCGGCGAGCCGGAGGTGGAACGGTTCGTGACGGCGTTCACGGAGGTGATGGACGACGCGCACCAGGGCGGCGGCCTGATGTGGGACTTCGGCCGGACCCTGATGAAGCAGGCCCTCCAGACGCGTTAGCGGCTGCCCGGCCGCCCGTCTCCCGGGAGCCCCGGGAGACGGGCGGCCGTCATGGACGCGGGACGTCGAGGCCGGCCGCCCGCAGCTCCGCCTCGACCAGCGCGTTCAGCCGGGCGATGGACGGCGCCTCGTCCGCCCGGTGCTGGTTGACCACCGCGTACCGGGAGGCGGCGTCGGACCGCTTGCGGAAGCCGGCCGGCATCGCCCCCAGCGCACGGTCGGCCAGCACCTTGCCGGCCAGCGCGGCCGCCAGCTCCGCCAGCCGCGGGTCGTCCGGATCCCAGGTCCGCGCCTCCCAGCCGCGCCGGGTCAGCTCGATGTGCTCGGGGTCGTCCAGGAGGTGTTCCAGCCGGGTCAGGAAGCTGTCGAGGATTTCCGGGACCAGCGCCCGGACCAGCACCAGAGCCTCCCGCTGCACGGCCACGTAGTCCGGGCCGAAGCCGGCACCGGCGAGCCGGTCCAGCACCGCGCAGGCCCGGTCGGGCAGCAGGGCCCGGTCGCCGTGGGTGAGCCGGTGCAGCGTGTCGCGGCGCGCGGACAGTTCCTCGATCTGTTCGGTGAGCCGGCGGTGGACGTCGTCCAGGGCGGCGGCGAACCGCTCGGGGCCGGCGTCCAGCAGGTCACCGATCCCGGCCAGCGGCACGCCCGCCCCGGCCAGGGTGCGGACCTGGATGAGCCGGTGCAGGTCGGCCGAGCCGTAGCGCCGGTAGCCGGAACCGTCCCGGTCCGGCTCGGCGACCAGGCCGAGCCGGTGGTAGTGCCGCACGGTCTTGACCGTGATGCCCACGAACGCCGCCGCCTGGCCGATCGTGAGCCCGTTCGCCGGGTTACGGGTGATCACAGCGGTGAGCGTAGCGCGCCTCCGCGCCCGTACGGCACCCCCTGCGGAGAGGCCGGCAGCGCAAGGTCACGACACCGCTTGACCTTGACCTTGGGTCAGGGTGAACGCTCAGGTCATCGCCGCCTCGAAGGGGCCGGTGGCCGCCTTCCGGGGCCACCGCTGCGCGGCCCGAGCAGTGCCGCGTACCCGTTGACCTGAGACAAGGAATGACCATGAGCCAGTCCCCGCACACCACCGAGAACTCCGTCGCCGGGCCGGACCGCCCGGAACTGCGCAAGACCCTCCAGGACATCGTCGATTCCGGTATCACCGGAATACACCTGCGCGTGCACGACGAGCGGGGGCGGTGGACCGGCAGCGCCGGCGTGGCCGAGCTGGGCGGCAGCGCCGAACCGCCGGCCGACGGGCACGTCCGCATCGGCAGCAACACCAAGACCTTCACCGCGACCCTGGTGCTCCAGCTGGTGGCCGAGGGGAAGGTCGAACTGGACGCCCCGGCGGCCGGGTACCTCCCGGGGTACGGGCTGGACGAACGCATCACGGTCCGGATGCTGCTGCAGCACACCAGCGGAGTCTTCAACTTCACCGGCGAGTACTACGAGGACGGGACGGTGGTGCCGGGGATCCCCGCCACCATCTCCGGCAAGGAGTGGGTGGACAACCGGTTCCGCACCTACCGGCCCGAGGAGCTGGCACGGCTGGCGCTCTCCCGGCCCGCGCGGTTCGAGCCGGGCACGGACTGGAGCTACTCCAACTCGAACTACGTACTGGCCAGACTGCTGGTCGAGAAGGTCACCGGCCGCTCCTGCGCCGAGGTGACACAGGAGCGGATCGTGGAGCCGCTCGGCCTGACGGGCACCGTCGTGCCGGGCACCTCGCCGGAGATCCCCGAGCCGTACGCCCACGCGTACTACCGGTACGAGGACGCCGGCCGCCAGGAGACGGTCGACGTCACCCGCGTCAACCCCTCCTGGATCTCCGCCGGCGGTGACATGATCTCCACCACCCAGGACCTCCACACCTTCATCTCCGCGCTGGCGGCCGGCCGGCTGCTGCCCGCCCCGCTGCTGGCCGAGATGGCGAAGCCGCACCCGAAGAGCGGCTTCGGCCTGGGGCTGAGGGTGCAGGAAGCCGGTACCGACGGCGGCACGCTGTTCTTCCACAACGGCGGCGCCGGCGGCCACGCGGCGCTGATGTACAGCACGTCCGACGGCAGCAAGACCCTGACCGCCTCGCTGAACTACGTGGACGACGCCGCCTTGTCCCTGACCGGGGCGTTCCTGAAGGCACAGGACCGCCTCGTCCAGGAAGTGTTCGGCGACGGGCCGGCCGGGCCGGCGGACGAGGCGGACGGGTCCGCTCAGCCGGCGGGCTGAGGCCCCGGGCCCGCCACCTCGTGCGCGTCCGCGTCCCCGTCCCACGTAGGGTGAACGGCCGGGCCACCGCCGGAACGCGGTGGCCGGGGCCGGACGGCCGACATGTGGAGCGACGCGGCCGTGGTCCTCGGAACCCGGGCGCGTCCTGGGTGGGAAGGACTTCACGGGGTGACAGCGGCGCGCACGCTTCGCGCGGTGGGCAGCACGGTACTGGCGGGGGCCCTGCTCTTCGGGGCCGCCCCGGCCGCGTCGGCGGACGCGACCAGGGACGCGCAATGGCCACTGCAGTCCTTCGAGGCGGAGAAGATCTGGCAGCAGTCGACCGGGAAGGGCGTGCGGGTCGCGGTCATCGACGGACCGGTCAAGACGGACCACCCCGACCTCGCGGGAAACGTGCTCTCGGGCAACAGTTACCACGACGGTGACGACGAGGAGGACGGCGACCACGGTACGGGCATGGCCGCCATCATCGCCGGGCACGGACACGGGCCGGGGCACGCGGACGGGGTGAAGGGGCTCGCGCCCGACGCCGAGATCCTGCCGCTGGCCAAGCCGGAGGACGACGGCCCGACCATCGGGGCCAGGATCCGGCAGGCCGTCGACGGGGGCGCCGAGGTCATCAACATCTCGCTCGGCGTGGACCACCTGTCGAGCTCCGACGAGGAAGCCATCGCGTACGCCCACGAGAAGGACGTCATCATCGTCGCCGGGACCGGCAACGACGCGACCCGGCCCACCCGACTGGCCGCGCACGCCGGTGTCGTCGGAGTGGGGGCAGTCGGGCAGGACGGCGAGGTCTGGGAGGACTCGAACTTCGGTCCCGGCACCCTGCTGACGGCCCCCGGCGTGCACATCAGGTCCGCCGGGGCGGCCAAGCCGTACCGCCAGGCCTCCGGTACGTCGGACGCCACCGCCTACGTCTCCGGCGCCGCCGCGCTGCTGCGCGCCAAGTTCCCCGACCTGACCGCGGGCCAGATCGTGAACCGCCTGGTGAAGAGCGCGGGCATGGCACCCGGCAAGCAGAGTCTCCCGCTGCCCGACCCGCACTACGGCTACGGTTTCATCCGGCCGCTGCGGGCCCTGACCGCCGACATTCCGGCCGGTCCGGCCAACGGCCCGCTGAAGGTTCCCGAGGACCCGGACGCGGCCGCGCAGGCCGAAGCGGCCAAGCGGGCCGCCGCGCCGAAGGCCGAGGGCCCCGACGGCCTGGTGATCATCGCTGTCGCGACCGGAGGCGGGTTCGTCGTCATGGCCGTCCTCGGGGCCGTGCTCGCCGCCAACCGGCGCAAGCGGCAGAGCCTGCGTCAGGGGCCGCCGGCCGCGGGGCCGGGCGGGTTCGGCGGGCCGCCGCAGCAAGGGGTGCCGCCGCAGTACGGGGCGCCGCAGCCGCCGCCCGGAGCGTTCGGGCCGTACGCGCCGCCGCAGGCACCGGGCCCGTACGCACCACAGGCACCGGCCCCGTACCCGCCGCAGCAGCCGCCTGCCGGACCTCCGGGGGCGTGAAGCGCCCGCCGCAAGCGAGCCGCCTCATGAACTGCGGCTGAAGTCCCGCACTTCAGGGGCGTCCCGCACTTCAGGGAAGTTCTTTCACTTCAGGAGCGTGCGCCAGCGTTCGGCCGACTCCAGCATGTCCTGGATGACGCGCTCCAGGTACGTTCCGCCCCGGGCCAGCCGCTGTCCTACCGGGCTGTCGGGCCCGAACGTCCGCGCGGCCGCCGTCGCGGCCCGCGCCGACTCCAGCGTGCTCTGCGCGCTGATCACGATCGAGTGGTACCAGGCGTGGTCGTCGACCACGTAGATGTCGCGGCGGCGCTGCGGGTCGCGCTCCCGCCGGACATAGCCGTACTCGACCAGGAAGTTCACGGCCGCCGACACGGAGGCCGGGCTGACGCCGAGCCTGCGCGTCAGCTCGGCCGCGGTGCGCCTGCCGTCCTCGGACAGCAGCAGGTCGATGTGGACGCGCGCCGTCGTCCGCGGCAGCCCCGACCTGACCGCCAGCTCCACGATCTGCTCCTCCGCCGGACTGCTCGGCGCGGTGTCCGCGCGGGCGGGCGCCGGGGTGCCCCGCCGCGCCCGCTGGGCCGTCGCCTGCTGGGCCTGCTGCGGCCGGTAGCCGCTGGGGCCGCCGTTGCGCGCGATCTCCCGGCTGATCGTCGAGGTCGGCCGGTCGAGCCGCCTGGCGATCTCGGCGTAGGAGAGCCCGTCGGCCAGTCCGGTCGCGATGCGCTGACGGTCCTGCTGGGTCAATCGTCCTCCTGGCATGCCGTCAGTATTGCTTTCGTTGCCATTCATTGCAACGCGGCATTGCATTAGGTGACAGCGTCATTGCATCAAAATACCGGCTTTGACCTGCAGTTATGGCGTTCAATTCATTGACGGAATGCTGAATGCAACGTAGCTTTCAGCGTGTTCCGAACGCGTAATGTCGCGAGATGAGGAAAAGCCATGGGGGATTCCCTGCACACCGTCCCGCAGCTGCCGGCGACCCGTCGGCCCGGCTGTCCTTTCGACCCGCCGGCCGAGCTGCTGGACGCCCGCCGGCACGGCCCGATCAGCCGTTACACCCACCCCGGCGGGAAACCCGGCTGGATGATCACCGGACACGACCTGGTCAGGTCGGTCCTGGCCGACCCGCGGTTCAGCTCCCGCAAGGAGCTGATGAACGTGATCGACTACGAGCTTCCGCCGGCACCGCCCGGCGAGTTCCTCCTCATGGACGACCCCCGGCACCGGCGTTACCGCAAACCGCTGATGGGCCGGTTCACCGTACGGCGGATGCGCCTGCTCACCGAGCGCATCGAGCAGATCACCGCCGACTGCCTGGACGCCATGGAGCGGACCGGACCGCCGGCGGACCTGGTGACCGCGTTCGCCAAGCCCATCCCCGCCATCGTCATCTGCGAACTGCTGGGCGTCCCGTACGAGGACCGGGGCGCCTTCCAGCAGCAGATCGAATCGTTCATGAACGGTGAGACGGGCGACGAGGAACTGATCGCGGCCTACACCGCGACCCAGGAGTACCTCGCGGAGCTGGTGGCCGCCAAGCGCGCGAACCCCACCGACGACGTGCTCAGCGAACTGACCGACAGCGACCTGACCGACGAGGAGCTGAAGGGCGTCAGCCTGATCCTGCTGTCGGCCGGACTCGACACCACCGCGAACATGCTGGCACTGGGCACCTTCGCGCTGCTGCAGAACCCGGACCAACTGGCCGCGCTGCGCGGCGATCCCGCGCTCGTGGGCCGGGCCGTGGAGGAGCTGCTGCGGTACCTGAGTGTCGCCAAGCAGTTCTGGCGCACGGCGCTGGAGGACGTCGAGCTGGGCGGGCAGGTCATCGAGGCCGGTACGACGGTGGTCCTGTCGTACCACACCGCCAACCGCGACCCCGAGCGCTTCACCGACCCCCACGCGCTCGACCTCCGGCGCCAGGAAGGCGGCCACCTGGCCTTCGGCCACGGCATCCACCAGTGCCTCGGCCAGCAGCTGGCCCGCATCGAGATGAGCGTCGCGTTCACCGCGCTCCTCGAACGCTTCCCCACGCTGCGCCTGGCCGTGCCGGCCGACGAGGTCCCGCTGCGCCCGGAGAGCGCGGACATCCACGGCGTGAAGAGCCTCCCGGTCACCTGGGACGTATGACCGGGCCCGCACTCCACCTCACCGAGGCCACGGGGCGGACACCCGGGCAGGCCTCCCGTACTGAACACACGTACTAGGAGATACGTCATGAAGAACGGCAACAGCGGCTTCTCCGGACGAGGGCTGCGCAGGCTGCACGACGTGCTGGCGCGGCACGTCGAGTCCGGGAAAATCCCCGGGCTCGTCGCCCTGGTGAGCCGCGGCGCCGAGACGCACGTCGAAGCGCTCGGGACGATGCGTCACGAGGGCGGCGCGCCGATGCGCCGGGACACGCTCTTCCGTATGGCGTCGACGACCAAACCGGTCGCGATGGCACCGGTGATGGTCCTGCTCGACGAGTGCAGGCTGCGGCTGGACGAGCCGGTGGAGCCATGGCTGCCCGAACTCGCCGACCGCCGGGTGCTCAAGCGGAGCGACGGCCCGCTGGACGACACCGTCCCCGCGCGGCGGCCGATCACCGTACGGGACCTGCTGAGCTCCACGTTCGGGATCGGGATGGACGTGACGGCGGCGGGTTCGCCGATCCAGGCCGCGATCCAGGAACAGGAGATCTTCACCCAGGGGAGGGTGCCCGCGCCCGAACCGGACGAGTGGATGCGCCGCCTCGGCTCGCTCCCGCTGGCGTACCAGCCCGGCGAGCGCTGGCAGTACCACATCAGCCACGACGTACTCGCCGTACTGGTCGCCAGGATCACGGGCCGGCCGTTCGAGACGGTCCTGCGCGAACGGGTCCTCGAACCGCTGGGGATGAAGGACACCGGGTACCACGTGCCCGCCGGCCGGATCGACCGGTTGCCGCCCAGCTACGCGCCCGATCCGCAGACCGGGAAGTTCCTGGTGTGGGACGAGGCGGTGGGCGGCCAGTACAGCAAGCCCCCGGCGTTCCAGGCAGGCGGTGGCGGACTGGTCTCGACCGTCGACGACTTCCACGCGTACTTCCGCATGCTGCTGAACCACGGGACGCACGGGACCGAACGGATCCTCTCGCGGCCCGCCGTGCAGCTCATGACCACCAACTGCCTCACCCCCGAACAGCAGGCCGCCCGGGAGGCCCTGGCCAACAACACCCAGATGTCGTACGGACTCGGACGGCACGGCGGCTGGGGCTACGGGATGGCGGTGCGCACCTACCGCGGTGACTACGCGTCCGTGGGCCAGTTCGGCTGGGACGGCGGCACCGGCACCTCCACCTACGCCGACCCGGCGGAACAGCTCACCGGCATCCTGCTCACCCAGGTCGGCATGAGTACGGGGGACTCGGCGCGGCTCATCCACGACTTCTGGACCACGCTCTACCAGGCGATCGACGACTGACCCACCGGGCCGGTGGCCGTTCTCACGTGGACGCCTCGTTCAGCAGGGGGAACAGCCTGGCGATCGCGGCCACCGGCACCGTGCCCGCCGGGCGGGCGGCAGGCTGCTGGTCGCGGTCGCGGTAAGGCGCCAGCAGAGCGCGGACGGAGTCGGCGAGTTCGGCGAGCTCCGCCGGCGTCAGATGCACCACGGCGCTGAACGACTCGTCGTGCCGCCACTCGGCCGGTGCCTGGTCCCGGTGCGCCAGCCAGCGCCGGTAGCTCTCGTCCTCCAGGCCGCGCGAGAGCACGTCGAACCGTTCCGGCGCCGCTCTTTCGCCGGTCGGAGGCGTGGGGGAGACCGGGCCGTTCCAGCGGAGCCGCCACGGCCGCACCCGCCCGCCGGTGTGCGGCGCCTCTTCGATCAGGCCGTGCCGGGCGAGCTGGCGCAGGTGGAACGAGCAGAGGCCGGAGCTGTGGCCGAGGCGGGCGGCGGCCTGCGTGGACGTGACGGTGCCGACCTCGGCGAGCAGGTCCAGCAGCGCGAGGCGTACGGGATGGTCCGGGAGCGGCTGCCGGGCGGCGGGCGGCGGTGGTTGGGCCGGGGCTGGTCTGCGGTTTTTCTCGCTCACTTTGCAAAGGGTGCTACTTTGCAAAGCATTCGGTCAAGCCGGCCTGCCGCCGGCCGGGGGTCCGGCCCCGGCCGGCGGCTGCTGTGCGAAAGGTGGGGACATTCATGGCTGTTCGGTTCGGTGACACTTCGCGGGACCGCCGGGCGCGCGTGCAGGGCGAGCCGGTGGACTCCTGTCCGCGGCTGCTGCCCGAGGTCGAACGGGGCGCGGTACGCCGTATCACCGTCGTCGGGGAGGAGGTGCTGCACCGCCCGTGCCGGGAGGTCACCGAGTTCGGCACGCCGGAACTCGCGCGGCTGATCGACGACATGTTCGCCACCAACCACGTCGCGGAGGGCGCGGGGCTCGCCGCCAACCAGATCGGCGTGGACCTGCGGGTCTTCGTGTGGGACATGACGGACGACTGGGGCGTGCGGCACGTCGGGCACATCGTGAACCCGGTGCTGGACGAGGTGCCGGCCGAGCGGCGCCGGCTGGTCGAGGAGTCCGAGGGGTGCCTGTCCGTGCCGGGCCCCTACCGCGTCGTGCCCCGCCTCGACCACGCCGTCGTACGGGGCCGCGACAAGGACGGCGCACCCCTGGTGATCGAGGGCCACGGCTACTTCGCCCGGTGCCTGCAACACGAGACGGACCACCTCCGCGGCCACCTCTACCTCGACCGGCTCGCCGCCCGGGAGCGCAGGACGGCGCTGCGGGAGATGGCGGAGTGCAAGGAGGAGAAGTTCGCCCGGCGTGCCGAACTGGCGGCGGAACTGGGCAAGTGACGGCGGGCGGCGGCACGTCGCGACAAGCCGTGGGGGAGCGACGGCAGATGACGCCGCGTCAGCGCCGTCCGTAGAAGGCGTCCACCAGCGCCTCCATGCTCTTGCGGAACGAGCAGCTGAGCGCTATCCACGACCCGTCGACGAAGACCAGGTCGAACCGGCCGCGCGGGAAGGTCGTACGGGGCCTGGGGCGCAGCTCGGCGATGTCCGGGCGGGGGACTTCCACGGCGAGTTCCAGCTCCGGGTCGCGGGCCCGCCAGCCGGTGGCGTGGTCGGTGAGGACGAACAGGCGCCGGTCGGTGACCGCCTGGTGCACGGGGGAGCCGCCCGCGTTGGTGACCTGGACGTGGAAGCGCCCGGCCAGGCTCGTCCAGCCGCCCTCCATGGGCTTGCCGTACATCATGTGCTCGGCGGCCCGGTCCACGGCGTCCTCGAAGGTGTCCTGCGCCTCGCTCAGCCCGTGCGCGACGGTGCCGGCGGCGCGGGTCAGCCGGTGGCTGGTGAACCGGTTGTCCGTGGCGATGCCGAGGGGCCGCGCCGCCTTGTCCAGGACGCTGCCCAGCGCACCCCGGAGCCGCTTCTCCAGCAGCGACTGCTTGCGCGGCACCCGGAGGTGGGCCGGGACGAGCGGCAGGGACGGGTACACCTCGTACTGCTCGCTGTGCAGCAGGACTTCGCCGGGCTGGAGGAACGGCAGGCAGGGAGTCGTGTGGTCGATCACGCGGCCATTGTGCCGGGCGGCGGGCGGGCCCGGCCGGCCGGGCCGAGCGGCCGGCCGGGGTCATGCCACAGGCTCTCAGTCCTCCAGGAGCTGGAAGCGCAGCCGCTCGCGGGTCTCGGGGGAGAGCTTCAGGCCCTCGCGGAGGTACGTCTCCGTCGAGCCCCAGGTCGCCTCGATGGCGTCGAGGGCCGCCGCCAGGTACTCGGCGCGCGCGTCGAAGAGCGGTGCGAGCAGCTCCATGACCTCGGGGGACATGCCGGCCGCCGACGTGTCGGAGCGGCGCACCTTGTACCGGCGGTGCGCGGCGTTGGACTCCAGGTAGTCGGCCTCGATGGCCTCCGGCTCGACGCCGACCGCGAGCAGCGTGACGGCGACGGACAGGCCCGCCCGGTCCTTGCCGGCCGCGCAGTGCATGAGCGCGGGGACGCTGTCCTCGGCGAGCGCGTGCAGAACGCGGCTGTGGTCGGCGGTGCGGGTGGTGATGATGTGGCGGTACGTCTGTGCCATCCGGCCCGCCGCCTGGCCGTCGCCCAGCGCCGCACGCAGGTGGCCCAGCTCGCCGTCGCGCACCATCGCCCAGAACTCGGCGCCGTCGGCCGGATCGGTCAGCGGGATGTTCACGTTCCGTACGCCGGGCAGCGCGACGTCGGGGCCCTCCAGCTTGATGTCCGCGGCGTTGCGGAAGTCGAAGATCGTGTGCAGCCCGAGCCCGGCGAGGAAGGCGGCGTCCGCCTCGGTCGCCGCCGCCAGGTGGCCGCTGCGGAACAGCCGGCCCTTGCGCACCCGGCGCCCGTCCACGGTCGGCAGCCCGCCCACGTCACGGAAGTTGCGCACCTCCGCCAGCTCGGAGTCGGTCGACGGGACCTCCGGGATCTGCTGCGTCACGGGCGCTCCTCGAATCGGTCGCCGACGCTGCTCGTCGACGAGGCGGGCCACTCCGACGATACGACATGCCCGCACCCCGTAATCCGGCCGGTCGCAGCCGGTTTCAGGGCGCGCGGCGGTGCCGCGGCGGGGCGGTCCTGGGCCTGCCGTGGCATGCTGACGCCCGCCCGGTCCGTCCCTCACCGACGCCCGGGGGCCGCCCGCCCGGTGCCCACTCTCCGGCCCCGCCGTTCGGCCACCCCCACACCCGGTCAAACGACCGAAAAAAGCTGTTTATCGCCGTCATTTCTTATTCCGACTTGATCAGAATTTGACCAGGTGGCATTAATCACCCCACGTCAAGCCCTGGTTACGGTGGCGTAAGTCACTTCCTGGGGTGAAGTATGTCCTGACGTGGCAGACGATTCGAAGAAGATGAGCAGTGGCGCGTTCGGCGCCATCGGGTCGTACGCAGCCGTCGGGGACAGCTTCACCGAGGGAGTCGGGGATCCCGGCCGTGACGGGGCGTACATCGGCTGGGCGGACCGGCTCGCGGTCCTGCTGTCGGACCGGCGCGCGGAGGGCGAGTTCCGCTACGCCAACCTCGCGGTCCGCGGGCGCCTGCTGGACCAGATCGTGGAGGAGCAGGTGCCGCGGGCCAAGGAGCTGGCCCCCGACCTGGTGACGTTCTGCGCCGGCGGCAACGACATCCTGCGGCCGGGTTCGGACCCGGACGCGGTGGCCGAGCGGTACGAGGCGGCCGTCGCGGACCTGCGGGAGGACGTCGGCACCGTGCTGCTGTGCACGGGGTTCGACACCCGCGGCATGCCGGTGCTGCGGCACCTGCGCGGCAAGATCGCGACGTACACCGCCCACGTACGGGCCATCGCCGACCGGCACGGCTGCCCGGTCCTGGACCTGTGGTCGCTGAAGTCCGTGCAGGACCGGCGGGCCTGGAGCGACGACCGGCTGCACCTGTCGGCCGACGGGCACACCCGGGTCGCGCTGCGCGCCGCGCAGGTGCTGGGCCTCGACGTGCCGGCCGACCCGGACCAGGCCTGGCCGCCGGAGGCGGAGCGCACCCCGGCCGAGGCGCGCCGGGACAACATCCACTGGGCGCGGGAGCATCTGGTGCCGTGGATCGGCCGCCGGCTGCGTGGCGAGTCCTCCGGTGACCATGTGGAGCCGAAGCGGCCGGACCTGCTCCCGCTGTAGCGGCAGCGATGCCACACCGCCGCCCGCCGTCGAGGCGCGGGCGGCGGTTTCAGTGGGTGACGGGGGGCCCGTAGGACAGGTCGGCCCAGACGGTGCGGCCGCGGCCGGTGGGGTCGGGACGTACGCCCCAGCTCTCCGAGAGGGCGCCCACCAGGAACAGCCCCCGGCCGCATTCCTTGTCCACGCTGCCGGGCTGGACGTGCGGCGTCGAGTCGCCCCGCCCCTGATCGGTGATCTCCAGGCGCAGGAATGCGCCGACGACCGTCAGTTCGCAGCCGACCTTCTCGCTGTCGGTGTGCCGTACGGCGTTGGTGAACAGCTCCGACACCACCAACTCGGCGTCGTCACAGACCTGTTCTGCCGCGCCCCACTCGTGCAGCACGGCGATCACGCGTCTGCGCGCCTCCGGTACGGAGGTGCGGCGGGCCGGCAAGTGGAACGCGTCCCGGAGACGCTCGGCGACGAAGCCGCCACAGCGCCCTAACGAAGGAGCGTTGTTGGAGGAAGCCACTCCGCAACTATGTGCGATGTTGGTCACCGATGGCAAGGATCAATGTGTAATTTGCAGAATCGCAAGCACAGTCTGTTCGGCCTGCTGACGGCATGACACACTGCTGATCACTCATGTCGGCAGGAGGGGAGCAGAAGTGGCGGAAGCACGGTCGGGTGGCGCTCCGACCGTCCTGCGGGTGGTGCTCGGCAAGAGGCTGCAGGACCTGCGCGAGAAGGCGGGGCTGTCCTACGAGCAGGCGGCCGCCGCTCTCGATGTCACGCACGCCACCGTACGGCGGATGGAGAAGGCCGAGGTCGGCCTCAAGATCCCGTACGTGGAGAAGCTGCTGGCGACCTACGGCGTCACCGGCAAGGAAGAGATCGACGGCTTCCTCAAACTGGCCCGCGAGGCCAACCGGCCCGGCTGGTGGCACAACTACCGCGACGTGCTGCCCGAGTGGTTCAGCGCCTACGTGAGCCTGGAGAGCGAGGCCAACCTCATCCGGGGCTACCAGCCGCACTACGTACCGGGGCTGCTGCAGACCGAGGAGTACGCCCACGCCGTGCTGCGCGCCGGTATGCCACACGCGGCACGGGAGGAGATCGACCGCGCGGTCGCGCTGCGCCTGGAGCGGCAGTCGCTGCTCACCCGGCCCGACGCGCCCATGCTCTGGGTGGTCATGGACGAGACGGTCTTCCGGCGCCCGATCGGCGGCCCGCGCGTGATGCGCGAACAGATCGCGCGCCTCGCCGAGGCCACCACCCTGCCCAACGTCCGGCTGCAGATCATCCCGTTCGCCGCCGGACCGCACCCCTCGATGTACGGGCCGTTCCACATCTTCCGCTTCCCGATCCCGGAACTGCCCGACATCGCGTACGCGGAGAACCTGGTGGGCGCGGTGTATTTCGACCAGCGCGACGACGTCTCGCAGTACCTGGAGGCACTGGACCGGATGTGCGCGCAAGCCGCGCCGGCACAGACCACCGAGGCCCTTCTGGGCGGCTTTCGCAAGGAGATCTGAACCATGGATCGCATACGCATCTACAACGGCATGCCCGCCACCGAGCTGGGCAGCGACGGCTGGCACAAGCCGTGGAGCGGCGGCAACGGCGGCGAGTGCGTCGAGGCGCTGCGGCTGGGGGACGGACGGGTGGCGCTGCGCCAGTCCACCGACCCGGGCGGCCCGGCCCTGATCTACACCCACCGTGAGATCAAGAGCTTCATCGAGGGCGCGAAGGCCGGCGCTGCCGACTTCCTGCTCACCGCCGCGCCGTGCGGCTGCGGCTGCGGAACCGACCGGAGGACGGCGTGAAGGAAGCGGAATTCTCCCGGGCCGTGGTCGGCTCGTGGGACGAGGACGGCTCACGGGGGCTGCAGGACGCGGCCGCCTTCACGGCCGACGAGATCGACACCAGCCGGCCGCACCCCGCCCGGATGTACGACTATTACCTGGACGGCCGGGACAATTACGAGGTCGACCGGGAAGCCGCGCAGCGCGTCATCGAGGCGCACCCGCAGGTGCGGCTGAGCGCCCGCGCCAACCGGGCGTTCCTGCACCGCGCGGTGCGCGAGGTGGTCGCGGGCGGCATCCGGCAGATCATCGACATCGGCACGGGCATCCCGACCTCGCCCAACACCCACGAGGTGGCCCGGGAGACCGCACCCGGCGTCCGGGTCGTCTACGTGGACAACGACCCCATCGTCGCCACGCACGCGGGGGCGCGGCTGACCACCACCGAGGACACCGGCTTCGTGCTGGCCGACGTGCGCGACCCGCGGACGGTCCTCGACCACCCGACCGTGCGCGAGCTGATCGACTTCGGCCGGCCGGTGGCCCTGCTGCTGGTGGCCGTCCTGCACTTCGTCCGCGACGACGAGGACCCGGCGGGCATCGTCGCCACGCTGGCGCGCGAACTGCCCGCCGGCAGCGTCCTCGTGCTGTCCCACGCCACGGGCGAGCCGTACGAGGCGTACGAACAGGGCCGCACCGACGAGCAGGCGCGGGACGGTGTCCTGGACGTCTACAAGAACGCGACCGCCACCCTGAACCTGCGCACCAGGAGCGAGATCGAGCCGCTCTTCGGGCCGTTCACCCTGCTGGAGCCGGGCGTGGTGCGGGTGCCGCTGTGGCGCCCGGACGGACCGCCCCCGGGCCCGGCGGAGCTGAACGACATCATCTTCTACGGGGGAGTGGGGCGCAAGCAGTGACGGTCCGCACACACCGGTGCGGTGCGGACGCCGCGTCCAAGTGTGCGGGCCGGGGCGGCGGTTGACAGCGCCGCCCGCCGGGCCGAGGGTGAGAATCCATGAGGGGCCGGCGGCCGCCGCGGCCGCCGGCCCGGACGGGGTGCCCGAAGGGCGGGACGGGGGCAACGGTGGGCGCAACTGCCGGAGCGGCCGGGGAGACAGCCGGAGCGGCGGGGGAACGGCACGCGGTCGTCATCGGCGGCGGACTCGCGGGTCTCCTCGCGGCCACCGCCCTGCTCGGGCACGTGGCCGCTGTCACCGTCGTCGAACGCGACCGCTACCCGGCCGGCCACACCTTCCGTAAAGGCGTACCTCAGGCCCGCCACCTGCACGTCTTTCTCAGCGGCGGCCTGCGGGCCCTGGAGGAACTGCTGCCCGGCACGGGCCAGGCCTTCACCGACGCCGGGGCGCGCACCCTCTACCCGCCGCGCGATCTGGTCACCTTCACCGCGGTGGGCTGGCAGCACCGCTTCGACGAAGGCCGCCACGGGTTCCTGTCGGTCACCCGCCCGGTGATCGACGGCGTCGTACGGGACCGCGTGCTGCGGGCGGCCACCGGATCGCCGACCCGCCTGAAGGTGCTGGAGGCGACCGAGGCGGTCGGCCTGACCGGCGACGCGGGGCGGGTCACGGGCGTACGGGTACGGGCCCGGCCGGGCGGCGACCGGACCGACGGCAGCGGCCCGCACGAGCGGGTCCTGCCCGCCGCACTGGTCCTCGACGCCTCCGGGCGCGCCTCCAGGACCCCGCAGTGGTTCGCCGCACTGGGCCGCCCCGCTCCCCGCCAGGAGACCGTCGACGCCGGCATCGCCTACGCGACCCGGATGTTCCGCCCCACCGGCCCGGCCGGCGCCCCGGAGGCGGGGATCAACATCCCCGGCCGGGCCGGGTGTCCGCGCGGCGCCGTGTACGTACCGGTCGAGGGCGGCACCTGGCTGCTGACCGTCGCGGGCGTACGCGGCCACCACCCGCCCACCAACGGGCAGGGCTTCGCCGACTTCACCGCCACGGTCGGCGACCCGTACATCCACGGCCTGCTGCCGCACGTCGAACCGGTCTCACCCGTCTACGGGTTCCGCGACACCGCCAACCGCCGCCGGCACTACGAACGGCCCGGCGCGGTCCCCGAGGGCTTCGTCGTCCTCGGCGACGCCAATTGCACCTTCAACCCGATCTACGGGCAGGGCATGTCGGTCGCCGCGCTCGGTGCCCTGGCGCTGCGCCGCACCTTGGAGTTCGGCGGCGGCCTGCGCCCGGGCCTCGCGAAGGAGGCACAGCGCGCGGTGGCCCGCGCCACCGAGACCGCCTGGATCACCGCGGTCGGCGCCGACCGCCCGTACGCGAGCGGCCCCGGCGCCCGCGCGGGCCTCGGCGAGCGGCTGATGTCCTGGTACGTGCAGCGGCTCATCCTCCGCTCGGTCACCGACCCCGCCCTCGGCGCCGCCTTCCGGGACGTCTCCTGCCTGACCGCGCCGCCGTCCCGCCTGATGGCCCCGCGCACGGTCCTGCGCACCGTACTGCTGCCGCTCCGGCCCGGACTCGGCACCCCGCTGACGGCCGTCGTACCGCTGCGCCGGGCGGCCTGACGGCACGTCACCGGTCCGCCGATCAGGTCACGTCACCGGCCTCTCGTACAGCGCCCGTCACCGGCCCCCCGGCAGGAACAGGCTGACCGCGCCGGTGGCCAGCGGAGCCAGGATGCCGAACGCCGGGGCCAGCACCTTCGGCAGCGAGACGTCCAGGCGCAGGAAGGCCACCAGCCGGGCCCGGCGCTCGATCCACTCCTCGGTCAGCTCGTCGGCCTCCGGGATCCGGACCGTCACCTCCACCAGCCGGCCGGCGACCGACCGCCACAACACCACGACCGGCAGGAAGACCAGCGCGAACATCACGCTGAAGAACGCGCCGTACAGCAGCACGGAGGACGCCGGAAAGGTCTTCTCCGGCACGCCGTACGCCAGCAGCGCGTTGCGCAGCGCCCCCGCGTCGACGACCGCGGTGGAGATGATCAGGCTGCCGCCGGTCAGGAAGCGCACCGCGTCCCGCCACCCCCGGTCCAGCTCCCGCAGGGCCCCCACCGGCGCGAGCACGTCCGGTTCGGTGGGCAGCCGGCGGCTCAGCCGCAGCAGCCGTACCTGTACGTCCCACAGGCCCACCGCGCCCGGCGCCGCCGCCAGCATTCCCAGGACGAGCAGCAGCGGGATGCGCCACGCCAGCCCGTCGAGCGGCACCGGCACGTACCCGGGCGGCGTGAAGAAGCGCAGTATGCCGAAGACGGCGCCCATCAGCACGACGGCCCCCGCCCCCAGCGCCGCCACGGCCCGGGGCGTGGGCCGGTCGACCGGGTGCCGCCAGCGCCGGCGCACCGCGTACGACATCGCGTACGCCACCGCCGCGTACAGCGCGAGCGAGGCACCGACCAGGGCGCTCCACAGGTCGAACTCCAGCAGCGAGGTGAAGGCGCGCGCCTGCGGCGACTCGGCGGCACGGAACCGCCCGATGAAGCCGGTGCCGAGCGCGGCGGCCACCAGCAGCCCGAGCGTGACCGCCAGGGGCACGGCCACCAGGCGCACCCCCGGCCGGGAGAGGTGCGGGGCGGCACGGACCACGGGCGGGGGCAGGGCGGACGGGGAGAGGTCAGGTGGAGGCAGATCAGGTGCGGGGAGGCCGGCCGGAGGCAGGTCGGGCGAAGGCAGGGCGGACGGGGCGGCCCCTTCCTCGGGAAGCCCGCCGGGAGCCCCGCCATCCGGGGCGTCCTCTGGCTGCCCGGGCGGCAGCGTCTGGCTCATGGCACGACGGTAGAGCCGCGCGGCCCGCCACGGAATGCCCGGAGCGGCCGAGTGGTCCGTTCCGCGCAGGGAACACGTGCCGTGTCCGGGCCATGGTGACCGCGGCGGGCGCCACCGGCCCGGACGCCGGCGTGCCGGAACCCGTCAGCGCGGCGGTCCGTTCACTGCACGGCGACTCGTCGACAGTGCTACCGCCCCGATCCATGGAGGTGCCGTGCCCGGCTCCCGACCCCGCAGTGAGTCCTCGTCCACCCCGCGCTCCGCGGAGCGGTTCGCGCTGCGCCGCCCCGCCGTCTTCGGCGCCTGGCCCACGGGGGAGCGGCTGGCGCGCATACAGAGGTCCCCGCAGTTCGTCGACGGCCAGTTCCGCAACCCCGTACCGACCCGGCAGATGACGCAGGGCGGCGCGCTGTCCATGGCCCGCAGCCAGCTGAACCGCGAGAGCCGGCTGCGCCGGGCGCCGGTGGGCCGCATCCCCGTGCACCGCCCGACCGCGGCGGACTGGGGCGAGCCGCCCGCCTCCGGACTGCGACTGACCTGGCTGGGGCATGCGACCGTGCTCGCCGAGATCGACGGCCGCCGGGTGCTGTTCGACCCGGTCTGGGGCGAGCGCTGCTCACCGTTCACCTGGGCGGGCCCCCGGCGCCTGCACCCCGTACCGCTCCCCCTCAAGGAGCTGGACCCGGTCGACGCCGTGGTCATCTCGCACGACCATTACGACCACCTGGACATGCCGACGGTCAAGGCCCTGATCCGTACGGGCACCCGCTTCGTCGTCCCCCTCGGCATCGGCGCCGACCTCGAACTGTGGGGCGTGCCCGAGGAGCGCATCACCGAACTGGACTGGAACGAGTCGGCGACGGTCGAGGACCTCACCCTCACCGCCACCCCCGCCCAGCACTTCTGCGGACGCGGACTGCGCGGCCCGCAGCACACCCTGTGGGCGTCCTGGGTGGTGGCCGGCCCGGCGCACCGGATCTTCCACAGCGGTGACACCGGTTACTTCCCCGGCTTCGCGGCCATCGGCGCCGAGCACGGCCCGTTCGACGCGACGATGATCCAGATAGGCGCGTACAGCGAGTTCTGGCCGGACGTCCACATGACACCGGAAGAGGGCCTGCGCGCCCACACCGACCTCTCCCAGGGCACCCCGGCCGGCACCCTGCTCCCCATCCACTGGGGAACGTTCAACCTCGCCCCGCACCCCTGGTCCGAACCGGTGGAACGCACGGTCGCGGCCGCCCGCGCGGCCGGCGCGAAGGTGGCCGCCCCGCTGCCCGGCAAGCCCTTCGAACCGGCCGACGAGCAGATCGTGGACCCGTGGTGGCGAGCGGTGGCACTGCCGCCGGTCCACGGGTGGCCGGCGTGGCCCACGGGGGAGCGGTCGGGGGACGCCGTCGAGATGGCGTGAGCGGATGACATCCCCGCCCTTGAAGGTGGGCAGTCTCCGTCCGGGCGCGACACCGTCGGCCGGCGGTGACGGCCGTGCTCCGCCGTCCGCCCGGTCGGCGCCGCAGGGCTTGCCAACTGCGTGCGGCTGAACGGGAGTTCGGAAAGAAGCGTACTCGCGTACGAGCCTCCCCCTCGGGGGGAGGTGGCGCGGGGTGGCGAAACGCCGAAGTATGTCCGTACCCCACCCCCGCAACAACTAGCGTGCGTGCTCCGCGACTGCCGACGGCCGATCCGGAGGGCGCCGATGCCTGCTGCATTCCCCCAGGGGACTCCTGTCACCCAGGAGACTCAGCATTCCCTGGGCCCCCATGGACCCCAGGGGGCGGATCCCGCGCCGGCGGCCGCCCGGCGCCGGGAGCGGGAGGGCGGGCGGCACGGCCGGGCCGCGTTCCCCGAGACGGCCGCCGACTCGGCCATACGGACCCGCCTGGTACGCCTGGCCGCCGTGCCCTGCCTCCTCGTCGCCGCGGTCTGCTCGGCCGCCACCGCCTTCGTCGTCCGGGTCGGCGGCACCGGCCTGACCGGCCGCGAGTGGGCCGTACTGCTCGGCGCCTGCGGTCTGGTCTGCGCCGTCGTGACGGCCGCCGGCGCGGCGGCCACCAACGAGGCGCGCGCCGCCGTGGCCCGCCACGCCCGGCTGCGCGAGATCTGCGCCCGCGGCCGGCACGACCTCGACGACCTGCTGGACCGGGTCCGCCAGGGCGAATGGTGCCCGCCGCGGGAGAGCGAACCGGTCGCGCCGCCCACCGGCGACCCCCTCGACCTGCTCGCCCACGAGGTGGCCGCGGCGGGCCGGGCGGCCGGGACGGCCGTCATGGAAGCGGTGGTCATCGCCCGGGGCAACGCCAGCGGCAACGAGCAGAAGGTCGAGGTCTTCGTCAACCTCGCCCGGCGCCTGCAGTCCCTGGTGCACCGCGAGATCGAGCTGCTGGACGAGCTGGAGAACCAGATCGAGGACCCCGACCTGCTCAAGGGGATCTTCCACGTCGACCACCTGGCCACCCGCATCCGCCGGCACGCCGAGAATCTCGCCGTCCTCGGCGGCGCCATCTCCCGCCGCCAGTGGAGCCGCCCGGTCACCCTGACCGAGGTGCTGCGCTCCTCGATCGCCGAGGTCGAGCAGTACCCGCGGATCAAGCTGGTACCGCCCATCGAGGGCTCGCTGCGCGGCCACGCCGTCGCCGACGTCATCCACCTGCTCGCCGAACTCGTCGAGAACGCCACCGTCTACTCCGCCCCGCACACCCACGTCCTGCTGCGCGCGCAGCTCGTCACGGCCGGCCTCGCCGTCGAGGTCGAGGACCGGGGCCTGGGCATGTCCGTGGACGAGCAGACCCGGATGAACGGGCTGCTCGCCGACCCCGACCACGTCGACGTGGCCGAGCTGCTGAGCGACGGGCGCATCGGGCTCTTCGTGGTCTCCTCGCTCGCCCGGCGGCACGGCATCGCGGTCCGCCTCCAGAGCAACATCTACGGCGGCGTGCAGGCCGTCCTCGTCGTACCGAAGGGCCTGCTGGGACCGGAGTCCGAGCAGCCGCGGCAGGGCGAGCGGTACGTGGACACCCAGGAGATCACCCTGACGGTGTCCGAGCCGGGTGCCCTCCCCGGCGCCGAGGCCGTCTCCGCCTACCGGAACGCGTACGGCGGGAACGACGCGGAGACGGACCCGCCCCGCGGCCCGCGCCGCAGGCTCGTGCACGCCGCGCACGGAGCGCCGGTCGCCGGTGCCGCCACCGGGGCGTACCCGGACATCGCGTACGGCGACGGAGTGTGGCCGAGCGCGGCCGAGACGCCGCACGCCGGCACGCGCGCGGTGCGCACGCCCGCCGCACCGGACGACGGCCCGCCACCGACCGGCACCCACCGGGCCCCGGACGCGCCCGGCGGCGCCGTGCGGCACCCGGACCCGCACCCCGCCACGCCCGGCGCCGCCGCCCCGGGCCCCGTCCACCTGCCGCCCGCCCCGCCCACCGCGCTGGACGACGGCGCCCGGCCGAGCCTGCCGCGCCGCCGCAAGCAGGAGCACCTGGTGCCGCAACTGCGCGGCGAGCCGATCCTGCCGAACGCCGGGCGCCGCGCCGGCGGGCCCGAACTCGACCACGACCCCGGCCTGATGGCCGCGTTCCGGCGCGGCATCAGCCTCGCCGACGAAAGCTACGGCAGCCCCGCCGACCACGACGGTTACGACCGATACCGGGCCGGCGCCGACGCCGGCCACGACAGGCCCGACCCCCGCCGAGGAGACGACCGCGACCATGGTGAGTGACGTGCACGCGCAGGCACATGCGCACCTGCAGGGAGGCCGGCACACCGACCTCTCCTGGCTGCTGACCGGACTCGTGAACCGCGTACCGCACGCGACCAGCGCGCTTCTGCTGTCCTCCGACGGCCTGGTGAAGGCGGCCCACGGGTTCGACCCGGACAGCGCCGACCACCTGGCCGCGCTCTCCTCCGGCCTGTACTCCCTCGCGCGCAGCGCCGGGGTGCGCTTCGGCAACGGCGACGACGTGCTCCAGGTCGTCGTCGAGCTGGAGACCACGTTCCTGTTCGTCTCCAAGGCCGGCTCGGGCGCGTGCCTGGCCGTGCTGGCCGGCCGGGAGGCCGATGTGGCGGTCCTCGGCTACGAGATGGGGATGCTGGTCAAGAGCGTCCGGCCCTACCTGGCGACGCCGGTACGACAGCAGGCCCCGGCCGGTGGTCGCTGACCATGGGCCTACGGCGCCGCCGCAGACCGGGCCGGGAGATCCCGTGGCTGGACGACGAAGCCGGCCGCCTGGTCCGCCCGTACACGGTCAGCAACGGCCGGACCCGCCCGACCGCCCACTTCGACCTGCTGACCATGGTGATAGCCACCGGGAAGCGGCCCGTCACCTGCCAGGGCCCCGATTACGCGCAGGTGCTGGGGCTGTGCGGCGGACCGGTGTCCGTCGCCGAGATCGCCGCGCACATACGTCTGCCCGCCGTGGTCACCAAGGTCCTGCTGGCCGACCTGGTGGACTGCGGGGCGCTCGCCGCCCGCGCGCCGGTGCCGGTGTCCGCCTGCGGGGCCGGCCCCCCGAACCGTACCGACCGAGCCCTGCTGGAGGCGGTGCTGCATGGACTTCGCAAACGGCTCTGACGCCCTGTCCGCCGATGCCCGGCTCCCGACCACGGCGGGCTCGTCCCCCGCGCGGCCCGCCGCCGACCCGTTCCCGCTGGCGCTGAAGATCCTGGTGGCCGGCGGCTTCGGCGTCGGCAAGACCACCTTCGTCGGCGCCGTCAGCGAGATCGAGCCGCTCAGTACGGAGGAACTGCTCACCCAGGTCAGCGTGGGCACCGACGACCTGGCCGGGGTCGAGGACAAGAACACCACCACCGTCGCCATGGACTTCGGCCGGATCACCCTCGGCCGCGAGCACGTGCTCTACCTCTTCGGCACACCGGGGCAGGAACGCTTCTGGTTCATGTGGGACGAGCTGTCCAACGGGGCGCTCGGTGCCGTCGTCCTCGCCGACACCCGCCGCCTGGACCAGTGCTTCGCCGCCGTCGACTTCTTCGAGCGGCGCGGCATCGGGTTCGTCGTCGCGGTCAACGTGTTCGACGGCGCGTACCACTACGGCCCGGACGAGGTGCGTACCGCCATGGACCTCTCCTCCCGCACCCCGGTCGTCCTGTGCGACGCACGCCAGTACAGCTCCTCCACCCAGGTCCTGGTCTCCCTCGTCCAGCACCTGCTGACCCCAGCCCCCGCCGCCCCTCCGGAGTTCCCGTGACCCGTCCCGCCCCGCGCGCGTCGTACGCCTCCTACGACCCCACGCGTCATCTGCTGCTCACCCCGGAGGACCACGAGGCGCCGGCCCGTGTGGCGCGGCTGCGCGCCCTGGGCATCGGTGACGCGCCGCTGCCCGCCTTCGACGCGTTCGCGCGCAAGCTGGCCCGGACCACCCGGGCGCCGTACGCCATGGTCAACTTCATCGACGAGCACCGGCAGTACTTCGCCGGCCTCTACACGCCCGACGCCGACCAGGCGCCCGTCGAACTGGGCCCCGCGCCGCCGAGCGCCCAGCCCGGCCGGGTGATGGCCCGCGACCACGGCTACTGCCCGCACGTCATCGTCCGCCGCAAGGCGCTCGTCCTGGAGGACGTGTGCGACTACCCGCGCTTCGCGGGCAACCCGGTCGTGGACGAGATCGGCATCCGCTCGTACCTGGGCGCACCGCTGATCGACCGTACGGGGATGGGGCTCGGCACGGTCTGCGTGGTCGACCTCGAACGCCGCCCGTGGGGACGCGAGGGCCTGGAGACCATCAAGTCGATGGCGGCCGAACTGGTCGAGCAGATCCACGAGATGGAGCGGCAGCGCACCGAGGAGAGCTGACGGCGGGCGGGCTGCCGAGCGGGGCGCGGAGCGGGCGGCGCGGACCCCGGGAAGAAGGCCCGCGCCGCCGCGCCCGGCCCGCGCCGCCGCGGCCGGCCCGCGCCGCCGCGGCCGGCCCGCGCCGCCGCGTCCGCCCCGGGCCTAACCGGTCGGCTGCAACTCCGTCCGCTCCCGCAGCAGAGCGGCGCGGCGCCCGTCGGCCGCGGGCCCGTCGGTCCGGCCGTCCTCCGCAGGGTCCGGCGGTTCCCGGCGGACCAGCCGCGCCAGTCGGCTGGACCACTCGCCCTTGGCCGTGCCGAGGGCCAGCTCGCCCAGGCGCAGCAGCTGGACGTCAGAGGTGCCGGCCGGGGCGAAGATGTGGTGGGCGTCGCGCAGATAGCGCTCCACGGGCCGGTCCGTGAACAGCCCGCAGGCGGCGTGGATCTCCATCGCGTCGCGCGCCGACTCCAGCGCGGTCTCGACGTTGACCAGCTTGGCGTTCATCAGCTCCGCGTCGCAGGGCAGGCCCTGGTCGAGCAGGTGGACGGCGTGGTAAGCGGCCAGCCGGGCGACCAGCAGCCGGGACTGGATCCGGCCGAGCTTGATCTTGATGTTGCCGAGGTTCGCCAGCGGCTTGCCGTAGCGTTCCCGCTCCGCGCAGAACCGCGCGGTCTCGTCCAGTACGGCCTGGTGGATGCCGAGCGACACCGCGGTCAGGTTCGGCCGTCCGTACAGCACGCTGGAGGAGTACGCGACGGCCAGCCCGTCACCCTCCTGGCCGAGCAGGTTCGCCGCCGGTACGCGGCAGTTGTCGAAGAACAGCTCGCCGAAGCTGAAGCCGTGCAGCCCCATGGCCTGCTGCTGGGGGCCGACCCGTACGCCCGGCCGGTCCGCCTCCACCAGGAACGCCGACAGGCCCCTGGTGCCCTCACCGGTGCGGACGACGACGCCGTGCAGGTCGCCGACGTGGCTGTTGCCGACGTAGATCTTGCGGCCGTCGAGCACATAGTCGTCCCCGTCGCGGACCGCCCGGCTCGTCATCCCGAGCACATGCCCGCCGGACTGCGGCTCGGTGACGGCGATGGTGGGCAGGCACGCGCCGGTGGCGACGGCCGGCAGCCAGGTCCTCTTCTGCTCCTCGCTGCCGAAGTGGATGATCTTCGCGGCGCCGAGCTGGGACGCCTGCACCATGGCGCCCATGGCGGCGCTGACCCGGGACAGTTCCTCGATGATGAGGGTCTTGGCCAGGTGTCCGGCGCCCATCCCGCCGTAGGCGCGGTGCACGGTCGCGCCGATCCACCCCTGGCGGGCGATCCGGCGCGACAGGTCGTGGCAGACGGTACGGGCCGCCTCCATCTCGGCTATCCGGGGCCGGACCTCGCTCTCGGCGAATGCCCGCACCCGGTGCCGCAGTGCTTCGTGCCGCTGGTCGGTGAAGTAGCGCTGCAAGACGAGCCTCCTCCGCTGAGCCCCCCGCGCCGTGCTGCTTGCCTCCCGGCGGCGCACTCAGGTCGTGCGCCGTCGGTCGCCCTGGTCCCCATCCCGCCGTTCCGGACCGTCATGGGGTGCTTACCTCGTGCAATACCCGTTGGCATACCTGCTGCACGGCGCATAAAACATCAACACCGTGCATTTATGCGACCAATGGGAGCGCGCGGAACCCGCTCACCACCCCTGTGGTTTACGGTGCGTGCAGCACGTCCGGCGGTGTTCTCGTGGGGTGGCGAAGGGAGGCGTGACACCGGTGGTCCACGGCCCCGCCGCCCCGTCGTTCCTTGGTCCCCGCACCCCGCCGACCATGGAGTCCGTCAGCTTCTGGAGGCACCTCATGACCGACGATCTGCGCCTGGGCGTCATCGGCTTCGGGCTGCGCGGCGATCTCGCGCTGACCGCCCACCGGCCGGGGTACGGCGCCCGGGTGGCCGCAGTGGCCGACACCGACCCGGACGCGTTGGCGTATGCCGCCCGACGCCTGCCCGGCGCCGAGACGTTCGCCGACCACCGGGCCCTGCTGCACCACCCCGGCCTCGACGCGCTCCTGCTCCTGACGCCCGACCACACCCACGCCGACCTGGCGTGCCAGGCGCTGCGTGCGGGCCGGCCGGTCTTCGTGGAGAAGCCCCTCGCCATCTCCATAGAGGACTGCGACACGATCCTGCGCACCGCCTTCACCACCGGCACGCGCCTGTACGTCGGCCACAACATGCGCCACATGCCGGTCATCCGCCTGATGCGCGAGCTGATCACACGCGGCGACATCGGCCGGGTCAGGACCGTGTGGGTACGGCACTTCGTCGGACACGGCGGCGATTACTACTTCAAGGACTGGCACGCCGAGCGGCGGCACACCAACGGGCTGCTGCTCCAGAAGGGCGCGCACGACCTGGACGCGCTGCACTGGCTCGCGAACGGCTACGCGTGCCAGGTGCAGGCGCTGGGCGACCTGACGGTGTACGGCGACCCGGGCATGCGGCGGGCGCCGGGCGAGCCCCGGCCGGACGACTGGCTGGCGCACGACGCGCACTGGCCCCCCGGCAGCCAGCGCGGCCTGAACCCGCGGATCGACGTCGAGGACGTCTCCCTGGTCAACATGCGCCTGGACAACGGGGTGCTGGCCGCGTACCAGCAGTGTCACTTCAGCCCGGACTACTGGCGCAACTACACCGTCATCGGTGACGCGGGGCGCCTGGAGAACTTCGGTGACGGGCCGGGCGGTTCGGTACGGGTGTGGAACTCCCGCCAGTCCGGGTACCGCGCCGACGCCGACGCCGTGTACGACTTGCCCGCCAGTGAGGCGGACGACGAGGCCGGGCACGGCGGCGCCGATCCGCTGCTGGTGGACGAGTTCCTGCGGTTCGTCCGGCACGGCGGGCCGACCGACACCTCACCGGTCGCCGCCCGGATGGCGGTGGCGGCGGGCGACCGGGCCACCGCCTCGCTCCGGGACGGCGGCACCCCGCGCGAGGTGCCGCCGCTGGACCCGGAGCTGGTGGACTACTTCGAGCGCGGCCAGACCAAGGAGGGCTGAGCCGGCCGCCCTCAATCGGCCGCGCCGCAGCAGGAGTCGCGCCGGTGCTGCCGTCCCACCTCCAGCCAGTTCACCGCGCCCGCCCCGGCCCCGGCCCGGCGGGCGTCCGGCGCGGGGAAGGACGCCACCAGGTCCTCCTGCTCGTACAGCCGCCCGCCCCGCAGCACCGCCGCCGTGCGGACGAGTGAGTCGAAGTCGGTGAACGGGTCGCCGTCCACGATCACCAGGTCGGCCAGCTTGCCCTCCTCCAGCGTGCCGAGGTCCCGGTCCGCGCCGAAGACGCGGGCCGGCAGGGCGGTGGCGGTGCGCAGGGCCTGCGCCGCGGTGAGTCCGTAGCGGTGCAGGGCGCGCAGCGCCAGGTGCAGGTGCAGGCCGACCGGCGTCAGCGGCTGGTCCGTGCCGAGGGCGACGAGGCCGCCGCCGCGCAGCACCCGCCGGTAGACGCCGACCTCGGTCTCGATGTCGCCCAGCTGCTTCGGGGTGGGGCGGTGGCCCGCGTTCTCCCGTGCCAGGGCGGCGTCCCAGGGCGGCATGAGGGTCGTGACGCGTGCGTCCTCGGCGAGGCCGGGGTCCTCGCCCAGCAGCACGGACGCGGTGAAGGGCGTGGCGATGAGGTGGAAGTCCGTGCCGGTGTAGATCTCCTCCACGTCCTGGTAGGCATGGCCGGTGGCGCTGACGGCGTGCCCGAACTCCAGGCGCTGGGTGGCCTGGAGGTGGGTCGTCAGGTCCTGGCCGAGCTGCACGCCGGGGGACAGCAGATGGCTGCCGGACCGCACCCCCAGCCGCTGGTGCGCGAAGCGCGCGGCCTCCTCCATGATCCAGCCGGGGGCCCGTACGTACGTCTTGACGAAGTCCCAGTCGAGCGCGGCACCCCGCTCCAGCGACCGGCGCAGACCCTCCCGCGTGGCGTGGGCGCGGCCCATGCTGTACGCGACGCGGCTGCCGTCGAGCAGCTCGCCGCAGGACAGCAGCCGGGGCCCGGCGAGCGTGCCGGCGGCGACGGACTCCCGGACGCGGGCCTGCTCGTAGGAGAAGCCGCCGAAGGAGACGGCGGTGGTGATGCCGTAGGCGAGCTGGAGCGCGGTCTGCCGGCCGCCGTACGTCGTCTGCCAGGGGTGGGTGTGCGAGTCCCACAGGCCGGGGATCACGGTGCGCGCGGAGGCGTCGACGCGGCGGGCGGCGCGCCGTCCCGCGGCCCGGCCGTGCGGCTCCACGTCGGTGATCCGGCCGTCGCGCACCACCACGTCGACGTCCTCGCGCACCTCCTCGCCGGTGCCGTCCCAGAACCGGCCCGCGTGCACGACCGTGTCCCGGGCGCGCGTACCGCGGTGGTCCAGGGACACCCTGACCGTACGGGCGGTGCCGCCGTCCACACCGGTCAGCCGCAGCCGTCCGGCCGACAGGTACAGCAGGGTGCGGGAGTCACCGGACCAGGACGGGTGGTCGGCGCTCTCGTCGGTCAGCCGTCGGGGGGCGCCGTCGGGGGTGCCGTCCGGGCGTACGGGCAGCACCCACAGCGCGGATTCGGCGATCAGCGCCATCCACCGGCCGTCCGGCGACCAGACGGGCCCGGAGTCGTAGCGGTCGGCGATCGAGTGCAGGGTGTGGCCGGGGTCCGGGGCGTGCAGCCGGTCCTTGCCGGTGCGGGTGTCGAGGACGCGGATGAGGTTGTAGCCCTCGCGGAAGCGGCGGTTGAGGCGGTTGCGGTCGCAGAAGGCCACGTAGCGGCCGTCCGGGGACCAGCTGGGGCGGCCCGGCACCCCGCCGCCGCCCAGGGGGGCGGTCAGCGTCTCCTTGCCGTCGGCCAGATTCCGTACGACGAGATTTCCTGACATGTCGATCGCGGCGAGTCGGCTGCCGTCCGGGGACAGCGCGGGCTGCACCCGGCCCCCGCCGGCCAGCACCGTCTCCTCACCGGTCGCCAGATCGCGCCGGCGGACCGCGAACAGCCCGTCGCGGTCGTCCGCGTACACCAGGGAGCGGCCGTCGCGGGCCCAGCTCGGCCCGAGGACGTACCGGGTGGCGCCCGCCCGGACGAGCCGCCGCGGCCGGCCGCCCGAAGCGGACACGAGCCACAGCGAGTCCAGGGCGGCGAAGGCCACCTGGCGCCCGTCCGGGGAGAGCGCGGGCAGGTGCACACCGCGCACCGGCTGCCGGCCGGTGCGCTCGAAGCCGTAGTCCTTGACCTGGTAGCGCGGCCGGCGGACCGGCAGGTCGGCGGTGAAGGGAATGGTTTCCGCGGTGTCCGGCGCGGCCGGCCGCAGTACCGTGAACTGCCCGCCGACGGTCAGCAGCAGCTCCTCGCGCGAGATCCAGCGCGGCGGTACCGGCTCCACGTCCCCCGCCACCGGGACCTCGGCGCCGTCCACGACGAGCGTGCAGGTGGCGCCGGGGCGGTCGGTGGTCCGCAGGTAGGCGAGCCGGGCGGCACCGCCCCGCGCGGCGGGCGCCACGGCCGGGACCATGGCCTGGGTGCCGGCGACGGCCGTGTGCTCGGTGCGGACCTCGCCGCCGCCGTCGGCCCGTACGGACGCGACGGTACGGCTGTCCAGCGCGGTGCCGGACACCGCGCCGCGCACGAACCACAGCCGTTCGCCGTCCGGTGACCACGTGGGGTCGAAGTCCTCCCACGCGCCGTCCTGGTGGGGGCCGGCCTGCCCGGGGCGCCCGGTGACGCGGGTCAGCTTCCGTGTCCGTACGTCCAGCACCCAGATCCGGTACGGGCTGCCCGCCACCGGATCACCGCCCCGCTCGGACGCGAAGGCGATCCGGGTGCCGTCCGGCGACCAGGCCGGGCCGCGGTCGTCCCACGGCCCGTCGGTCAGCTGCCGCAGGTCCGAGCCGTCCGGACGCAGCGTCCAGAGGTGGAAGCCGCCGCCCCGGTAGGCGCAGACGGCCAGGCGGCTGCCGTCGGGGGAGAAGACGGGCCGGGTGGGTTCCAGGTCCGGCGGGGTGAGCGCGTGTGCCGCGCCGCCCCCGCGCGGCACGGACCACAGGACGTTCTGGACCTCGGCGACCAGCCGGTCGCCGGCGGGGGAGAGAGTGGCGGCGCCGTTCGTGGCGGCGGTGAACGAGAGGACCGGCAGCCGGGCGGCCCCGGCGGCGCGGGCGGTGGCGGCGAGCGGGCCCGGCAGCCCGGCCACGCCGGCGACGGCCGCGGCGGAGGCCGTGCCCTGCAAGAACGTGCGCCGGGAGAAGGGCCGCGGAAGGCGCGCGGTCGGGGACGCGTCCGCAGATCTGTCCGTGGTGTCCAACGATCCTCCAGCCATGGGGGGTTGCGTGGGTCGGTGGTCCGGGCGAGCCGACTGATCGTGTCACGCACCGATGGCCCGAGGTCAACACCCCGCCGCGCACGGCTCTTGGAGTGTCGCGGGGCGCGGGGGGAGAGTGGGGGCGATGATCCGCGGCGGCGTGCGGCGGGCGGCCCGTTCCGCCCGCCGCTGCCGCCCCGTGCCCCGTGCGTCCCGGCAGTCAGGAGAGCGCGCCATGCAGGCCGTACAGCAGGACTTCCACCACGCCCCGGACGGTGCCCGCATCGCCACGTACACCTGGCTGCCGGAATCCGGGCAGCCGCGTGCCCTGGTCCAGATCGCCCACGGCGCGGCCGAGCACGCCCGGCGCTACGACCGGTTCGCCCGCTTCCTGACCGGCCACGGCTACGCGGTGATCGCCTCCGACCACCGGGGCCACGGCGCGACCGCCGCCTCCACCGGCGGCCTGGGCGTCGTCGGCGACGACGCGTGGCGGGCCGTCGTCACCGACCTCAAGCACATCGGGGACCGGGCCGGTGCCGCCCACCCCGGCCTGCCGCTGGTCCTGTTCGGCCACAGCATGGGCTCGATGCTGGCCCGCGACTACGCCCAGGAGTACGGTGCCGACCTGGCCGGGCTGATCCTCAGCGGCACCTTCCGCAGCCTGCCCGGTGCCGAGATCGAGACCGGTGCCGCCGCCCTGGAGGCGGAGATCGCCGCGCACGGCCGCGCCGCCCGCTCCGGCTTCGTACCGCACCTCTTCAGCTCCTTCAACGACCCGTACGCACCCCGCACCGGCTTCGAATGGCTCTCCCGCGACACCGCCGAGGTGGACCGCTACGTGGCCGACGATGCCTGCGGCTTCCCCTTCAGCGCCGGGCTGGCCCTGGACTGGCTGCGGGCGGTCCGTAAGATCAACGACCCGCGCAACCTGGCCCGCGTACCGCTCGGACTGCCCGTCCACCTCGCCGTCGGTGACCAGGACCCGTGCCACCAGCGGCTGACGCAGGTCGCCGAACTCCTGGAGGACTTCCGCTACCTGGGCCTGCGCGACCTGACGTGGCGGGCCTACCCCGGGGCCCGCCACGAGATCCTGAACGAGACCAACCGCGACGAGGTCCAGCGCGACCTGCTGGCGTGGCTGGACGCCCGCGTGTAGCCCGCGGGCGTCCGGAGGCGCGGCGTCCGGCGGTCCGGCCTCCGGGGGCCGGCGTCACCGGGCCAGGAAGCCGGTGATCCGCTCGCGCAGCGACCGCGCGTCCAGGCCCTGGCCCGCCAGGTGCTCGTCGAGCTGCCCGTAGCGGCGCAGTTCCCGGCGTCCGACGCCCAGGCCGAGGACGCGGTGCGGCACGTGGGCCAGCGCGTCGTTCGCGTGCCGGGTCGAGGTGCCCTCGTGGTACGGCTCGACGAGCACCACGTCCGCCGCCGCCGCCGTCCCGGCCACCGCGGTACGCAGCGCCGCGGCGTCGAAGGGCCGCACGGTCGTCGCGTACAGCACCGTCACGTCCAGGCCCTCGGTCGCGGCCAGGACGTCGTCCAGCATCGGCCCGACCGCCAGCACGACACCGCCGCGCCCCTCGCGCACCGTCAGGAAGCCGGCCCCGTCGACCGGCCGCGGCGCCTCGTTGCTCTGCACCGACAGCCGTACGTACACCTTGTCGTCACCGGCCGCGGCGGCGTGCCGCAGCAGCGTCTCGGCCTCGTCCGGGTGGCCGGGGACGTGCATGGTCCAGCCGTCCAGGCTGTCGAGCAGCGCGATGTCGCCCGGCGCCATGTGGGTGAAGCCGCCGGCCGGCCAGTCGTACGAGCCCGCCGCGCTCACCAGCACCCCGCCCACGTCCTGGTGCCCGAGGTCCAGCTTGACCTGCTCGAAGGGGCGCTCCACCAGGAAGCTGGCGAAGGTGTGCATGACGGGCCGCATCCCGGTCAGGGCGAGGCCGCCGCCCACCCCGATCAGCAGCTGCTCTCTGATCCCGACGTTCACCACCCGGTGGGGGTGGCGTTCCGCGGCGGACCGGAAGCCGTCCACGCCGATGTCGGCGAGGACGACCGCCAGCCGCGGGTCCTCGTCGAGCAGCCGGGTGGTGACGGAGGCGAAACGTTCGCGCATGGTGTCCATGAGAGGGGTCCTTCGTGAGTCGATGCGATGCGATGCGATGTGATGCGTTGCGGGGGTGGGGGGAGCGGGTCCGTCCGGATGCGGTACGGGTACGGGGCGGTCGGCGCGCCTCAGGCCGGTGATGTCGGTGATGCGGGTGAGGCCGGTCAGGCCGCCTCGGCCACGGCCTCCGGCTGTGACTTCGGCTTCGGCTCGCCCGCGTACTCCTTGGGCTCGACCCGGGCGACGACCGCGTGCGGCCGGTCCGGGTGCGGCGCGGTGAACGCGTCGTACAGCGCCTCGTGGTCACGCCCGTCCACCGTCACCGCGGACCAGCCGGCGGCCTCGAACCGGGAGGCGATCCCGCCGCGCCAGCCGTGGCTGGACGAGGAGTTGTCGACGACCAGCGTGTGCAGCCGGGACAGGCCCGCGGCGCCCGCGTACGCGATGGCCTCGTGGTTGCTGCCCTCGTCCAGCTCCGCGTCGCCGATCAGGACCCACACCGCCGGGTCGGTACGGTCCTGGGCCCGCAGCCCGAGCGCCGTGCCCACGGCCAGCGGCAGCCCGTGCCCCAGCGAACCGCTGCCGATCTCCGCGCCCGGCACCAGCACCCGGTCCGGGTGGTGGCCGAGCGGCGAGTCGTACGAGCCGAAGCCCGGCAGCCACGCGGTGGGGAAGAAGCCCTTGGCGGCGAGCACCGCGTAGTAGGCCATCGGGCCGTGGCCCTTGGACAGCAGGAAACGGTCCCGGGAGGGATCCTGGGCGGTGGCGGGGGAGACCCGCAGCACCCGGTCGTAGAGCACCCACAGCGCGTCGAGGGTGGAGGTGGCGGCCGGGCCGTGCTTCTCGTCGCCGGTCATCAGGCTCATCAGGTGCGGGAGGCCGGCGAAGTCGGTGGCGGTGGCGGCGGGTTCGTGCGTGGTCGCGTTCGTCATGGCAGAGAGCGTGCAACTTCAAGTGCGCTTGAAGTCAAGCGCTAGTCTGGTGGGCATGACCTCACCCCATGACCGTCTGCCGATCGGCGAGCTGGCCGGGCGCAGCGGACTGGCCGCCTCCGCGCTGCGGTACTACGAGGAGCTGGGCCTGATCCACTCCGAGCGCACCGGCGGCGGGCAGCGCCGATACACCCGCGCCACCCTGCGCCGTATCGCCTTCATCCGGGCGGCCCAGGCGGTCGGCCTCTCCCTGGAGGAGGCCGGCACGGCCCTGGCCGCCCTGCCGCAGGACCGTGCCCCCAACGCCGCCCAGTGGAACAAGGTCGCCCGCACCTGGACCCGCCGGATCGACCAGCAGATCGCCGAACTCCAGAAGCTGCGCGGCCAGTTGTCCAGCTGCATCGGCTGCGGCTGCCTGAGCCTGCGCAAGTGCGGCCTGTACAACCCGGGCGACGCCGCGGCGGCACGCGGGGCGGGCGCCCGCTACCTGATGGGCGACCGCCCCGAAACGGTCGGCGTCCGCACGCCGGACGCCGGGCGTCAGACCTGACCGGGCTTGAAGACGTCCTGCTCGATCAGCAGCTTGTCGATCCGTGCCTTGTCCACCCGGTTGGTCACCTCCTCGACCTCCTGCCGGTCCCGTACGCACTGGGCCGGCGTGAACGCCGACGAGACCACGAAGACCAGACCGAGCCCGAGGAAGCCGCGCTCCCAGGCGCCCACGGGCAGCTTGGCGATCCCGACCATCAGGGCGGCCAGCGACAGCCCGAACGAGATCGCGGACTGGACGAAGAAGGCGGTGGTCGTCGGCCGCTGTATCGATGGAGTCGTCATGCGCGTAGGGTTCCGCCACCGCGCCGGGGGCGGATGAGTACGCGTACTCATCCGCCCCGCACGCGGGCGCGCACCGCGCCGGACCGGCCGGCCGGAGCCCGCGACCGGAACCTGGCGGTGGACACCCCCTGACATGCGGTATTGTTCTTCCTGCGCGGCCGACCGGGGAGAAACCCGGACCGGACGGGCATCGGGACGTGGCGCAGCTTGGTAGCGCACTTGACTGGGGGTCAAGGGGTCGCAGGTTCAAATCCTGTCGTCCCGACCAGCGTTTTCGCAGGTCGCAGGCCGTTTTCGCAGCAATGCGAGGGCGGCCTTCACCGCGTTTGGACCGCGGTGGGAGCTGGGAAGTGTCACCCCGGATGGGGGGTGACCGTTTCCGGGTACCTGCTCGCGGGCGGCCCTACGGGTGAGGCGGGCGGCCGTGCGGGGCCGCGCTCGGTGCGCGTGACGCCGGGCGCGCCGACGGGGTGTCCGGACCGCCATGGACGAGATCGACGGGACAGGCTCCCGGCCGCAGGAGCGGGCGGAGATACTGGAACTCTACAAACTCGCCGTAGAGATGGCCGACCGCGTCTCGGCGCGCCGGGGAACGGCCAACGCGTTCTTCCTGACGGTGCAGTCCGCGTTCATCGCACTGGTCGGTCTGGGATTCCCGAAGCTCTCCACGGCCCCTTGGTGGGTGCTGCTGGCCGTGTTCCTGGCCGGGGTGGCTCTCTCGGCGGCCTGGTGGATGCAGCTGCGCAGCTACCGCGACCTCAACGCGGCGAAGTTCAAAGGCATCAACAAGGCGGAGGAACACCTTCCGATGAAGGTCTTCACCGACGAATGGGACGAGCTGAAACCGGACCCCCTCCGCGGCCGGCGCAGGCGCTACGCGGAGCTGGGCACGTCCGAACGCGCCATTCCCGTGGTGTTCGTCGGTGCACACCTGCTGATTTTCGTTGGCACACTGACCACGTGACCTATCTGGACCGACTCGCCACCCTGATCCGCTCCTGCCTTCCGGCGGAAGCCGAACCCCCGGCGGATTCCGACGGCCTCTTCCGTATCTACGCCGTTCTGCTGAGGGCCAAGGGAGAGCAGGTCACCGAAGAGGACGTGCACGACGCCTGGTCGGCCTGGATGCTGTCGGTCGACGGCCGGCACCGGGCTCTGGTGCCCTTCCGGGAGCTCGACCCGGAGACCCGGGCCTTCGACATCCCGTACGCGCAGGCCATCCGCGCCGCCGCCCGCCGGCTGCGGAAGGGGCCCGGCTGACGCGCGAGCGCCCTCCCGCGGGCCGTGGGCGGCCCCGGTGCGTCAGCAGCAGTGCCGGCCCGTCTGCTCCTCGTATTCCATGAGGACCGCGAAGGCCGGGGCCAGGCCCGGCAGCAAGGCGGTGAACAGGTTCCGGGTCGGTTCGTTGTGGCTCGCCCGGACGTGGGCGAAGGCCGGAGTGCCGTCCGGGGCGAAGCGGACGATGCCCTGCACCGGTTCGCAGTCGTCGGTGCTGAGCCGGCCGGGACGAGCCGGCAGTCGCGCGGCCGGCACGCGGGCCGCCCCGCGCGTCCCGGACGGGGCTGCCGGCTCCTGGAGGGCCCAGGCGTCGGCCGCTGCCCGGATGCGCGCGTACGTCGCGTTCTCCATGGGCGGCAGGAAGAGGACGAGCCGCTGCGGAGGCAGTACGGACAGCGCCTCCTTCAGTTCCCACAGGGCGCTCTCGCTGGTGCCCAGGGTGAGCACGGTCAGGCGGGACCGGCGCATGAGCCGGTGGACCGGTGCGCGCCATGCGTTGCGCGGCTCGACGGGCAGTTCCATGCGCGCCGCCCCCACGTGCGGCAGCGTCTCGCCCGGCTCGCCGACGGCGATCAGCGGCCCGACGGGGCGCAGCGCGTCGGTGATGTGTTCCTCCGCCGACCGCCGGGACATGGCGAAGCCCATCACTCCGCCCACCGCGCCGGGCAGCGGGACCTCATGGAGGGCGGTGCGACGCCGGTCGTCCTCGAAGGGCCGCAGATACAGGACGTACGAGCCCGGCTTGAGCACCTCGGGCCCGGGAATGACACGGGCCCGGTGCCGGCGGGCCCGGAGGAACGTCTTCCGTCCCCGTGCGAAGAGCAGGCCCCCTGCCGGCATGAGAGGGAACGCGAGGAAGAGGGCCCCTGAGGTGTGGCCGCCGGGATTCATCATCACGGTCATCGCCCCCAGGGTGAGGGCCAAGCCCGCCAGGCAGCACAGGCAGGCGGCCGGCCACAGGACGAACCCCACCCAGGCACCCTTGCGTGCGGGGAAGGAAGGAAAGCCGTCGTCCTCCCGTTTACAGGCGAGGCGCAGCGTTTTACGGCCGTATCCGATGGTGAACAGACCGGTCACTCCCCACAGGAATGCGTTCGACGCCAGCCAGTCGGGATACCGGTGCGGAGCGTTGACCACCAGCAGCGGAATGAGCGCGCAGGCCAGGCCGACGAGCACCAGCAGCAAGGTCAGCAGCCGCAGCCGCGTCTCCCGCGGCACACTCGGACGCCGTTCGCGCGGAGTGCTCCGGACGGGCGAAAGAGTTTCTCGGTGCCGCTCCTGCTCCAAGCCCTCGCCGTCCGGGGTGGCGAGCGGGTACCGGAAGTCCCACGCACCGTGCCAGGAAAGCCGGGCGCCCTGCAGCGGCAGCCAGAACACCACCCCCAGCAACAGCGTGCTGCCGGGGACCACATACGTCCACCATTGCTCCCACCACTGGGGGTACTGGTAGGCCACCCCCACGGTGACCAGGAAATAGACCCCGACCAGCAGAACGGTCAGCTCTTTTCTGAAGAGCAGTCCCGCCACCTGCTGCCGCATACGGCGTTCACAGAGCCCGGCCAGTGCCAGGGAGGAGATGCTCCACACGAGCACCCACCGCAGTCCCTCGGTCGGTGTCACCGCCCAGGCCGTCGGCACGCCGGAGCCGGCGAACCTCTCGGAGAACAACTCCGCGCCCATGCACGCCCCTTCCCCCGTGACGGACCGGCCACCGTGCGTGCGGAAAGCGTGGCACAGCGACGCGCGGGGTGCCGGGCGTACCGTCGCGGTCCCCACGGACGGGTGCGCTCCCGACGGGCCGGCGCGCGGCGGCGACGAGTGGGCCGACCTGGCTGGGAAATCCTCGGTAACGGGCCGCGGTTTCCCCGTTTTTCACTGTCCGTAAGTGCACTGGTGCGCGAGATCGCGTGCGTGACACGATGCGAGCTGCGGTTTCGGCGGTGACAACTGCGTGCGGGGCGCGGGCGGCCGGGATCCGGGGGAGCTCGGGGGGCGGATGCTGATGGGGGGCGCGCGGACCGGGAACGGGGCGCGGAGCGTGCGCGGAAGGCCGTGGGGACGGCTGCGCGCGGGCGCGCGGGCCCGGCGCGCACGGTACCGGTGCGAGCGGTTGGTCCGGGAACTGGACCTGCCCGTCCCGGCGGACCTGGCGGACGTGTGCCATGCCGTCGCGGCGCGCCTGGGACGTCCCGTACGGATCGTGCCGATGGTGCTGGGCGGTACGGCCTCCGGGGTGACGGCCGGCACCGCCGACGGGTACTGGATCTTCTGCGAACTCCGCACCACTCCCTGGCACCAGACGCACATCGTGCTGCACGAACTCGGCCGTCTGCTGCTGGACCACGGGACGGCCGACGTGCCCGGCAGGGATCCGCACGGGAGGGCCGCACCGGGGAGGGACCTGCCCGGGCGGTACGGGGCCGCCACGCGGGCGGCGGAGGTGCTGGGCGCGCTGCTCATGGAGCGGGTGGTGCCGTCGGCGGTGGACCGCGGGCCCGAGCTGACGGGGCGGGCCGCCGACCTCGCGGCGGTCCTGGCACCGGCGCTGTGGCACCGGCGCGCCGGGCGGGGCGGCGCGGGAGGCGCGGACGGCGCCGAGCGGGAGGACAGCGCCGGGCGGAAGGGCGGCGCTGACGGGAAGGACGGCGCCGTGCAGGGCGCCGGCACAGCTGACACGGACGGGGGAACGGGTGTTTGACGTGCTGTACCTGTGTTCCGGCGCGGTGGCGTGGGCCGTCGTCGCCTTCAAGACGCGGGCCTGGCTCCGCGACCGCGGCAACTCGGACCTGGGCCTGACGTGTGTGATGAGCGCGGGGGTGGCGACGGTGTTCGTCTTCTCCACCCCCAGCGTCTACCTGTGGTTCGACCGGCTGACCGGCGTGCCGAACCTGGCGATGGTCCTCCTCTGCTCCTCGGTCGTGGTCTTCGCGGCCGCCGCGTTCGTCCTGCTGCTGCGCTGGAGCAGCGGTACGGACGACGCCGGCCGGGCGCGGGCCCGTACCCGGTCCCGTGCGGCCGTGGGCGCGGTGGCCGTCGCCTGGGCGGTCGCGGTCACCTGTTTCGCCGTCGGGCGGCCGGACGACGTGGAACATCCGCGCGACTTCAGTACGGCGTACGCCGGTTCGCCGGGCGTGCTGGCGTTCCTGATGCTGTATCTGGCCATTTTCGGCACGAGCCTGGTGGGGCTGGGCGTCCTCTGCCCGCGCTACGCCCGCCAGGTCGGCCCGTCCTGGCTCGCCCGCGGTCTGCGGCTGCTGGCCGCGGGCTGCCGGCTCGGCCTGGTGTACTGCGCCTGCAAACTGGCCGGCTTCGTCCTGTCCTGGGCCGGGCACGAGGCGCCGTGGCTCACCGACGTGGTGGCGCCGCTGAGCGCGTCGGTCGCCGCGGTCCTGGTGCTGGCCGGGCTCACGCTGCCGGCCGCGGGCACCCGGGCGTGCGCCTGGCGCCGGCTGCGCCGGCTGCAGCCGCTGTGGAAGGACGTCGCGGCGCAGGCCCCCGAGGTGACCGAGCGGCGGCCGGCCTGGGCCGGCCGGTGGCGGCTCACCGGCCTCCAGTGGCGCGCGGACCGGCAGATGGCGGAGATCCGGGACGTGCAGCGCGGCATCCGGCGGTACGTGGAGTCGGACACCGTCGACATCGCGCGGGAGCGCGGGCGCGCGGTGGTGGCGGACGAACGGCAGCTGGCGGCCGTCGCGGAGGCCGCCGCGCTGCGCCGCGGGCTGGAGAACCGGGCCATCGGGCTCGTACCCGTCCTCGGCGCCGACAGCGTGGTGGTGATGGCCGAGGAACGGCCGGGGGAGCGGGTGCCGCGGTGGGGTGCTGAGCAGGTGCCGGCCGGCCGGGCCGGTGGTTCCCGTACCGGAGAGGGGCCCGAACTCGCGGCGGAGTTCGAGCACTTGGCGCGCGTCGCGGACGTCTACCACTCGCCGCTGACCGACACGGTGCTCACCGAGCTGCGGCAGCGCAGCGCCATGCAGCGGCACTGAAGGGGACGGGGCGGCGGCCGCCCGTCCTCCGGCGGGGGGCCGTGTCTAGAGTCGTGCACCATGCAGAACACCGCCGAGACCGGCCCCGACGACCTCATCGACGTGACGCACCTCCTGGACGATCCGTACGCCGGCTATGCCGCGTTGCGGGACGCCGGCCCCGTACACCGCATCGCCGTCCCCGACGGACAGCCCGCGTGGCTGGTGACACGGTACGAGGACGTGCGCCGCGGCCTGTCCGACCCACGGCTCTCGCTCGACAAGCGCCACGCGCGCAACGGTTACCGCGGCTTCTCGCTCCCGCCCGCGCTGGACGCCAACCTGCTCAACATGGATCCGCCGGACCACACGCGGGTGCGCCGCCTGGTGGCGAAGGCGTTCACGCCGGGCCGGGTCGAGAAGCTGCGGGAGCCCGTACGGCGGCTCGCGGACAGCCTGCTGGACGCGGTGCAGGACGCCGGCCGGGCCGACCTGATCGCGTGTTACGCCGGTCCGCTGCCCATCGTCGTCATCTGCGACCTGCTCGGCGTACCGGAGCGGGACCGCCCGGACTTCCGGAGCTGGACGGACGCGCTGATGGCGCCCGACCCGGCCCGGCCGGAGCAGGCGAAGGAGGCCGTCGGGGCGATGATGCGCTACTACACCGGCCTGATCGCGGCCAAGCGGACCGCGCCAGGGGACGACCTGCTGTCCGACCTGATCATGGTCAGGGACGGTGACGCGGGCGGGGGCGCGGCCGGTGCCGGTACGGACGGTGGTACGGGGCCGGACGCCGGCGGGGACCGGCTCACCGAGGACGAACTGACCTCGCTCGCCTTCCTCCTGCTCTTCGCCGGCTACGAGAACACCGTCCACCTCATCGGCAATTCCGTACTCGCCCTGCTGGACCACCCCGGGCGCCTCTCGGCGTTGCGTGCGGATCCGGCCGAACTGGCGGCGGCCGTGGAGGAGTTCGCGCGCTACGACGGACCGGTCGCGCTGGCCATCCGCCGGTTCCCCGTCGAGGACGTGGAAATCGGCGGTGTACGGGTGCCGGCGGGCGAGACGGTGCTGCTCTCCCTGGCCTCCGCCAACCGCGACCCGCACCGCTTCCCCGGCGCCGGCACGCTGGACACGGGCCGGGACGCCAGGGGCCACCTCACGTTCGGGCACGGCATCCACCACTGCCTCGGCGCGGCCCTGGCGCGGATGGAGACGGAGACCGCGCTGGCCGCTCTCATCAGCCGTTTTCCCGGGCTGCGGCTGGACGTTCCGCGGTCCGCGCTGCGCCACCGCAGGACGCTGCGCGCACGTGGCTTGATCTCGCTCCCCGTCGCCTGGTAATCGCGGGACGAACAAGTTTTTGAGGCATAACCGTTCCTTCATGCGGTAGAAAGGTCGTGAGGCCCGCCCGGTGTGCATCCCCCGTCGCACCGGGCGGGTCCTCGTGCGTACGGGGCGGATGTGCCCGGCGGCGCCCTGCCGCGGGCCCGCCCGGGCCGCTCCTGGCGCCGTAGCCGCCCGTGAGCCCTTGGCCTTCGATACGCCCGCGGAGCCCGGTCCCGTACGTGTCCCGGAGCTTCGGCCGTCTGGCGTAGGTCCCTCTGCGGGCGCAGTGCGTGCTTCCTAGCGTGAAGACATGGCACTTCACACGCTTTTGTCCCGGAAAGCCGGTGTGCCGGCCGTCATCGCCGCCGCCGGGCTGACGCTCACCTCCATATCGGGGGCGGCCCACGCCGAGCAGGTGACGGACCAGCTGGGGGACCGTACGGGGCAGGCGGTGGTGGGGGCCGGGGCCCCCGCGCTGCCGGACGGCGTGTCGGCCCGCGCCTGGACGGTGACGGACGTCCGTACGGGCGACGTGCTGGCGGCCAGGAACGCGCACCAGCGGCTCGCGCCGGCCAGCACCCTCAAGACCCTGTTCGCGGTCACCGTGCTGCCGAAGTTCCGCGCGGGGGCCGTGCACAAGGTCACCCCTGAGGAACTGGCGGGCATCGGCCCGGGCAGCAGCCTCGTCGGCATCCAGGAGGGCCGCAGCTATCAGGTCGCCGACCTGTGGCGCGGTGTCTTCCTGCGCTCCGGCAACGACGCGGTGCGGGTGCTCGCCTCGATGAACGGCGGCTGGGCGGCCACGGCCCGGGAGATGCAGGCCAGGGCGCGGCAGCTGGGCGCGCGGGACACCGCGGTGAAGTCGCCGGACGGGTACGACAGTCCGGGGCAGGTCTCCTCGGCGTACGACCTGAGCGTCTTCGGCCGCGCGGGCCTCGCCAACGCCGACTTCGCCCGGTACTGCGCCACGACGACAGCCCGGTTCCCCAGCAAGGGCAGCCCCTCGTTCGAGATCCAGAACACCAACCGGATGCTGTCCGGTGCCAACGGGACGCCGCGCTATCCGGGCATCGTCGGGGTCAAGAACGGCTACACCAGCAACGCCGGCAACACCCTGATCGCCGCGGCCGAACGGGGCGGCCGGACGCTGCTGGTGACCGTCATGAACCCGCGGTCCGGCGCGTCCAACGCGGTGTACCGCGAGGCGGCTTCGCTGCTGGACTGGGGATTCCGCGCCGCGGGCAAGGCCCGTCCGGTGGGCTCCCTGCAGCCTGCCGGGGCCGCCCCGTCGGCCGACGGAGCGCGGAGCGACGCCGGCCGCCGCCCCGCCTCCGTACGGCCGGTCGCCGCGCAGGTCTCCCGGGAGCCCGGCCGGTGGTCGCAGACCGCGGGATGGGCGGTGGCCGGCGGCTTCGCCGTGGCCCTGGCGGTGGGGGCGGTCTTCGGCTGGCGCATGTACGTCCGCGGACGGCGCACACCCGGAGGCGGCGCCTGACCGTTCCCGTAGCGCACGCGCGCACGGCACCGTCCTGATCCGGCCAAAGAAACGGCCGGACCCGCAGCCGTACGGGGCTCCGGCGCCCCGCCCGTACACCGCCCCGGCACGCGCTGCACAATCGAAGCGTGAACGTGTCACGAGACGACGAGGGCGGCGACCCGGCCTGCTGGCTGGACCAGGTGTGCCAGGAGTGCGGCCGGATCACGGACCGGCCGGCGGAGCCCGGCTGCGAGCACTGCGGGGCGGGGACCAGAACCGGCGCCGGTGCCGAAGGTGCCGACGGCGCTCCCGAGGCCGGCCCGCCGCAACCGGAAGGACGGACCATGGCTGCCCGCGACCGTGACGTCGAAGGCCGGGCCCGCAACGCCCGCCCGCGGGACGGCCTCGGACGCCCGCTGCCGTACGGCGCGCCGGGCGTGGCCCGCCAGCCCGAAGGCGTCGAACGCAGCCCCCGCGAAGCCCTCACCGAGGCCCAGGACCTCCTGGACCGCGGCCTGCCCTTCCACGCGCACGAGGTGCTGGAGGACGCCTGGAAGACGGCGCCCGAACCGGAGCGGCAGCTGTGGCGCGGCCTGGCGCAGCTGGCCGTCGGCCTGACCCACGCCGCCCGGGGCAACGCCAAGGGCGGCGCGGCGCTGCTGCTCCGGGGCGCGGGCGCCATCGCCCCGTACGCGGACACCGTCCCGTACGACATCGACGTGGACGGGCTGACCGCCTGGGCGCGGGACCTGGCGGACCGGCTCGACGGGCCGGTGGCGGCGGCCGGGAACGCCCCCCGCCTGTGCACCGCCGGAAGCCCCCGGACCGCGGAATGACGGCCCGGCCGCGCCCCGCTCAGCGCACCAGCGCCGGTGACGAGGCCCCCGCCACCCGCAGTGCCGGGGCGCCCGTGCCGTCCGCCGGGACGGTCCAGATGTCGCTGCCCTTGCCGTCGCCGCCCGGCAGCGCGTAGCCGAGCGTACGGTCGTCCAGCCAGGCCGCCTGGTCGTCCACGCTGCGCTGCTCCGCGACCGGGTGCTCGCGCAGGGTGCGCAGGTCGAGCACGTACAGCCGCCACGGGTCGCGGGCGCCCTCCCGGACCCGCTTCTTGAAGGCGAGACGGGTGTTGTCGGGCGAGAGGGACGGGCACTCCACGTTCTCGCGCAGGGTGCGGGCCGCCCAGCGGCGCATGTCGCCCTCGACGAGGTAGGTGCGGCCCTTGGTGGAGACGGTGGCGTAGAAGCGGTTGTCGTCGCGGGCGAAGGTGACGCCCCAGTAATTGACGTCGGGGGAGTGGTAGCGGCGGCCGTCGAGGGTGAGCGGGATGTCCTCCATGTTCTTGATCAGGTAGCCGGTGCGGGTGTCGAGGATCGAGGTACGGGTGGAGAAGGCCGTGGTGGCGTAGGAGTCGCCGGTGGCGAACATCGTCCAGGACAGCATCCGGCCCGAGGCGGAGACCCGCGCCCGGTTGGGGATGCCGGTCAGGGCGATCCGGCGCTTCTCGCGCAGCTGACCGTCCAGCACGACGGCGTACGCGGCCGGGGGGATGCCGGGGCGGCGCTGGAGGCACAGGGCGGTGCCGCCGGCCGCGTAGAAGCGCTCGCAGGCGGGGCCGCCGGTGGTGCGGTGGTCCGGCGCCGGGGCGGCTCGCGCGCTCAGTGCCGCGGCGCCCGGGGCGGCGGCGGGAGCCGCGAGGCGGGCGACCCGCCCGGCGCCGTCCCCGTCCCGCGTACTGCGGAAGTACAGCTGCCCGCGGTCCAGGCCGAACGCCGACGGTGCGTCGGCGGTGTCGGCGCGCCGGGCCGCCGACACCGTGTAGACCACGGCGACCGTGGTGAGGACGGCCGTGGCCACCACGATGGCCAGGACACGGGCGCGCGTGGAGAACCCGGCCCGTCGAGCACGGGCCCCGCCCTCCGCCTCCTCCGGACCTTCCGTCGCCGGCGGGGGACCTGCCGTATCCGTCACGACCATGAGGGCCGCCTTTCCGTACGAGGGAGCAGCACGGCGGCGCCCGCGAGGGCGGCCGCGAGGACGACGACGGCGACGACCAGCGCTGTCCGGCTGCCCCAGAGCGTCCAGACGGCACCGAACCCCGCCGCGGCGAGCAGCCGGCACAGCGCCTGGCCGGTCTGCAGCAGGGCCATGCCGCTCGCCTGCCGCGCCGCCGGGAGCACCGGTCCGGCCAGGGCCATCAGTACGCCGTCGGTGGCCGCGTAGAAGACACCCACCAGGACCAGCACACCGGCCGGCAGGACGGTGCCGTCGTCCACGGTGAGCAGCAGCAGGTAGGCGGCGAGCAGCGCCGCGTGGCCGAAGAGGAAGGGCACCCGGCGCCCGACGCGGTCGCCGAGCCGCCCGGCGGGCACCGCGAGCAGCAGGTAGACCGCGGCGGTGCCGAGCGGCAGCAGCGGGAACCAGCGCACCGCGAAGTCCAGTTGCTTCTGGAGCAGCAGGTAGACGAACGAGTCGCCGATGGTGGCCGCGCCCAGCAGGGCGGCGGCCAGCATGATGCGCCGGAAGGCGGCGTCGCGCAGCGGCTCGGCGATCCGGTGGCGCAGCGGGGTCCGCGGCCCGGCGGCCGCGGCCACCGGCCCCAGGGCGTCGCGCCCCGGCACGAACGCGACCAGCAGCAGCACGCCCAGCAGCCCGACGCAGAAGCTGACGACGAACACCGCGTCGTAGGCGTCCGCGGTCGCCCACAGCAGCGCGAACGCGGCCAGCGGTCCGAGCAGCGCGCCCGTGGTGTCCATCGCGCGGTGCACGCCGAACGCCCGGCCCAGCGCGTCGGGCGGGCTGCTGAGCGAGATCAGGGCGTCGCGCGGGGCGGTCCGTACGCCCTTGCCGATGCGGTCGGCGGCGATGGCCGCGCTGATCCCGGCCGTGCCGCCGCCCGCGAGCAGCAGGCCCAGCCGGGACACCGCGGACAGCGCGTAACCGGCGCCGGCCACCAGCTTGTGCCGCCCGCCGCGGTCGGCGGCGTGCCCGCCGACCAGCCGTACGAGGGCGGTGACGCCGTTGTAGAGCCCGTCCAGGAAGCCGAACTGGAGCGGGGACAGGCCGAGTTGCAGGACGAAGTAGAGCGGCAGCACCGCGGTGACCATCTCCGAGGAGATGTCGGTGACCAGGCTGACCGTGCCGAGTGCGAGCACCGGTCCGGCGACGCGGCCGCGCGTCAGCTGTGCGGTGGCGGCGGCCGCGCCGGTGGAGGCGAGATACATGGGGCGGTTTCCGGGCGGCCGGTCAGTGGCACTGGTAGGACGGGCTGCTGTCCTTCGTCTTCCCGTCCGTGCCGACGAGGTCCCAGGAGAACCCGTCGTCGGTGAAGTTCAGCTTGACCACGCCGAAGGTCTTGGTCAGCCGCTTCTCGCTGTTCGGCTGGACCTCCTCGATCTTGTACGGGTTGGCGCCGCCCATCCCGGCGAGCAGTTCGACCAGGCCCTTGGGGTCGGCCTTGCCGTCCGCGTCCTGCGGCGCGAAGCGCTCGTAGTGGTGGTCGTGCCCGTTGAGGACCAGCTCCGCCTTGGCGTCGTACAGCAGCTTCCACACCGAGCGGCTGACCGGCTGGTTGCCGTGCTCGCCGGAGGAGAACAGCGGGTGGTGCCAGTAAGCGGCCACGCACTTCTTGGAGTTGGCGGCGAGATCGTCCTTGAGCCACTTGGTCTGCGTGGAGTTCAGGCTGTTGGAGTCCAGCGCGACGAAGTGCCAGTTGCCGTGGTCGAAGCTGTAGTAGCTCTTGCCCTTGGGGTAGGCGACGGAGCCGAAGTAGGACTTGTACCCGGCGAGCTTGCCGTCCGGGTCGTACGTCTCGTGATTGCCGGCCACCGGGTGCGTCTTGGCCTTGAAGGCGCCCCAGGAGGTGTCGTAGTACTTCTGGAAGTCCTTCAGGCGGGCGTCGTCGTACTGGTTGTCGCCCATGGTGAGCACGAAGGCCGGGTCGATCTTCTTGACCTGGGCCGCGGTCTTCGGGTGCACACAGCTGCTGCTGCTCGCGGTGCAGCGTTCGGCGATGTCACCGGCGGCGACCACGGTGAAGGCGCCGGCCTTGGCGGCCGTCCGCTCGGGCGCGGCGTCCGCGCGGACGGCCGGCGACCACAGCAGCGCACCGCCGACGAGCGCGAGGGCCGCGCCCGCGGCGGTGGGTATGCCGGTGCGGGGGTTGGACAGGAAGGTGCGGGACTTCGGGGCGCGGGGGGTGGGCGTCATGTCCGTCTCCTCGGTCGGCGGGGGGTGCCGTTCGGAGGAATCTTGACGAGGGTACGTGTACGCGTCAATGGACCTGACGGAGAATAGTTAGGAAACTTTCCTACCGGCTGTCGTCCGGGCCCGCCGCCACCAACTCCGCCTCGTAGAAGCACAGATGATCCTTGATCTGCGCGACCGCGGACTTCGGCGCAGGATAGGCCCACGCGATGTCCTCCGGGCCACCGGAAAGCGACCAGTAGGAGGCGTCTCCCTTGAACGGGCAGTGGGTGCGGGTGCCGGACGGGACCAGCAGGTCCGTCCGGACATCCTCGGGCGGCAGGTAGTAGCGCACCGGGTAGCCGGTCTCGTGGAGCAGCAGCGGACGGCGGCTGTCGGCGACGACCTGGCCGTCGTGGACGACGCGGACGTGGTCGGTGCCCTGTTCGACGGTGATGCGGTGGCCTGGTACGGACGGCATGACGGTTCCTCTCCGGACGGGAATGCGGTACCTCAGGGTCGCACCGCGGAACGGCCGGACGGCCGACCCCGGCGACGGCGCGTCCCCGACGATCCAGGGACACGCCGTGCAACGCCGCCCGCACCTCCCGGATTCCCCGCCCCGCCCACTCGGGCGCCGGCCCGGCCGGCGCCGCCAGCCGCTCCCGCGCCGCGTCGGGCAGCGACGCGGCCCGGCCCTCGCCCTGATGGACGTGCAGCGCGAAGACCCCCTCGGTGGCCACCGGATCGCCGGACGCGTCGCCCCCGTACACCGCGTGCGCGAACCGCACCTTCTTCGCGCCCACGCCCAGCACCACCGTCCGCACCGCGAGTTCGCACCCCGCGGCACCTCCGCCAGCCAGCGCACATGCGCCTCGACCGTGTAGAGCGAGTGCCCGGTGCGGCTGCGGTAGGCCGCGTCGAGGCCGGTCATGTCCATGAGGGCATCCGTGGCGAAGCCGAAGCCTAGGAGGTAGTACGCCTCGGAGAGATGCCGTTGCAGTCGATCCAGTCGATCCGGTCGATCCGGTCGATCCGGTCGATCCGGTCGATCCGGTCGATCCAGTCGTCCTGGACCGTCCGCCGGAACAGCGGCAGACGCGCCGTCACCGGGCGGGCCCGGCCAGGCGGCCGGTCACGCGCAGCACGTCGATGACGCCCTGGTCGCGCTCCGCGACGAACTGCGCGTACGTACGGCCCCCGGCGGCCCGGTCGCAGCCGTCGACCACCGCGTCCCGCAGCGCCCGGTCCAGCCCCGGCGCCGTCGGCCGGGTCCGGGGGACTTCAGCGACGGACCGAAGTGGTCGAGCGTGTGGGCCATCCCGCCCTCGCCGCCGGGCGGCGGGTTGAACGGGTGCTGATGACCAGGCGGCCGGGCGTGGCGGCCGTGGTCTGCATGTCCACCATCGGACCGCCGGAGGTGGGGGAGGCGATGACCACGCCGGGCGGGTGGCCGCGTCCAGCTGGGCGACCCGGTCACGGGCCGGTATGCGACGTGGGTGTGGCCGCATCCCGCGGCCAGGCGGCGCAATGCGTCCCGCTCGGCGCGGTCGACGGTCAGCACCGAGCTCCATTGGAACCCCAGGCTGCAACTTCGGAAAGTCGCCCACTCGCCGTTCAGGGACCGGTTGGAGCCGTCGTCGCGGCCAGGGCTGCCGGCCTGCACCGCACCGATGACGACGGGGGAGCGGTGCAGGGCGGGCAGGGCGTGTGCGCCGGTGGCGGCGGCAGGCAGGGCCACGGTGACGGCCAGGGCAGCCCCGCCTGAGGCGGAGCCGGCAGGACGAGGTGCCCGAAGTGCCGGGCGGACCTCACTGTCCGCTCACCCGACAGGCAGTGCTTGAAGGCGTGACGGCCCATTACGGAACCCGGACATGTGCACACCCGTTCCGCGTCCGTCGTACACGCCTCCGCGCATGACCGGACGGTCACGCGCCCCCGGCACACCACACCAGGTACGCCACCGACCTGCGGGTTCGACGGGCTCGAATCGCAAATCACCGCCCGGTCCGGCGTGGCGGCAGGAGCGGTGTACTTCCACTTCCGCAGCAAGGGCAGCAAGGGCAGCAAGGAAGGCATCGCCCACGCGCTGCTCGACCTCGATCTGGCCGAGGGCCTGCTCCCGCGCCGCGGCCCGGCGCTGCAGGAGCGGAGCGATCTCGCGCTGCTGCCTGCCCGGCGATGACCTCAGCCATTCCGGGCCCCGCTACCTGACCACGCCGAGCCTGACGCCGGAGCCGGCTACGGGCCCTATGACAGGAGCGCGTTGAGGGAGCACCGAGACGCTGTGGGCAGTTGAGGCAGTCCACAGCGTCTCGGTGAGCTGGACAGCGTTATCCGGGGAGGGCAGAGATCAGGTTTTTCAGAATAGTGACCTCTTCGTCAACAGATGCCGCATCCTCACCTGAGAGGTGTTCCTGTTCGGCGTGATCCGCTACAGAAAAAATCACTTCAACTCCGAGGGCCGCCGACTGAAACATCTCCAGCCATTGACGGGCAGGGACGGGCAGTTGGGAAGAGAAGGAATCCATGGATTCTGTTCCTCGTTCCGCGAAAGCGTCCGAGAAAAACAGCAGATCATCAACGAGCCCCTTCAGGGAGATCTGCTGCTGTTCGAACCGGGTGATGGTGTTCTCTGCCAGGCGACGCTGCCCTGCCCACCATTCGCGATCCTCGTTCACTGTTTGATGATCCCTCCGGCGACTGTGATGACATCGCCCGTTTTGGTGTCCGTGATGACCGTGATGCCGTCTGTGTAATTGTAGTGCGCAGACGTGTTGGCCCTCTTGCCGGGTACGGTCTCACCGTTTCTGATGGTGTCCTCCACTACCGACGGCATGATCCCACGGCCCTGCATACGGTCCAGGGCATGCCCCGTGTAGGAACGCCCGCCGATGCGGGTGGGGGAGTTCTTCGTCTTTGACCCGTCAGGAAAAACGATCTTAACTTCCCGGTTCCCTCGGTTGACGGACGTGTCGTCCGCATCGGGAGAACGGATGCTCGTATCTTCCTGCTTGCCTCGATGGCCTACAGGGTAACGCGCGGCAGGGTCGCGAGGCTTAGCCTTTTCCTTCTTGACGGCGTCGATCAGCTCATCGGCCTTGATGGCCTTCTTTCCGCCCTTGATCCAGCGGGTCAGGATCAGGCCACTGAGAAGGCGGTCCGTTGGGGAGAGCTTCTGCCCGGTCACCATGTCCTTGCCTGAGAGGACCTCGACGATACCCTTGGCGTCGCCGACACCCGGGGTGAAGTCAAGCAGCAGGGAGACGATGGCCTGCTTCGCCTTGTCTTCCTCGGCCTTGGGGCCGCCGCGCACATAATCACCGATGCCGGAAAGGTCAAGCCCTTCGAGAGGGTTACGAGCCTCGTGGTTGCGGTGACCTATTCTTTCCATTTCGGCCAGGTCTTCTTGTAGCCTGTCCATGCTACGGTCAATGCTTTTCACCGAAGCATTGATGCTCTGGCGCGTCTTTTCCATGTCCCGCACCCACGAGTCCAGGCTCTCGTTGAGTTTCTTCAGGTCCCGGCCGGCCTGGTCCAGTTCCTTGTTGGCCTGGTCCATGGTTCCGCCGGGACCGAAGGTTTTGTCCCAGTCGCTGCCCGGGGCGAAGGCTGTGGTCAGGCTTCCGTTGGGGCCGAAAATCTTGTCCCAGTCGCTGTCCGGGCCGAGCGTGCCCCAACCGCTGCCCGAGCCGAATTCTTTTTCGAAGGTTCCCCCGGGGCCGAAAGTCTCATTCCAGCCGTCGGGCAGCGTGAACTCAAAAAGACTGTCCGAGTTGTGGCCGGCCTTGCCGATCGCAGCATTCGCCGTCCGTCCTGCGACGACAATACGGTCGAGACTGCTGAGCAGCTCCTTGCTGTGCGCCCTCCAGAAGTCCGCATTGGCTGCCGCGTGCCGCTGGACCTCCTGAGCGCTTTGAGCCAGCCTTTTCCGGTACCCCGGATCCTTGAGCTTCTGCGGGTCGCCTGCTGCCTGGCCAAGCTCGGCATGCAGGTCGATAAGCTGCTTGCCTACTTCATTCCTGTCCGCGATGTAGAGCGTGAGTATCTTCGCGTACGCCATCCAGGCCAGCGTTTCTTTCACCGCGACCTGGGGCAGGTATTCATTCTTGAAACAGTTCAGCAGTCCGATCAAGGAGGCGTCTTTGCGGCAGTTGCCGTTCTCGTCCGCCCCCTTCATCTCGCCGAGTTCCTGGCGGAGGTCTTTTTTCAGCCCCGCCAGCAGTTCCTTGTCCTCCAGTAGTACCAGAGGATTCGTCCTGATACGCGCCATCTGGGACATGTCACCCAGGACAGAATTATCGACATTCCGGCCGTGCATACCTTGGTATAGCAGGTGGAAAGCCCACAGCGTCCCTTGTACCTTGCCGGCTTCTTCTGTCAACCGGTCCTTCAGGCAGGGGATTTTCTCGCCGAGGGGCTTTGCGGAGCACTCGTTCACCGAGTCACCTACGAGCTCCTCGGCCTTCTCCTTGATGCAGGAGATCTTCTTCGAGGGGAGCAGGCCTCGGCATTGAGCGATCACCTTGGAGATCGCCAGGTCGAATGTCGGCTTCGCGGTGGAATCGGCAGCTGCCGCAGTTGACACGCCGCCAATAAAGAACATCGAGAGAGTCAAGAAGAACGCAAGGTATCTTCTTCTCCGGCCGTTCGTCATGTTTCCTAAAAATGTTCGATTGAGCAGAATGGCGCGCGGATTCCGCTAGGACTGGTCGGGCTGGGCCAGCAAGCCCGGAGCTGTGGAACCGGGCAGACGTGATGCGGCCAGGGTGGTCGTCCCCGGCCATTTGAAAACCCCGAGTCGCGCGCAGCGTTACACAGTAGAGGGTGAAACCCTCATGATCAATTTCTGTGTCCCACCAGTTCACGGCACGCTCACCGCGATTCCAGCTGCGCCCCTGCTCGGGCCGCGCAGCTCTATCCGTCGGCTGCACGGTCAGGAGGAGTCGCCTCGCCCACTGCCAGAACCGCACCCGTACGAAGCGTGCGCGGCCGGGCGCCCGATCCCGCCTCCGCCGGGGCCGCCGCTTCTGGGACAACCACCCCGTGCACGTACCATCTGCCGACCCAGGACTGACCTGGCTTCCGAGGCCCCATCGCTCACCACGAGCTGGAGGCGCCCAGCCGCCGCACCGTGGCCGTCGGGGACCGGGTCGAAGCCCTGCAGGTGCAGTCCGGCAGAAACTTCGCCGCGGTCACCGAGGGCCAGGCCGCGCTGCGCCGGGAGGCCCGCGACGGCTTCACCAAGATCAACGGCCGGTTCGACGCGCTGGAGGGCAAGGTCGACCAACTTGCTGACGAGATGCGCAGTCTGAACGAGAAGGCGGACTGCAACCCGGGCGCGGATCGTGGAACTGCTGACGCAGCTGGCGGGCAAGAGCCCCGACGCGGGCTGACACGCTTCCGGCCGGCGTGCCGGAGCTGCCCCGAGGCCCGGCAGGGCGCCCATCATGAAGCCGGTGCTGCTCTGCCGGACCTCGCTCTGCGCGGGTGGAGGACCTTCGGTCCGGGCTCAGAGAGGAGATCAGGGTAAGGCTGGGGAAGCGGACGTAGATCAGCTGCGGCAGGCTGAGCGGTTCACCCGGGCTTGGCTCGACCAGTTGGGCTCTCCGTCTGGCCACGTGCCGCGATTCTCCCGGCCGGCAGAGTTCCGGCAGTGGCTCCGGGCGCACCCGGGTGGAGTCGAGCCTGGAGCGGGGGCGCGAGGAACGCCGACAAGCCAACCCGTCCGTCCCGGACCGCTTCCTGGGTGATGGGCTTCTCAAAGACCGCACGGGCGATGGCGCTGCGGTGCTGGCGCTACTGTCCACGGTCGCCCGCGCCGACCTGGAGGTGGAGGCCTGGAGGCCGACCCGCTGCTGGCCCACTCGAACAACAGCCGTACGGGCGACCGGTGCTGACGGCCAACAGACCCCTGCCGACGTTCAAGGAGACCGCAGCGCGCTTGACGTCGAGCCCGAGCAGGCCACCCAGGAGCATCACGGCCGTAAGGCCGGTATCCCCACCGCCACCGCCGCCACTACCACCACCAGGACCTACGGCACCCTGTCGCGAGCCGAGCCCGTCAGGCTCCTGCCTCGCACACACCCCCGCACCGCGGCCCGCAGGTCGAGGACCGCCACGCCGTTGATCTTCCCAGTGCCGCCCTTGCCGAATCGGACCCACGGCGGGTAGGCACCCGCGTCGCGGACGAAGGCGAGCTGCTGCGCGGGCCGGGCTCGGGGCGGAGTCGATCTCCACGACGATGTCCGGACCGCCAGGCATCAGATCACCACATCCAGCCGCCCGTAGCGGCCCTTGCCGTCCGGCGCCACGGGCACGCGCAACTCCCGGTAGGTGCACATGTAGCGGGCAAGCGGCTCGGACACCTCGTCCTCGGGCATGGACAGCACCGCCCGGGTGAGGCTGCGGGTGATCTCGGTGGTCGTGCGGGCCGGATGGCCGTTCGCCCGGTTCGCCGCAACGGTCTCGGCGGCGCGCCGGGACCAGTCGGTGTCGAGTGTGACCAGTGCGGTGTGCCCGCAGCCGGGGAAGGTATGAGAGACCCGGCAGCCGACGCATTCACGGATTCACGGCAGGCGGCGCAACGTCCCCGTTCTTCCACTTCGGCAGCGTGGTGCGGTTGGAGATGTTCGCCTGCCACTCGTGGCCGACCGTGCATTGATGGCACTCGGTGAATCTCCCCGTCCGACGCCCGGGGGTGGGACAAACCTGCTCACTGAGATTCCTCACCCCGGAACCGCCGGCCTCACCCGCTTGGGGGAGGGAGATCGTTCCGGTGGCCGACGCCGCACCGCCGCGGTCGGTGCGACGTTCAGGACATGACCAGTGCTGAACGGACGGTGAAGGCGCCCTGGAGTGCCTGGTGGCAGCGGTGGCCGCGCTGGGTGGCCCGGGCGACAGTGCTGTGGGCGGTGCTGTACGCAGGCTTCGGCCTGGTATGTGCGCTGAGCGGGACTTCCTGGCGCTACCACGGTGGTGGTCCAGGGGCCTCGTGGCTGGGCTGGGCGGCCATGACGGTGGGTGTGTCGGCGGCGGCGGTCAGTGGGGCGGTGGTGGTGTACGGGCTGCGGCCGGCGCTGCGGGTGCTGCTCCTGGCGGTCTGCGTCCTGGCCGGGATCACCGCGTTCAGCCTGCTGATGGATGTGGTCACGCTGATGGTGGGTCAGGGCGTGGACGATCCGGCCGCTGCTGCGAACAAGGCTCTCGCGGCGGTCGGGGCGGTCCTGCTCGCGGCCACGGCCCGGTCCGACCGACTGCCCACCGACAGGGCCGTACAAGCGCCGTCGGTCGCACCGCGGATCGACCAACTCGCCGCCTGGGCCGGGACGCTGGCTTTCGTCCCGTACGCGGCGATGAAGCTGGCCTGGGCGTTCGGCGGTACGTTCGCGGGGATCACCGGCGAGGAGGTGCTCGCGGTCTCGGAGCGGAACGGCGCCTCGGGGCTCTTCCTCACCCTGGAGTCCTGGGGCCTGGACCCCACCGCGCTGCTGGCCGCGCTCGGTGTATTCCTGCTGTGGGGCCTGGTCCGCCCGTGGGGGCAGGTCTTCCCGCGCTGGACGCCGTTCCTGCGTGGCCGACGGGTGCCGCGTCGGCTCCCGCTCGTCCCGGCCCTGCTCGGGGCCGCCACGCTCGCCCCGTACGGCGTCGTCGGGATCGGATACCTGCTCCTGGCCACGTTCGGAGCAGTGACGATGCGGCCCGGCGACTTCCATTCCCCGGACGACGCGCTGCTGGTCGGCTGGATCGGGATGGTCGCCTTCGCCGTCTACGGTGTCGCCCTGACCGTCGCGGCCCGCTCGTACTGGCTCCGGACGCGTCCTGCTCGTCAGATGCCCGTCGACGCGAAGTGACCGTCCACGTCCAGTCGGACACCGCTGACCGGCCGCTCATGCGCGGAGCGCAGGTGACCACCGACACCCGGGCGGGCCGAGCCTCCAGGACGGGCAGAGCCCAGCGCGAAGCTCCGCCCCAACGCGCCCTCGGCCGCTCGGCCCCAGAACACTCCGCAGTCGCCTTCCAGCCCGTTGCCGCAGCAGCGGGGCGGGGAGCGAAGAGCAGCCCTGGGGAAAAGTCGGGCTCTGACCGCGGTGGCGTCAATCCCCAGGTCAGTGACGGGAACGAAAGATCGTTTCTTCGCTGTCTTGTGCTCCGTGGCGATCAAGACGGTCGAGGATGAGCTGTGCGCAAGGGTCGATGTGCGAGTGGAGCGCATGATCCCGGCTACGGACGGGCTTGTGGTGGAGGCGGTGTCCACGAGCCGACCGGGCCGGCGAACGGCTCTGCCGCCAGTTAGGCCCCGCAGCGTGTCGTCGGCGCGGGAGTCCGGCCCGGGTGCACAGCAGCTCACTTGGGCCAGCACCACGCCTGTTCAGGGAAGTCGTCGATGATGGCTGCGAGGGTTTCGGTGAGGGACAGAAGGGCCTCGTAGGTCTCCCGCCCATGGGTCCACCCGATCATGCGGTCTTTCTCGATGCGCCAGCCCAGGCGGGCGTTGTGCATGAGCCGTTCCATGGCGTACGCGCTGATGAGCGCCGCGAAGTCGGGGTCGTCGGCGCAGTATCGGACCAAGTGGGTGCCGAGGTGGGGCAGGTCCTTGGCGCGGCCCGTGGCGCGGTTGAGCGCGGGGATTCTTTCCGTACGCGATGACGCCAGTCGGCGGCTCGTCAAGGCGGTGGCCGGGAGGGCACGGGGCAGGGGGAGAACGGTCACGGAATAGGTCCATGCGACATTGGCTTTGCCGGTGCGCTGCCATGCGAGGAGGTGGAACAGATTCACCTCCTGACCGCGGAAGCTGCCCTGGAGCAGATCGCGAAGGGCGATGCCGTCGGGGCCGAGGCTGAACGGATAGCCGCCGTGGTCGAACGTGTCGAGGTAATCCCGGGCGCGCTTGTGGTGAGTCCAGGCGGGGTCGTTTCGGAAGCGCTTGATGCTTTTGCGGACCTTGAACACGGTCAGTCAGAGCTGCCCAGTTCGGTGTTGGCTGCGTTGCCGGCGCCGTAGATGAGGCCGTCGGCGGGGATCTGCTGCCATCCGGGGAGTCCCTTACGGCCGGTTGCGCGGTGCTCGCCGCCGCCGTCGTTGATTTTTTCGCCTGTGTGGTTCGCGCCGCCGCCGGCGGCTCCGGCAGCACCGCTGAACGCCGCGTCCCGGAGGATGTCCTTGTCTTCCCCCTCGATGATGATTTCCGCCCCGTCCGCCGCGGCCTGCCCGCCCGCGCTGCCCACCCCCTCCACGGCCATCCTGCCGGGCAGGTTCTTGCCGCCCAGTCCCTCTCCGAAAGCCTTGCCGGGAGCCCAGTCGGCTCCGTGTCCCCCGGAACTGCGCGCCCAGCCCTCGACTTTGCCCCCGAGCTTCCCCGCGCCTTCGACGATCCCCGTGCCCACCACGCCCGCGACGGCGGCATCCTGGAAGTCCTGGCCCCACGTGACCTTCTGCCCCGTGAGCACCTGTCCGCCGACGTTGCCGATGAAGTTGGCGCCGGTGTTCTTGCCGAACTCGATGGTGAATTTGAGCAGCTTGCTGTCCGCCATCGCCTTCTTCACCGCCTCGATCGCCTTGGCGGCCCTGATCAAAAGCTGCCCGAGCCGGGTGACTTCCGCCGTCGCCTCGGCGATCTCAGCCGAGGCCGCACCCGCGGCGACGGCATCGGAGAAGCCCGCGGTCAGCACCGTCAGGCCGACGCCGATCGCCACCGTCGCGGCGATCTCCTCGACCACACGGTGCACCTCGTCGTTGGCCTTCTGAATCGCATCAGCTGTGGTGTCGAGCTGACGGGCGACGGTCTCGAACTGCGGCAGCGCCTTGTCGACCTGGCCTCTGGTGTGCTCCCAGTGGGCGTGGAAGGCATCGGCCGCGGCGCCGGTCCAGTTGTCACCGAGCCGGGTGACCTCATGGTCCTGGGCCTCGACCGTGCTCTTCAGATCGTGCGCCATGTGCCGCCACGCCTCGGCACACGCCCGCAGGACCGACGGGTTCCCACCGGGATTGAACAGGTCGAAGCTCTTTTCGATCTGCGGCTGCTGCTCCTGCTCCTGACCGGGCATGTCACTTCCCCCCGAACTGCTGTGCTTGCGTGGCATCGGATCCCCGGTAGGAGGCAACGGTGTGCTGCAGGCCTGCGGCGTAGTGCCGCAGCCCGGCACTGAGCTGCCGCAGGGAGGACACCGTCTGGCGGGTCATCTCCACGTACTGGGACAGGACCTCGGTGGATTCGGACATCACACCGAAGGCATCGTTCACGTTCTCCGCACGGGTGGCGAAGGTACTGATGCGGTCATCCAGGCGCTCGGAAGAGGACGTGAAGTCCCTGGCCAGCGCCGTAACCGGCGCGGGATGTATCGAAAAATGCTCGTGTGCCATCGCGGTCCCCCGTGATCGAGCCGTGTGATCAGTGCGCCCGGCCAACGTAGACAGATGAGCATCGCCAATTGTGTTCAGCAGGCACCGATTTAACGGCTCATTGACCAGATCCAGGCACCCGGCAGACCCGTTCATGGCGTCGGCCGGTCCCGCGAGCATGGAGGAGGTGGCCCGGCATTCCGGAATGAGAAGCCGTCCCGCACCTTCGCTGCGAGTGACTGAGGCCGGTCGCGGTGCGTTCACGGTGGCGCGATGCGGAGCGCTCAGTGCTCCGGTCCGCCGTGGCCGGGGGTGCTGCGCGGTCGGTGATGGGGTTGCAGTAGTACGCGCCAAACAGCCCCGCGCGTGCGGGGCTGTTCCCTGGCTCGGCAACCCCTTCGGGCTCGGCTGTGCGTGGTCCCCGCGCGCGGGGGGAACACACAACGCGGGCGTGGTCACCGGTGGCCTCGAACGAACCCGCGAGGTCTGGGAGTTGCAGTTCGCGACGAATCATCTGGGTCACCTCGCACTCGCCATCGGCCTGCACGATGCCCTGGCCCTCGGGGCGTCCGACCGCGGCGAAGCGCGGATCGTCTCGGTCAGTTCGACGGCACCCATGCCTTCCGGCATCGACTTCGACGACCTCCACTTCGAGCGGCGCAGCTACGACCCGCAGATCGCCTACGCCCGGTCGAAGACGGCGAACTCCTTGTTCGCCGTCGAGGCGACCCGCCTGTGGGCGTCCGACGGCATCGTGGCCAACGCGGTGAACCCCGGCGGTGTTGCAACAGGGCTGCAGCGGAACTTCACCGCGCAGCAGAAGCAGTCGCTCGATGCGGCCGAGGCCGCCGGAGCCTTCAGCTACAAAACGGTCCAGCAGGGAGGCGCCACCTCCATGGTGGCGGCTGTCGCCCCGCAGTTCGTCCACTCCGGAGGCCACTACCTCGATGACTCGCAGGAGGCATACACCGTGCCGAACGACGTCGACCTCGCGCAGCACCCGCACGGTGTCAAGGAATGGGCGCTCGATCCCGCTGTCGCCGAGCGCTTCTGGGCGGTCTCGACCGACCTGCTCCGTACCTGACCTCCTGACGCCACGACGCTCCTCGTCCGACCTTCTCCGGCATCGACGAGCCGGCCGTTCCCCGGATTCCACGGAAGTCGCGCGCACTGAGAATTCCGCGTCAAGCGTTCTCACTCCACCTGGCAGCCCCACGGCTCACCACAACCATGGACAGACTCAACGCGACCGGACAGCTGCCTTCGCGCCGACGTGGATCTCCTTCAACCGCATCGAATACCTTCTCGACTGAGAATTCCGGCGAGGCGCCACGCTGTTCGAGATCTTTGAAGAGCGTGGCGCAGCGCCTCTTACTCTGCCCAGGGCATGGGCTCAGGGCGGCGGTACCACCACCAGGGTTTCTGTGCCAGATGGGTGACGGGAGCGCCCTTGTCGTTGGCGACCACGTGGTCACGGTCTTCTACGGTCAGCTCCCGGTAGAGATCGTCGACCTTGTTGAGGTAGTCCCGGTACAGTGCCTGCACTGTACCCGGGAGCTGCCTCAGGTAGCCCTCGATGTCATCCCGATAGCCGAGTGTTTCCCGGTAGAACTCCAGAGGGAACCAGCCGGAGGGTTCCCAGCTGTTTTCCGCCCGCCTCGATAGTTTCTCCCAGGCTCCCAGGTAGGACGCGGCCACGCGCGTTGCCGCAGTGCCGTCCGGTGAAATCTCTGAGCGCTCCGTCTCAGGCAAGGACGCCACGGCTTCGGTGAAGGCGTCGGTCAGCGGAGTGATGACCTTCTGCTCACGCACCACTTCTGGTAGATGCCTGACCGGGACGTCCGGCAGCTGGCGAACGAAAGCCTCGACGGCCGTGACGGTGTATGAAGGTTCTTCGTCCTCGGACTCGTCCAGTCGTGCCCGAGTGGTCAGCCCTTCCGGAGTGACGATCCAGTGTGCGCTTTCGGAATTTCCGGTCGGCGGATACAGGACGGGTGTACCGACCCGTTCGGCAAGCGCTGCGGAGAACTGAGCCTCTGAGGGCTGGTGCGCCACCGAATCCTGAGCGTAGATCTCTGCGGAGTATGAGAGATTGCCGTGGACGTGCGAATACTCGCAGGATACGAGGGCTTCCCAGTGGCGCTCGTCCGGATCGCCATCGACATCGGCGACATCAATCTCCTTCACCGGGACTTGAAGGACCGCTGCCAGAGCCTGAGCCATGGCATTCGCATCAGGGCTGTCAACGAGGAAAATGTTGTATGTCATGGTGTGTAGGTCCCGTTGTATAGAGAGAGGGCCTTTTCGACGGCTTCCGGATTGTTGACGAAGCGTGGGGCCCGTGTTAGCTGCGGTGCGGCCGAAAGGTCGCCCTTCGCTTTTGCGATGGCAGATAGCGCGGCATATTCATTTCTGTCGAGTTGCACAAAACCCGGGCCCGATGCGGGGTACACGGTGCCGTTCTCATGAACGCCATACGTGCGCCCATTGATCTCGTAGCGATCGTCGCGCGGGAGGTAGGTTGCCTTTCCTTCTGCGATGCCTGCAATATCGGCCTCGACTTCCTTGCCGTATCCAGGGAGGATGAGAGTGTTTTCCTCCCTGATGTTCTTGCCCGCTCGGGCCGACCCGCTGATCGTATGCCGCTCATGCGGGCGCTTGAGGATTCGTCCGGCAGCGGGGCCCTTGATGTGACTCGCAGCTTCCCAGCCATTGATCTTAGGCGTACCGGAGGCCGCGCCTCCTCCGCTTCCCTCGGTGCTGCGCATCAGGGGCCGAGTAGGTGGGCCGACAGGCGTGTGACCGGCCATGGCCATACGCGGGCCACCCAAGTCGGGCAGCGTGATTTTGACGTTTCCCAGGCCGTCCAGCTTTGTCTTGCCGAAAACGTTTTTCAAGCCGCCGGCGTCGCGCACCGCCTTGACGCCGCGTGCGGCACCGCCGAACGCGCCGCCCAGGAGGAAGCCGGACGTTCCGGAGTCCTTGATTTCGGCGAGGTTGATGCCACGCTGCTCACCGAGCAGATTCCGGCCGCCCTGAGCGACAACCACGTCCACCGTGATGGCTTAGATACCGCCCATGGCGGCTGACGCCATGATGGCACTGGAAATCTCGGTCACCGTGACGGAAAGAGTGACGCCGACTGCACTGGCCGCCGCAGTGATGCCCTCTGCAGCCAGTCCCGCCGCGACCTCGGTGATGCCGCCGGTGAACAGCGCCAGCGCTGTCCCGGCGACCAGCACCGCCCCCGCGATCTCCAGCTCATGCGTGATCTTCGTCTTGGCCTCGGCAACTTGGTCGGCGAACTTGTCCAGCCCTTTGGCCATGTCGCGCGCGGCAGAGGCCACATCGTCCAGGTAACCCTTGCCGCCGCCGTGATACTTGCGCCAAAATTCACCGAACGCCTCGATGCCCGGGCCCTTGTTGTTGTCGATGACATCCTGGGCAGGTTTGTGCGCCGCGGCGGTGACGTCTTCCACCTCGTCGGCGAAGGTCCGCCAGGCGCGGGCAGCCTCCCTCAGCTCGTCCTCGTCACCTTCCGGCCAGTACATGCCGGTCAGGTCCTGGACGACCTCCTTGGCTTTGTCGGCGGCGCTCACTGCGCACCGCCCTTGTCGAAGCCGGTGGCAGAAGACCGGTCGGCTTCTTCATGGTTGTCCGCCATGTCCTTCATAGCCTTGGAAATGCTTTCCAGTCCTTTGACCAAAGCTTGGGCGGCCTTTTCTATCTGTGTCCGGTGCGGGGCGTACATGTGCTGGAACTTCTGCCCCTGTTCATCGTCTCCCCACGGTGCACCCAGCCCGTCCAGCGAGCCCTTGAGTTTCGCCGTCGCCTTCGCCAGCGCGTCGGCTTCCCGGTGGAATCGCGGCGCCGCGGACTTGAGCTGGTCCGTGTCTACGTCGAAGCCGTCACCGGCCATAGGTCCCCCCAGGAACTGTGCTTTTGAGTCTTCCCGCAACCTATCGCGAGCCACTGACAACGCTTCAGCCGCTTCCGGCAGGAAGAGGTTCACTGCTCAAGTAGTCAGTCGGGTTCATATCCCGCAGGATGGCCGGAGCTCTTCGGCGCCACGTGGCCGTTTGCTTCGCAGTGAAAGAGCGAGACCCCATGACCTTGCCCATGACGGCAGACCAGTTCCTCGCGGCATTGCGCGCCGAGGGCTGCCAGGTACGGGAGTACCGCAGCTGGCGGACCCACCACCGAAACCGCCAGGGCCCCTGGGGGAGCGTGCACGGCGTGATGATCCACCACACCGCCTCGTCCGGTTCTCTGGCCTCGGTGGAACTGTGCTACGACGGCCGCCCCGGCCTGCCGCTGCGCCACAGTGTGGGCACCAAGGACGGACTGATCTACATGGTGGGCCAGGGTCGTGCCAACCATGCGGGGTTGGGGATCCCCTCGTCCTGCAAGCGGTGATCGAAGAACGGTTCCCGCTCCCGCTGGACCGGCAGGCCACCAAGGACGGCAACGCCCGTTTCTGTGGCCTGGAACTGGTCAACCGCGGCACCGGTACGGATCCGTGGCCTGAGACGCAGCTCGACGCGGCCGTGCGGTGGGCTGCGGCCCTCTGCCGCCGCCACGGCCGGACCGAGCGGTCCGTGATCGGGCACCAAGAATGGCAGCCCGGGAAGAGCGCCCCGGCGTTCGCCATGGACGGCTTCCGGACCCGGGTCCGTGTCCGGCTGCACAGCCACCGGGTGACCACGGGGGACACGCTGTGGGGATCGCGCGGCGCTACGCGATCGAGACCGCGAACCTGCGCCGGCTCAACCGGTGGAGCACGGACGACCTGATCCTGCCTGGCCAGTGGGTGCGGTACCGGTAGCTCGGTGGGCAGCCCAGTTCTCACGCGGGTCGTTTGCGCCGGGCCCTCCCCGGCGTCCTCACGCTCCAGCTTCGCACGTCCCGTCACCGAGCGCCCTCCGCGGCCAGAAGGCCCGTCATCGCGGACATGGCCGGCTGAAAGAACCGAGTACTGAACTTGCCTTGGGTCAGGTTTCGGCTCATGGCCTCCGTGACGTACACGGCCGTGAGCCAATCCGACTGCTTGTAGAACTGGGCCTGGCCGGAATCCTTCAGTGACTGGAACCACCGCTTCGCGATGGGGTGCCAGTCGCCGGATGCCCTGGGAACGGTCGGGGGGAAGAAACCGAACACGGTGCGCCAGGGGACGCCGAAGTCGAGGGGGCAGGTTCGCCTCTGCTGTGGGAGGTCCCGTTTCAGCCCGTGCATGATCAACTGGGAGACGGATGGGAAATCGGTGCGGCAGATTCCTGCGAGCTTCTACCGGAAGTCGCTGGAAACCGTGAGAAACCATCATGCGTGTGTGCGTGTACGGCGAGGAGGCCGGGCCCGCGAAGAACCGGTCCGGCTTCGTTTGTGAACGCGTTTCCGCTCCTACGGAACCGCTCTGAGCTGGTGACTCCTGCGGCAACCTGCCCTGTCCGTCACCGCTCCGTCACCGTGCACGACGGCTATGCCGACCGCACAGGCCGCACCGGGGGAAGCGGCGACATGACCGCGTTGTTCACGGCGGGTTCCTTCGGTGGGAGAGGCGGGCCTGATCAGGGGGTCAGTTCGCGGTGGACGAAGCGGTGGGCGAAGGTGAGCAGTGCCGCGTGCGTGGTGTCGGGGGTGGTGCTGTCCGGCGTGGTGGCCAGCGCCTGGGTGGCCAGGCCGTTGATGAGCGCGGTCAGCCGCAGGGCGGTGGGTTCCGGGGTGGCGGCGCGGGAGGCGCCCTGGTCGATGCCCCGGCGCGGCGTGTCGGTGACGGTGGTCCGCCACTGCCGGTAGTAGTGCTCGTGCGGCTGCCCGACGGTGGTGGAGCGGGCGGACTGCGCCCACAGGTCGAGCTGGACCAGCCACTGCCGCCGCTGCTGTGCGGTGCGCGGCGGCTCAGCGCGATCAGGTGCAGCAGTTCGGCGTGGGCGTCCGGCGTGTCGGTCAGGCCCGCGGCGCGCCGCGCGGTGTCCTCGTCCATGCACCAGCGCACGGCCGCTTCCAGCAGGGCGGCGCGGCCGGGGAAGTGGTAGTGCACGGGGCCGTGCTGGTGCCGCAGGCGGCGGCGGTGTCGGCGACCCGGACGGCGTGGAAGCCGTGCTCGGCGATCAGCCGGACGGCCTCCCGGACTCCGGACGATCTGCAGCGGCCGGCTGCCTTCGGGCACTGTGACCGGCTCCCGCTCCCGGGCCGCTGCGGGAGCCGAGCAGCCAGGCCACCCGGCCTCGTGGACCGGCCACATAACGGATAAATGTGGCAAAGTTACGGACATGGCTGACCGGGGCGCGAAGCGGCCGACCGTGTCGGTGCCGGACGACTGGCCCGCTCATCCGGACCTGACGCTGGCCCTCAACGGCATGGGCGGCTTCGACTGGGACCTCGACAGCGGCCGTATGCACATGGACGGATCCGCTCTGGAGGTCTTCGACCTGCCGCCGGAGGAGTACGACTCCGACCCGGCCACCCTGGGCTGCCGTCTGCCGCCGGACGAGGCGGCCCGTCTGGACGCCGTGGTCTCCCAGGCGCTGAAGGACGGCAGCGACTCGTACGGCGCCTACTTCCGCGTCCGGCTGCGCGACGGCACGGTGCGCTGGACCCACACCCAGGCCAGCATCCGCCGCGACGAAACCGGCCGGCCGCACCGGATCATCGGCGTCGTCCGGGACGCCAGCCAGGAGTACGCCCAGGCGGCCGAACGGGCGCAGGCGCACGCGCGCAGGCTGCGCAACACCGGCCTCGTCGAGCGCACCACCGCGGCGCTGGCGCACGCCAGGACCGTCCGCGACGTCATCGGCGTACTCGGCGACGACCAGGCCCTGACCCGGCTGGGCGCGCGCAACGTCATCGTCGGCCTGGTCGAGGCGGGCCGCATCCGGCTGATCCACGAGGGGCAGAAGGGCAGCTTCGTACCGCAGCACGAGGTCCTGCGGGTCGAGGAGGAGTACCCGATGAGCGAGGCGGTGCGCACCCTCCAGCCGTGCTTCATCCGCTCCCGCGCCGAGTTCGCCGAACGCTACCCGGCACTCTGGCCGCACCTCGAAAAGATGGACTTCGGCTCCGCCGCGTACCTGCCGCTGATCGCCCAGGCCCGGCCGATCGGCGTGGTGGGCCTGTTCTACCGCTCGGAGAACCCGTTCGGCGTACAGGAGCGCAACCTGCTGCTCGCCCTCGGCTCCAGCGTCGCGCAGAGCCTGGCCCGCGCCATGCTCTACGACCAGGAGCACGACCTCGCCGAGGGGCTCCAGCAGGCCATGCTGCCCCGCCGGATCCCCGGCATCCCCGGCGCCCAGATCGCCGTCCGCTACCGCGCCGCCCGGATCGGCCGGGACATCGGCGGCGACTGGTACGACGTGATCCCGCTGCCCGAGGGCCGGGTCGCCGCGGTCATCGGCGACGTGCAGGGGCACGACACCCACGCCGCGACCGTCATGGGCCAGCTGCGGATCGTGCTCCGCGCCTACGCCGCCGAGGGCCACCCGCCCACCACCGTCATGACCCGCGCCTCCGCCTTCCTCGGCGAACTCGACACCGACCGCTTCGCCACCTGCACGTACGCCGAGGCCGACCTGACCACCGGAACGGTGCGGCTGGTACGCGCCGGGCACGTCGACCCGCTGCTGCGGCACGCCGAGGGCCTGTGCCGCCGGCTGGAGGTGGCCGGCGGCCTCCCGCTGGGCATAGCGACCGGCTTCCGCGACCTGGACTACCCCGTCACCACCGTCCACCTGGCCGTCGGCGAGACCCTGGTGCTGTACACCGACGGGCTGGTGGAACAGCCGGGCACCGACATCGAGGACGGCGTACGGCACCTGGCCAGGGTGGTGCGCGACGGCCCGCAGGACGTCCAGCAACTGGCCGACCGGCTCTGCGAACTGGCCGCCGAGCAGACCGGCGACGACGACATGGCGATGCTGATCCTGCGCCGCGGCGGCGAGCCCGCCCCGCCTGCCGCCGGACGGCTCCAGCAGCACGTCGCACCCGACGACGCGCAAGGGCTGTCCGCCGCCCGCCACATGATCCGCGCCGCGGTACGCGCCTGGGGCGCCCGGGAGCGCGCCGACGAGATCGAACTGGCCGCCGACGAGCTGATCACCAACGCGCTGCTGCACACCGACGGCGCGGCGGTGGTGACCGTACGGATGCCGCACGGCACCGACCGGCGGCTGCGGCTGGAGGTGGCCGACCGCTCCAGCGCGCTGCCGCGCCGCCGCGATCCGGGCGAGTCCGCGATGTCGGGCCGCGGGCTGCTGCTGGTGGACCGGCTGTCCGATGTCTGGGGTGTGGAGCCGCGCGGCAACGGAAAGTGCGTATGGTGCGAGTTCGACTGTCCGTGACGGCCGGCCCGGCCCCTCTGGGGCGCGGCGGCCGCGCCCTGCCGCCCGGCGGGGCACACGGCGCGACGGCCCCTGTACGGGGGCGCCGTGGAGCGGGCAGCGGGCAGGGGCACAGTTCGAACGGCCGCCGAGTGAGCGGCATGGCGGAATGGGGACACGCGCTATGGAACCGGGGCCTGCGCAGCAGTGGAGCGACGCCCGCCGGACGGCGGCACGGCTGGACGCGGAGCACGTCCGCGCCATCGCCCTGACCTGGGTCGACAACGCGGGCATCGTCCGCACCAAGACCGTGCCGACGGCCCGGCTGGCGCCCGCCGTGCATCGCGGCGTCGGCATGTCACCGGTCTTCGACGTCTTCACCTCCGACGACGCGATCACCGCGTCCGCGCACCTCGGCGGGCCCGACGGCGACCTGCGGCTCTTCCCGGACCTGGACCGGGTCACCGTGCTCGCCGCGCAGCCCGGCTGGGCCTGGGCGCCCGTCGACCGCTACGACCAGCTCGGCGCGCCGCACCCCGCCTGCCAGCGGCAGTTCGCCCGCCGCATGGTGGACCGCGCCGCCGACGCGGGGCTGGTCCTGCGGATGGGCTTCGAGACGGAGTGGGTCGTCACCCGCGCGCCGGAGGCCGGCGGCAGGCGCCCCGACGCCCCCGCGGGCGCCGACGAAGCCCTGGACCACCCCTGCGCGGGCCCCGCCTACAGCATGACCCGGGTCGTCGAACTCTCCGACTACCTCCGCGACGTGGCCGAGGCACTGGCCCTCCAGGACATCGAGGTCCTCCAGCTCCACCCCGAGTACGCGCCGGGCCAGTTCGAGGTGTCCACCGCAGCGGCCGACCCGCTGCGCGCCGCCGACGACCTGGTGCTCGTCCGGGAGACCGTACGGGCCGTCTCGCAGCGGCACGGCCTGCGGGCCAGCTTCGCGCCCATGGTCGTGGCCGGCCAGGTCGGCAACGGCTGCCACCTCCACCTCAGCCTGCACCGCGGCGAACGCAGCCTGCACCGCGCCGCGGACGCCGAGTGGAGCCTGGACCCGGACGCCGTACGGTTCCTCGGCGGCGTCCTGGAGGCGATGCCCGCCCTGCTCGCCGTCGGCTGTCCGTCGCCCGCGAGCTACCTGCGGCTGGTTCCGTCCGTGTGGGCCGGTGCCTACCAGTGCTGGGGCGTGGAGAACCGGGAGGCCGCGCTGCGCCTGGTCACCGGCGACCCCGGTGACCCGGACGGCGGCCACGCGGAGATCAAGCCGTTCGACGCCGCCGCCAACCCGTACCTGGCGGTCGGCACGGTGATCGCCGCCGGGCTGCACGGCCTGTCCGCGGGCGCCGCGCTGCCCCCGCCGGTCAGCGGCGACCCGGGCGCCCTGGGCGTCCGCGAGCGCGCCCGGCGCGGCATCGTCCGCCTGCCCACCTCGCTGACCGAGTCCACCGACCGGCTGGCGGAGTCGGCGGTGCTGCGGCAGGCGATGGGCGAGGTGCTGCACGGTGCGGTGATCGCCGTACGCCGGGCCGAGGCGGCGCACTTCGCCGACAGCGAGCCCGACGAGATCGCCGCGGCGACCCGCTGGAGGTACTGATGGCCGCGCGGCGCGGCGGCGGCCCGGACCCGGGCGCGATGCCGGGTCCGGGCCTGGACCTGGACCTGCCGCCGCTGGTCGACCAGCACTGCCACGGCGTGCTGCGCGGCGACCTGTCGGCCGCCGAGTTCGCGTCGTACCTGACCGAGTCGGACCGGCCCGCCGCCGCGGGCACCACCTTCTTCGACACCCAGACCGGCTTCGCCGTCCGCCGCTGGTGCCCGCCGCTGCTCGGTCTCGCGCCGCACTGCGCGCCCGGCGCGTACCTCGCCCGGCGGCGCGAACTGGGCGCGGCCGAGGTCCGGCGCCTGCTGCTGGGCGGCACCGGTATCGGTACGTACCTGGTGGACACCGGCCTGCCCGGTGACCTCACCGGCGCGCACGGGACGGCCGAGGCGGGCGGCGGCACCGGGTACGAGATCGTCCGGCTGGAGACGCTGGCGGAACGGGTGGCGGCGGGCGTACGGGCGGTGGGGGAGGAGGCCGCGGACGCGTCCGCCGAGGTGTTCGCGGCCGGACTCGCCGACGCCGTACGGGACGCGGCCCGCGCCGCCGTGGGCTTCAAGTCCGTCGCGGCCTACCGCCACGGACTGGCCCTGGCCCCCGAGCCGCCGGCCGAGGGCGAGGTGGTGGCCGCCGCCCGCGCCTGGCTCGCCACCGGCGTCCACCGCCTGACCGACCCGGTCCTGCTGCGCCACCTGCTGTGGCTCGCCGCCGGCACCGGCCGCCCCCTGCAACTGCACACCGGCTTCGGCGACCCCGACCTGCGCCTGCACCACGCCGACCCGGCGCTGCTCACCGACTTCGCCCACGCCACCGCGGGCACCGGCACCGACCTGGTCCTGCTGCACTGCTACCCGTACCACCGCCAGGCCGCCTACCTGGCGCACGCCTTCCCGCACGTGTACGCCGACATCGGCCTGACCCTGGCCCACACCGGCCCCCGCGCCACGGCCGTCCTGGCCGAATTCCTCGAACTGGCCCCCTTCGGCAAACTCCTCTTCTCCACCGACGCGTACGGCCTGCCGGAGCTGTACACCGTCGGCAGCGCCGCCTTCCGCACGGCGCTGGCCGAGGTGCTGACCGGCTGGGTGCGCACGGGCGCCTGGTCGGCGGCGGACGCCGAACGGGTGGCGGGCCTGGTCGCGGCGGGCAACGCGCGGCGGGTGTACGGCCTGTGCGGGAGCCGGCCGCCCCGCGGCACGGCGTCCTGATCACGCCACCGGTACGTGGTACCACCACCGACCGTGCTTTACTGCCCCGTGCCTCCTGCCATATCCGACTCCGAGCCCCGTCCCCCGCTGTACACCCGCGTCTTCGCCGACATCACCCCGCTGCGCACCTCCGCGCACTACCGGCGCCTGTGGTGCGGCAACACCGTCTCCTGGGTCGGCCAGCAGATGACCGCCCTCGCGGTCTCCCTCCAGGTGTACGCCCTGACCGGCTCCACCTTCGCCGTCGGCGTGGTCGGCCTGTGCTCCCTGGTCCCGCTGGTCGTCTTCGGACTGTACGGCGGCGTGATCGCCGACACCGTCGACCGCCGCAAACTCGGCCTGTTCAGCGCGGCGGGCGCCACCGTGCTCTCCGTCGCGCTGGCCGCCGCCGCGCTCGCGGACGTACGCCAGGTGTGGGTGCTCTACACGGTCGTCGCCCTCCAGGCCGTCTGCTTCGCGATGAACGCGCCCGCCCGCTCGTCGATGATCCCGCGCCTGCTGCCGCCCGAGCAGCTGCCCGCCGCCAACGCCCTCAGCTCACTCACCAGCAACCTCGGGATGATGGGCGGGCCGATGCTGGGCGGCGTCTTCGTCGGCCTGTGGGGCTACCAGGCCGCGTACCTGATCGACGTCGGCTGCTTCACGGCCGCGCTGTACGCCATGTGGCGGCTGCCCGCCATGCGCCCCGACCACGGTGCGGGCGACGACGCCCCGCGCCGCCCTTCCGTCCTGGAAGGACTGCGGTTCCTCGCCACCCGGCCCAACCTGCGCATGACCTTCTTCGCCGACCTGGCGGCCATGGTGCTGGCCCAGCCCCGCGCCCTGTTCCCCGCCGTCGCCGTCCTCTGGTTCGGCGGCGACGCCAAGACGGTGGGGCTGCTCGTCGCGGCGCCCGCGGTCGGCGCGGTGCTCGGCGCGCTGTTCTCCGGATGGCTCGGCGCGGTCCGCCGGCACGGCCTGGCGATCCTGGTCTCGGTCGCCGCCTGGGGCGCGGCCGTCGCCTGCTTCGGCCTCACCCGCCACCTGTGGCTCGGCCTGTTCTGCCTCGCCGTCGCCGGCTGCGCCGACACCGTCTCGATGGTCTTCCGCGGCACGATGCTCCAGGCCGCGGCGCCCGACCGGATGCGCGGCCGCCTCCAGGGCGTGTTCATCGTCGTGGTCGCGGGCGGCCCCCGGCTCGGCGACTTCCTGGCCGGCTCGGCGGCCGACCTCGCCTCACCGGCCGTGGCGGTCGTCGGCGGTGGCCTCGCCTGCGTCGTGACGGTGCTGCTCCTGGCCCTGTGGCGGCGGGACTTCGCCCGCTACGACGCCCGCGACCCGCGGCCCTGACCGGCCGGGCGGGGCGCGCCCGGCGGCCGCGCCCCGGCCCGGACCCGGTTACCGCCCGCCGCCCGGCCAGCTCCACTCCTCGACCTCCGGCAGGTCCGTGCCGTGCGCGCGGATCCAGGCGTGGTGGCGCTGCCGTACGTCCGCCATCGCCTGCCGCACCCCGGCGGCCCGTACGGCCAGCCCCGGCACCCGGTCGATGACGTCCATCACCAGCCGGTAGCGGTCCAGGTCGTTGGTGACCACCATGTCGAACGGCGTGGTCGTGGTGCCCATCTCCTTGTAGCCGCGCACGTGCAGGTTGGGGTGGACGGCCCGGCGGTAGGTCAGCCGGTGCACCAGCCACGGGTAGCCGTGGTACGCGAAGACCACCGGCACGTCGTGCGGCAGCAGCGCCTCGAACTCCCGGTCCGTCATGCCGTGCGGATGCTCCTCGTGGGGCTGCAGCCGGGTCATGTCGACGACGTTGACGACCCGTACCGACAGCTGCGGCAGGTGGGTGCGCAACAGGGAAGCGGCGGCCAGCGTCTCCTGCGTCGGTACGTCCCCGGCGCAGGCGAGCACCACGTCGGGCCGGGCGCCGGGCTGCTCGGTGCCGGCCCACTCCCAGATGCCGGCGCCGCGCGCGACGTGCCCCCGCGCCTGCTCGATGTCCAGCCAGTCGAAGCACGGCTGCTTGCCCGCGACCACCACGTTGACCACGTCGCGGGTGCGCAGCACATGGTCGGCCACGCACAGCAGGCTGTTGGTGTCCGGCGGGAGGTAGACCCGTACGGTGTGCGGGTCCTTGTTGAGGATGTGGTCGACGAAGCCGGGGTCCTGGTGCGAGAAGCCGTTGTGGTCCTGGCGCCAGACGTGCGAGGTCAGCAGGTAGTTCAGGCCCGCCACCGGGCGCCGCCAGGGGATGTCGCGGGCCGACTGGAGCCACTTGACGTGCTGTGAGGCCATGCTGGAGACGATGTGCGCGAACGCCTCGTACGAGGAGAACAGGCCGTGCCGGCCGGAGAGCACATACCCCTCCAGCCACCCCTGGCACAGGTGCTCCGAGAGCACCTCCATCACGCGCCCGTGCTGCCCCAGGTGCTCGTCGGTGGGCTCGGTCCTGGCCTGCCACGCCTTGGCGGTGGCGTCGTACACGTCCTGGAGGCGGTTGGAGGCCGTCTCGTCCGGGCCGAACAGCCGGAAGTCGCGGCGGTCCGCGGTCCGCTCCATCAGGTCGCGCAGCAGGCCGCCGAGGACGCGGGTGGGTTCGTGCATCCGGGTGCCGGGCTTGTCGACGGGCACCGCGTACTTCTCGGGGTCGGGCAGCGGCAGCGTACGGACGAGACGGCCGCCGTTGGCGTGCGGGTTGGAGCCGAGCCGCCGGTCGCCGCTCGGCACACAGGCCAGCACCCGGTCCACCGGCCGCCCCTCGCCGTCGAACAGCTCGCCCGGCGCGTACGACCGCAGCCAGCCCTCCAGCTGGCGCAGGTGCTCCGGGTTGTCCCGGACGCCGGACAGCGGCACCTGGTGGGCGCGCCAGGTGCCCTCGACGGGCGCGCCGTCCACCGCGTCGGGGCCGGTCCAGCCCTTCGGGGTGCGCAGTACGATCATCGGCCAGCGCGGCCGGGACCGGGCGCCGTCGCCGCGGACGGTGCGCTGGGCCTGGTGGATGCGTTCCAGCGCGGTGTCCATGGCGGCGGCCATGTCCCGGTGCACCTGGGCGGGGTCGGAGCCGGTGACGTACAGCGGCTCGTGTCCGTAGCCGCGCAGCAGCGCGTCCAGCTCGTCCTCGTCCAGCCGGGCGAGCACCGTCGGGTTGGCGATCTTGTAGCCGTTGAGGTGCAGGATCGGCAGCACGGCGCCGTCGTGCGCCGGGTCCAGGAACTTGTTCGCGTGCCAGGAGGCGGCCAGCGGCCCGGTCTCCGCCTCGCCGTCCCCGATCACGCAGGCCACCAGCAGGTCCGGGTTGTCCAGTGCGGCGCCGTACGCGTGCGAGAGGGAATAGCCCAGCTCGCCGCCCTCGTGGAAGGAGCCCGGCACGTTCGGCGCCGCGTGGCTGGGCACCCCGCCGGGGAACGAGAACTGCCGGAACAGCCGGGCCATCCCGGCCGCGTCCCGCCCCACGTCCGGGTACAGCTCCCCGTACGTCCCCTCCAGCCAGGCCCCGGCGAACACCGCGGGCCCGCCGTGCCCCGGGCCCCACACGCACACCGCTTCCTGCCCGTGGGTGGTGATGACCCGGTTGACGTGGGTGTAGACCAGGTTCAGGCCGGGGCAGGTGCCCCAGTGGCCGAGCAGCCGCGGCTTGATGTGCTCGGGGCGCAGCTCCTCGGTGAGCAGCGGGTTGCCGGTCAGGTAGATCTGGCCGGCGGCGAGGTAGTTCAGCGCCCGCCAATGGGCGTCCAGGTCGAGCAGTTCGCTCTCGGTGAGCGGGGTCGGCGACTCCATCGGGGCCCTCCGTCGGGGAAAGGTGATCAGGGAGCGCCTCTCCACCGTACGGGCCGTCATGCACCGGCGCCGCGCATATCGGCCGTACCGGCCCGGCCCGTGTCCGCACCCCGGTCCGCCCGGAGCAGCACCGGCGTCAGGTCCGGCTCCTCGAAGCCCGCGTCGTCGAACGGGTAGAGCGGGCGGGCGATCCGGTGGTGGCCCAGGCGCGGCAGGTCCTGGTCCACGCCGCCCGGGGTCAGGGCGAGCAGCCAGTCGGCCGCCAGGGCGTGCAGCTCCGGCTCCAGGTAGCCGATCTTCACCACGACGATGTCGTACCCGGCCGGGTCCAGCGGGCCGAAGTCGGCACGGGTGTGGAAGGGCGTGCGCCGTTCGGTGAGGACGGCCGTCACCCCGCCGCTGGTCACGGCGGCGGTGCGGCCGCCACCGTCGTACGCCGGGTTGCCGCGCGGGGCTCCGGGGGAGGGCGCCGACGGGTCGTCCAGGGCGGTCACCGTGCCGGTCAGCCCGTACGGCTCGGCGTGCGGACCGGTACCGGCGCTGACGTGGCCGCCGACCTTCAGCGTCACCCGCGCGCCCGGCCCGGCCTCGAAGCACGTGGCCACGGCCGCCGGGTCGGTGATGCCGGGGTGCAGTGCCGTCACCCGCCCGCTCGCCAGGTCCTCGTTCGCCAGCAGCCGGCCCAGCATGTACGCGAGGTCGCCCGCGCCGCCCGCGGTCGGGTTGTCGCCGGAGTCGCTGATCAGGAACGGGCGGGCGGGGGACGCCACGGCACGGGCGACGCAGGTGTCGGCGTCGCCGGTCGGGCCGACGAAGACGAAGGCGCGGCGCGCGTCCCAGTACTCCTGGGCGAGGCCGCGGGCCTGCGCGAGCGCCAGGTCCGGGTCGTCGCCGGTCACCACCACCGCGGCCCGGCAGCGTTCCTCGTCGGCCCAGGCGTAGCCCACCCAGACGGCCGCGTCCACGATGCCGTCCAGCGCCTCGACCGCGGCGAGCCTGCCGTAGAGGGACTTGGCCGGTTCCAGGCGGGTGCTGGTCTTCTCGCCGGGCAGCAGGACCGGCACCTGCACCCAGGCGCGGTACGGACGGCCGGTGCCGGACGCCAGCCGCTCGACCAGCTTGCGGGCCGCCCGCTCACGCGTCTCCCAGGCGTCCTCGTGCGGGGCCAGGCGGTGCGCGGTGAGCAGGTCGAGGGGTTCGGCGAAGCGGCGCGAGACGTTGCCGTGCAGGTCCATGGCGGCCGAGATCAGCGCGTCGGGACCGATCGCGTCCCGTACGGCCTCGGTGAGGTCCGCCTCCGCGTCGTCCAGACCGGTGACGCTCATGGCGCCGTGGATGTCGTACACCAGACCGTCCAGCGGCCCGGCGTCCCGTACACGCGCGACCAGTTCGGCTTTGATGCGGTCGTACGTCTCCCGCTCGACGGGTCCGCCGGGCAGCGCCACCGCGTGCACCAGCGGCACCCACTCGACCTGCCGCGCGAGGTCGCTGTCCGGCCGCGTCCAGGTGTAGCGGGCCAGCAGCTCCGCGCCCCGGGTGACGCGGAAGTCGTCGTACGACGTACGGTGCGGGCAGAACTGGCTGGACTCGATGGCCATGCCGCCGATCGCGATGCGCATACGGGGTGCACCTTTCGTGGGGTCCGTCGGGGAGGTCACGTACGGGCGACGGGCAGGGCCGGGAGACCGCCGTCGGTGGCCAGTTCGCGCAGCGCGGCATGGCCGGCACCGAGCAGCCCCGCGTCGGGGCCGCAGCTCGCCGCGACGATTGCCAGCTCGCTGGTCGCCATCGGCAGACAGCGCTCGTACAGCACGCCGCGGACCGCGGCGACCAGCGGTTCCGCCGCGGCGAGCGCCCCGCCCAGCACCACGGCCTCCGGATTGAAGAAGTTCACCACCACGCCCAGCACCGCGCCGATGTGCCGCCCGGCCTGCCGCACCAGGGTCGTCGCGTGCGGTTCGCCGTCCTCGACGAGCCGCAGGATGTCGGTGGTGGAGTCCGCCTCGATGCCCTGTGCACGCAGCGCGGTGGCGATCGCGGCACCGCTGGCCACGGACTCCAGACAGCCGATGTTCCCGCAGGAACAGGGGCGTTCGGCGGCGGCGTCCACCCGTACGTGGCTGATGTCGCCGGCGCAGCCGCGGGCGCCCCGGTAGAGCCGGCCGTGACTGATCACGCCGGAGCCGATGCCGCGGCCCGCCTTGACCACCACCAGGTGGCGCAGCGACGGGTGGGCGGCCCGGTGCTCGCCCAGGGCCAGCACGTTGGCGTCGTTGTCGACCACGACCGGCAGTCCGAGGAGGCCGGCGAGCCGGTCGCGCAGCTCGTACAGATGCCACCCTGGCATCCGGGACGGCGCGATGACCCGGCCCGACGCGGGGTCGACGGGCCCGGGGAAGCCGATGCCCGCACCGCACACGGTGCGCCCGGCCGCACGCTGGCGTCCGGCCAGCGCGGTCAGGCGTTCGGCGAGCAGGCCGACGGCCGGTTCCGGTCCGGTGGTCAGGTCGAGGACGCACTCGTCGATGTCGAAGCCGGTGCCGGTCAGACCCACCGCGCCGGTACGGATGTGGTGGCTGCCCAGGTCGGCGGCGAGCGCGACGGTGCCGCCGTCCGGGACGCGCAGCAGCCGCGGACGGCGGCCGCCGCGCGAGGCGCCCTCGCCGGACTCGGTCAGCAGCCCGGCGTCGACCAGTTCCTGGACGCGCGCGGAGATGGTGGAGGCGGCGAGCCCCAGCTCCCGTACGAGGTCGGCGCGCGAGCGGGCGGTGCCGGTCGCGACGAGTTCGAGGACGTGCGCGGCGGAGCCGGGCTGTTCCTCCGCGGCGGTCATGGCGGGGCCTCCGGGACGGTCATGGCGGTGCCTTCCGGCCGTGCGGAATGCTGCGGACGGCCCCCTTCTTTCTTCGGCTGCCGAAGAAAGAAGGGGAATCAAGTGGCGCTCAGTACACCCCAATTGGCAATGTTCCACCAGCCCCTTGACTTCTTTTCGCGGCCGTCCGTACTTTTCTCGCACCCTTCGACCGGCCGACCCTTTCCGGAGGCAGCATGGGCCCGCGCAGAACCCGCCGACGCGGGCCCGTCCGCACCCTGCTGTGCGCGGTGACCGCGTTGCTGCTCGCTGCGGCCACGCTCACCGGATGCGGCCCGGCGGACGGCGCGGTCACCGACGTCGGCGCCACCGGCGGCACCCGCGTCGAAGGCGGCACGGCCACCATGGCGCTGCCGCCCGCCGCCACCCCCAACTGGATCTTCCCGATCGGCACGGCCGGTTACCTGGCCTCGTACAACAGCGCCATACAGAACCTGCTCTACCCACCGCTCTACACGGCCGGGAAGAAGGGCGCCGGGCTGACCATGGACAGCCCGCGCAACCTCGCCGGACAGCCGCGCTACAGCGACGGCAACACCACCGTCACCGTCCGGCTGAAGAAGGGCTACCGCTGGTCCGACGGCACCCCCGTCACCACCCGCGACGTGCGGTTCTGGTACGACCTGATCCGGCACGACAAGGAGGAGTGGGCGGGCTACTCACCGGGCCTGCTGCCCGACAACGTCAAGAAGTTCGAGACGCTGGACGAGCACACCTTCCGGCTGCGCCTGGACCGCGCGTACAACCCCGCCTGGTTCACCGGCAACCAGCTCGTCCACGTCACCCCGCTGCCCGAACACGCCTGGAACCCGCACGACGAGAAGCCGGAAAAAGTCTTCGCACGGCTCCTCCAGCACGGCAAAAGGCTCTCGGAATTCGCCACCGACCCGCTCTGGAAAACCGTCAGCGGACCCTGGCGGATCGAGAAATGGACCACCTCGGGCCAGGTCTCCCTCGTCCCCAACCGGCAGTACGGCGGCCCCGACAAGCCCCACCTCGACCGCGTCGTCCTGAAGCCCTTCACCACCGCCGACTCCGAATTCAACGTGCTGCGCGCCGGCGGCGTGGACTACGGCTACATACCGCCCTCGGTGCTGGCCCAGTCCGCGCGCTTCGAGAAGCTGGGCTACCGCATCGACCCGTGGGAAGGCTGGGCGATCACCTACATCGTCCTGAACCTCAACCACCCCACCGCCGGCCCGCTGCTCCGCCAGACCTACCTGCGCCGCGCCCTCCAGCACCTCATCGACCAGCGGGCGATCTCCGACGTCGTCTGGCACGGCAGCGCGGCCCCCACCCGCGGCCCGGTGCCCGCCGGACAGCTGGACCGCGACCCGTTCCCGTACGACCCGAGGAGAGCCGCGGCCCTGCTCACCGCGCACGGCTGGCAGCGCACCGACGGCCGGCTGCGCTGCGTCCGCCCCGGCACCGGCCCTGACCGGTGCGGCAAGGACATCCCCGCCGGAGCGCCCCTGCGCCTGGAACTCCTCTCCCAGTCCGGCTCCACCGAGACCTCCAACACCATGCAGGAGATCAAGTCCGCCATGGACAAGGCCGGTATCACCCTGGACATCCGGCAGCAGCCGCTGAACACCGTCCTCGGCACCACCGTCCCCTGCAAGCAGCGCGAACCGGTGTGCTCCGCCTGGCAGCTGGGCTTCTTCGGGACGCAGGGCAGCTGGTACTTCCCGACCGTGGCCAGCGGCGAAGCGGTCTTCGCCACCGGCGCGCCCTCCAACATGGGCAACTGGTCCGACCCGAAGGCCGATGAGCTGATCAAGAAGACCGAGTACTCCGACGACCCGGCCGCCCTGCGCGACTACGCCCGCTACACGGCGGACCAGGTGCCCGTCCTGTGGACACCCAACCCCGCCTACCAGGTCTCCGTCATCCGCAACGACCTGCGCGGCATCGACCAGAACCCCACCCTCAGCCTCGCGCCCCAGGACTGGTACTTCGTCAGGAAGGGCGGTGCCGGCCGGTGATCCGCTTCCTGGCCAAACGCGTCGCACAGGCCGCCGTCGTCCTGCTGCTGGTCTCCGTCATCGTCTTCGTCCTGCTGCACCTGCTGCCCGGCGGACCGGCCCGCGCCATCCTCGGCGTCAAGGCCACCCCGGAGGCCATCGCCCACTTCGACCACCAGCAGGGCTACGACCGTTCGCTGCCGCAGCAGTACGTGATGTACCTCGGACGGCTGCTCACCGGAGACCTCGGCGAGTCCTACAAGCTCAACCAGACCGTCACCGCCCTGCTCGGCGAACGCCTCCCGAAGACCGCGCTGCTGGCGGGCCTGTCGATCGCGCTCGCCGCCGTACTGGCCGTACCGCTCGGCATCCTCCAGGCCGTACGCCGCGGCAGGGCCGTGGACCACCTGCTCACCGGAGCCGCCTTCCTCGCCTACGCCACCCCCGTCTTCTTCCTCGGCCTGGTCCTCATCCTCGTCTTCAGCCAGCAGCTCCAGCTCTTCCCCGCCGAGGCGCCGCAGGCCGACACCGTCGGCGGCCTGCTCGCCGACGCCCCCGCCCTCGTCCTGCCCGTGGTGACCACCGCGCTCGGCATCATCGCCGCCTTCAGCCGCTACCTGCGCTCTGCCGTCCTGGACAACCTCGAAGAGGACTACGTACGCACCGCACGCGCCAAAGGCCAGTCCGGCACCCGCATCATGGCCCGGCACGTGCTGCGCAACGCGCTGATCCCCCTCGCCACCCTCCTCGGGCTCTACCTGCCCACCCTCTTCAGCGGCACCCTCGTCGTCGAGTCGATGTTCAACTACCCGGGCATGGGACTGCTGTTCTGGAACGCGGCCCAGGGCTCGGACTTCCCCGTCCTGCTCGGCGTCACCCTGATCGTCGGCGTGGCCACCGTGCTCGGCTCACTGATCACCGACATCGCCTACGCCGTACTCGACCCCCGGATCAGGAGCGTCTCGTGACCGCACCCCCCACGGACGCGCCGGGCGGCGCCACCGGGACCGCCCCGGCCGGGGACGGCGCCCGGTCCGCGACGGCACCCGCCACCCCCGGGCCGCTGCGCCGCACCCTCGCCGTCTTCGCCCGCAGCAAGCTCGCCGTCACCGGAGCCGCCGTCCTCCTCGCCCTGCCGGCGCTCTGCTACCTGGGCCCGCTGCTGCACCCCACCGACCAGACCCACACCGACCTCACACAGGCGAGCCTGCCGCCCGGCAGCCCCGGCCACCTCCTCGGCACCACCGACCTCGGCTACGACATGCTCGGCCGGCTGATGTACGGCGGCCAGACCTCCCTCGAAGTCGGCCTCGCCGCCGGACTGCTGGCCACCCTCTTCGGCACCGTGTACGGCGCCGTCGCGGGCTACTTCGGCGGCTGGGCGGACGCCGCCATGATGCGCGTCACCGACGCCGCGCTCGCCATCCCCGCACTGTTCCTGCTGGTCGTGGTCGCCGCCATCGTCACGCCCAGCAAACCCGTCCTCATCCTGATCATCGCCTCGGTCGCCTGGCTGTCCCCGGCCCGCCTGGTCCGCGGCGAAGCCCTCGCCCTGCGCAGCCGCGACTACGTGCACGCCATGCGGCTGATGGGCGGCGGCGGGGGCCGGGCCGTCTTCCGGCACATCCTGCCCGGCGCCGCCGGCACCGTCGTCGTCAACGCCACCTTCCAGATCGCCGACGCCATCCTCTACGTCGCGTACCTCTCCTTCCTGGGCCTGTCCATCCCGCCGCCGGCCGCCGACTGGGGCTCCATGCTCTCCGCCGGCATCACCTACACCCAGGTCGGCCACTGGTGGCTGATCTTCCCGCCCGGCCTCGCCATCGTCCTCGTCGTCGCCGCGTTCAACTTCGTCGGCGACGGCCTGCGGGACGCCTTCGACGTGCGCCTCCAGAAGAGCTGAGGAAGGGCCCATGACCGCCGACCCGCTGTCCGCGACCACCCGGCCGCCGTCCGGGACCACCGCCCCGCTGCTCAGCGTCGAGGACCTGCACGTCGAGATCGCCGGACGCGGCCGCACCGTGCACGCCCTGGACGGCGTCCACCTCGACCTCGCCCCCGGAGAAGCCCTCGGCATCGTGGGCGAGTCCGGCTGCGGCAAGACCATGACGGCCCTGTCCGTCCTCGGCCTGCTGCCGAAGGGCGGGCGCGTCACCGGGGGACGCATCCTCTTCCGGGACGGCACCGGTACGGACGGCACGACCGACCTGGCCGCCGCGCCCGAACCCGTCCTGCGGGGCGTCCGGGGCAACACCATCGGCATGGTCTTCCAGGACCCGCTGACCTCCCTCAACCCGACCATGACCATCGGCGCCCAGGTCGCCGAACCCCTGCTGCTGCACCGGCGGATCACCCGGCGGCAGGCCTGGGAGAAGGCCGAGGAGACCCTGCGGCTGGTCGGCATGCCGCAGCCCGCCGAGCGGATGCGGAACCACCCGCACCAGCTCAGCGGCGGCATGCGGCAGCGCGTCGCCATCGCCATGGCCCTGGTGTGCGAGCCCGCACTGCTGATCGCCGACGAACCGACCACCGCCCTCGACGTCACCACCCAGCACCAGATCCTGGAACTCATCGACGACCTGCGGGCCCGCCTCGGCATGGCCATGATCCTGGTCACCCACGACCTGGGCGTCGTCGCCCGGCGCGTGGACCGGGTCGCGGTGATGTACGGCGGCAGGATCGCCGAACACGCCGGCGTACACCGCCTCTTCGCCGCCCCGCGGCACCGCTACACCCAGGCCCTCCTGGCCGCCCTCCCCGAACGTGCCGAGGGCGAACGCTCCACCCTCGCCACCATCCCCGGCCTGCCGCCCGCCCTCGTCACCCGCCCCGCCGGCTGCCGCTTCGCACCGCGCTGCGCGTTCACGACCGCACAGTGCCGTACGGAGGAACCGGCCCTGACGGGGGAGGCGGGGCATGCGTACGCGTGCTTCCACCCGGTGGCGGGCGCGGTGCCGGTACCGGAAGCCGACCGGACCGCAACCGGCTCCGCCGCACCCGCCTCCACCTCCGCCGCACCCGCCTCCACCTCCACCGCACCCGCCTCCACCTCCACCGCACCCGCCTCCACCTTCACTTCACCCGCCTCCACCACACCCACCTTCACCTCCACCACACCCACCCCCTCCCAGCCCCCTCCCCCCGCACCCACCGCCCCGGACCCCCTCCTCACCCTCACCGCCGTCACCAAGCGCTACGCCCTGCACGCCGGCCCCTTCGCCCGCGCCCGCCGCAAGGGTGCCGGGGAAGTCGGCGCCGTCGCGGGCGTCGACCTGACCGTCACCCGCGGCGAAACCTTCGGCATCGTCGGCGAGTCCGGCTGCGGCAAGTCCACCCTCGCCCGGATGGTCGTCGGCCTGGAGCCGCCGACCGGTGGCACGATCCGCTTCGCGGGCCGCGACATCGGCACCCTGACCCGCCGTGAACTGCGGGCCCACCGCCGCGACGTCCAGCTGATGTTCCAGGACTCCTACGCCTCCATGGACCCCCGGATGCGCGTCGGCACGATCCTGCACGAACCGCTGGTCATCCAGGGCATCGGCGACCGGGCCGCCCGACAGCGCCGGGTCGCCGCACTCCTCGACGACGTAGGACTGCCGCGCGGCGCCGTGGACCGCTACCCGCACGAGTTCTCCGGCGGCCAGCGCCAGCGCCTCGGGCTGGCCCGCGCGCTCGCCCTCTCACCGTCCCTCGTCGTCGCCGACGAACCCGTCTCCGCGCTCGACGTCTCCGTCCAGGCGCAGATCCTCAACCTCATGCGCGACCTGCAACGCGACAAGGGGCTGACGTACCTCTTCATCTCCCACGACCTGGCGGTGGTACGGCACCTCGCGGACACCGTCGGCGTCATGTACCTGGGCCGCATCGTGGAGACCGGCCCGGCCCGGGACGTCTTCACCCGTCCCCTGCACCCGTACACCCGGGGCCTCCTCGACACCGTCGACGCGCCCGACCCGGCGGCCCCCGCCGCGGGCACCCCGCTCACCGGCGAAACCCCCTCGGCCGCCGCACCGCCCTCCGGATGCCGCTTCCGCACCCGCTGCCCGGCAGCCCGCGCACGGTGCGCGCAGAGCGAGCCGGAGCCGACCGAGCCGGCCGCTCCCGGGCACCAGGTGGCCTGCCACTTCCCCCTCGGGGCGGCCCCCGGCCCGGGAGCGGTCAGTAGCGCGTGACGGCCGTACGGCCGGAATCCGTACCGATCGCGATGTGCGGTCGGGCGGCGGGCTTGACCCACGCCACGATGCGGGCCATCGCACGGGCCGGTACGGACACACAGCCCGCCGTCGCGCCACGGCCGTTGACGTGCAGGAAGATGCCCGCGCCCCGGCCGCGTACCGGGCGGTGGTAGTTGAAGCCGATGACGAGAGCCCGGCTGTACTGCGTCGGGTAGTCCGCCAGGTGCTCGGCCTCCTTCGCCGCGCAGTCGCGCGGGCGCGGGTCCACCCAGCGGTTGTAGGACGACGAGGCGTTGTCCTGGCACCACCAGGAGGAGTCCCGTACCGGCCGGTACGGGACCTTCGTACCGGCCGGTGCTTCGGCGACCCCGAAAGCGAACGGCAGGTCGTACAGCCCCGTGGGCGTCGTCGACGTCCCCTGCTCCCGGGAAGCGCCGTCCACCAGCCCGTTCGCCCCGAAGCGCGCGGGCGCCGTACCGACCCGGTGCCAGCGCCCGCCGTACCGCTGCCACCAGCTGACCGTGCCGGTCGTGGAGCGCAGGTCCGGAGCGTGCGCCGTGATGAGCTGACTGCCGCCGCCGGTGTCGGCCATACGGGTGGGCAGCGAGCGGCCGGCCGCCGGGGCAACGGCGGCGGGGGAGCGGGGCACGGCCAGGGCGGCGGCGGGCACGGTCAGCGCGAGCGCGGCCGCGCAGGCCGCGGTCGTCAGGGTCCTCGCGGAGGTCATGCCCGCAATGTAGAGGCCCCGACGCCACCCGTCGCCGAACGAACCGGACAAGCCACCCGAAGGAAGGGGGCGGGGAGAGGGACCGGACCGACGGCACGGGACCTGCACCAGCAGACGCAATCCATCGCCCGCCAGGGCGATAGACCGCCGAAACCCGGGTACCGGGGCCGAAGAACCACATGCCGTCCGACCCAGGAGGTCTGCTGTGGAGCGGCAACCGATACCGCACCGTACGCGCGCGCCCGGGCAGGAGCGGGAGCCCGTGCCGCCGACACCCACGCCGTCCCCGGGGCCCGGCGGGCCCGAGCCGGGACCGGGGCCCGGCCCCGCGCCGGGGCCGACGCCGGGACCGCCGGTGCCCGGGCCGCCCGACCCCACACCGCCGCCGCCCGCTCCGCAGCCGCCGACCCCGTCCCCCGACCCCGTCCCGCGCCCGCCGGGCCCGGACCCCGTACCGGAGCCGTCCCCGGCCCCCGGCCCGCTCACGTAACCCGCGCCAGGCGGAGGGAGCCGGCTGTGTCCCGCACCCGGCTCCCTCCACCACGCCCCGCTCCCACCACTCCCTACCACCACCCCACCCCACGGGAGGTGCATCCACATGGCCATCGCCACGGTCAACCCGGCCACCGGCGAGACACTCAAGACCTTCGACGCCCTCGACGCGAGCGGCATCGAGGACCGGCTCGCCCGGGCCGAGCAGACGTTCCGCAGCTACCGCACGACCACCTTCGCCGAACGCGGCGAACTGCTGCGCAACGCCGCCGGCCTGCTGGAGGCGGGCCAGGACGGCATCGCCCGCACCATGACCACCGAGATGGGCAAGCCGCTGGCGGCGGCCCGCGCGGAAGCCGCCAAGTGCGCGAAGGCGATGCGCTGGTACGCCGACCACGCCGAGGAACTCCTCGCCGACGAGGTACCGGACGCCGGCGCCGTCAAGGACGCGGGCGCACGCCGCGCCTACGTCCGCTACCGCCCCCTGGGCACCGTGCTCGCCGTCATGCCGTGGAACTTCCCCCTCTGGCAGGTGATCCGCTTCGCCGCGCCCGCGCTGATGGCCGGCAACACCTGCCTGCTCAAACACGCCTCCAACGTGCCGCAGACCGCCCTGTACGTGGAGGACCTGCTGCGCAGGGCGGGCTTCCCCGAAGGCTGCTTCCAGACGCTGCTCGTCGGCTCCGGCGAGATCGAGAACATCCTGCGCGACCGCCGGGTGGCCGCCGCCACCCTCACCGGCAGCGAACCGGCGGGCCGCTCCGTCGCGTCCATCGCCGGTGACGAGATCAAGAAGACGGTGCTGGAACTGGGCGGCAGCGACCCCTACATCGTGCTGCCGTCCGCCGACCTCGACGCGGCCGTACGCACCGCCGTCACCGCCCGCGTCCAGAACAACGGCCAGTCCTGCATCGCCGCCAAGCGTTTCATCGTGCACACCGACGTCTACGACGAGTTCGCCGTGCGCTTCACCGAGCGGATGGCCGCGCTGACCGTCGGCGACCCGATGGAGGAGACGACCGACGTCGGCCCGCTGGCCAGCGAACAGGGCCGCTCCGACCTGGAAGAACTGGTCGACGACGCGGTCCACCGGGGCGCGGCCGCGCTCTGCGGCGGCAAGCGCCCGGAGAAACTCACGGCCGGCTGGTTCTACGAACCGACCGTCCTGGCCGGGATCACCCCCGAGATGCGCATCCACCGCGAAGAGGCGTTCGGCCCGGTGGCGACCCTCTACCGCGTCAACAGCCTCGACGAAGCCGTCGCCACCGCCAACGACACCCCGTTCGGCCTCAGCTCCAACGCCTGGACCCGCGACGAGGCCGAACAGGAACGCCTCATCCGCGACATCGAAGCCGGCGGCCTCTTCTTCAACGGCATGACCGCCTCCCACCCCGCCCTCCCCTTCGGCGGCATCAAACGCTCCGGCTACGGCCGCGAACTGGCAGGCCACGGCATCCGCGAATTCTGCAATGCGACGACGGTGTGGTACGGCGGCTAGGGTCCTGAGCCCGGCCGAGGAGTCCGAGCACCTACCGGGCCGGGGCAACCCGGCCCGGTAGAGCGCGTGTGCGGCGCGCGCCCCTCACCTATTCCTCGCCCGGCAGGACGAATTCGCACCAGAGGGCCTTGCCGTTGCCTCGGGGCTCGGCTCCCCATGCGTCGGAGAGGGCTTCGACCATCATCAGGCCGCGGCCGGAGGTCGCTGTTTCGCCGGGGGTGCGGCGGCGGGGCCAGCGGCTGGAGCGGTCCTCGACCTCCAGGCGGATGCGGCGGCGGGCGCGGGGGCCGGTCGGCTGGAGTTCGACCGTCACCAGGGCTCCGCTGTCCGTGTGGGTCAGGGCGTTGGTGATGAGTTCGGTGGCGGCCACCTCGATGTCGTACGCGAGGGAGCCCGCCCGCCACTGGTCCATCGTGCGCCGCAGCATCGCCCGTACCTCCGAGGCGCCGGACGGGTCCGCCTGGTGGACGTGGAGCCGGAAGCGCGGGGTGACGGTGGTGGTTCCGGCGGCCGGGGCCCGGTGCAGGAGGACGAGGGCCATGTCGTCGCCGGATCCGGACCGGGCCCACAGCTGGTCCGAGAGCCGGTCGGCGAGGGCTTCCAGTTCGCCGGAGCCGTCCCGTACCGCCGCGGCGAGTGCGTCGATGCCGGTCGCGATGTCCTGGCCGGGCTTCTCGACCAGGCCGTCGGTGCACAGCAGGAGGGTGGAGTCGGGCTCCAGGAAGAGCTGGGTCTCGGGAAAGTGGTCCTGGCCGAACGTGGTGGCCAGACCGAGCGGCAGCCCGCCGCGTACCGGATGCCAGTCGGTGTGTCCGGCCGCGTCCCAGACGAGGGGGCCGAGGTGGCCGGCGCGCGCCACGTGCAGGGCCCCGGATTCGAGGTCGGCCTGGACGTACGTGCAGGTCGCGAACCGTTCGGTCTCCAGCTCGGCGAGGAAGCGGGAGGCGCGTACGAGGACCGTCTCGGGGGAGTGGCCCTCGGTGGCGTAGGCGCGCAGGGCGATACGGAGCTGGCCCATGACCGCAGCGGCGTGCGTGTCGTGGCCCTGGACGTCGCCGACGACCAGCCCGGTCCGCCCCTGGGGCAGCGGGATGACGTCGTACCAGTCGCCGCCGATGTCCCGCCCGGTGCTCGCCGCGTGGTAGCGGACGGTGACCTCGCCGCCGGCGATGGCGGGCACCCGGCGCGGCAGCATGGTGGCCTGGAGTCCGGTCGCGAACTCGCGTGCCTGGTCGAAGAGCATGGCCCGCTGGAGGGACTGGGCCACGACGCCGGCCAGCGCCAGGGCGAGGTTGCGGTCTTCCGCCGAGTGCTGTTTGGGCTCGGCGGTGAACAGGCCGAGCGCCGCGATGACGCGGTCCTGCGCGACCAGCGGCAGGAAGACCGCGCTGCCCGAAGGCACCCGGTCCCGGTACGGGCGCAGCCGCGGGTAGCGGGCCATCAGCTCGCCGCGTGAGGACAGGAACGTGGCCCGGCGGGACAGCGCGGCGTCCGACAGCGGCAGCGTGTCGTCGAGCCGGGAGGCCATCATGTCCTCGGGCGTGGTGCCCGGCAGGCCCGTGATGGCGATGACCTCGAAGTGGTCGCTGTCGACCAGCCCGAGGATCAGCGCGTCGGCGCCGAAACGCCGGGCGCCGCCGGTCCCGGTCAGGACCCGGGTGACGTCCGCGACCGACAGCGCGCGGGAGAGGGCCGCCGTGGTCTGCTGGACCATCGCGGTCTGCCGCTGCCGGTTCTCCTGGAGGGAACGCAGCAGCACGGAGTCGGCCATCTCCGTACCGGCTTCCCGGACCAGCCCGGCGATCCGGTACGGCCGGCCGTCCGCGTCCCGCAGGATGCGGCCCTGGGCGTGCGTCCACCGGGGCGTGCCGTCGCGGCAGTGGACGCGGAAGTACGCACCGTACGAGGGCGCCCCGTCCTGGACGGCCTGGGAGACGGCCGCGTCCAGCCGGTAGCCCTCTTCGGGCGGTATACGGGCGGCGAGCGCCGAGGGCCGCCCGTCGTACTCGTCGGGCCGCAGGTCGAAGACGTCCAGCGCGCACGGGTCCAGTTCGAGCGTCGCGCGGTCCAGGTCCCAGTCGAAGGTGCCGGTCCGGTTGAGGGCGAGCCGTTCGCGCAGGCCGAGGGTTTCGAGAGGCTTCCCGGCGGCCACGCTGTCCGCGTCGTCGGCGGCGGCCCGGGGCGGTACGCCGTGGCGCGGGTCGTAACGGCCGGGCGGAGTGGTGTTCCGTCCGGTCATGACCTGCCACGCTCCTGTCCCGTGGCCGGGGCGCACCTACGGCTGCCGCACATACGAGAACCGGACGCCGATGGCGCGCCGGTCCCGGCTGCCCGCCAGGCAGTCGGGACCGGCGACGCCGGGGCCACCACGCCCGCCGCTTCCCCGCGCGGCCCGCCGAAGGCGAACCATCGCAACCGGGAAGCGGCCATGCGCCCACATTAGGACGGGGTTGGTGATTGTGCATTTTGGATGGGGTGTGGGGGGTATGTCGGGGAAAGGTCAGGGTGTCTGGACTACCTGGTGGTCAGCCATCGCCGGCTGACTCCACGGCCTTCCGGACGCGGGGATCGTCCGCCAGCCTGGCGGGGAGTTTCACGGTGCGGTCCAGTCGCGCCTGCAAGAGGGCCGGCACATCGATGTCCGTGCGATCCATGGAGGTCCCGTGCGTGGGCGCGTCCCGCAGGTCCGCCCCGCGCAGATCCGCACCGGCCAGCTTCGCACCCCTGAGGTCCGCTCCCCGCAGCTTCGCCCTGCGCAGTCCCGCACCGCTGAGATCCGCTCCGTTCAGGAGCGCCTGCCGGAGGTCCGCGTCGGCCAGGTTCGCCTCGGTGAAGACCGCCTTCTCCAGCCGTGTCCCGGAGAGCCGGGCACTGCCCAGGTAGGCCCCGCGCAGGTCCGCACCCGTCATCCGCGCTTCGTGGAGCTTCGTGCCCTGGAGGTTCGCGTGGTGCAGGCGCGCGTTCCGCAAGTCCGCGTCGTGCAGTTCGGTGCCTCGCAGGTCGGCGCCGGTGAGGTTCGCGCCGTACAGTTTCGCCTCGGTCAGGTCGGTGGTCCGCAGCCGCTCCATGTCGCCCACCTCCGTGCGGTGGGGGGCTTCCTCGCCGCGCAGGTCCGCGCCGGTGAGGTCGGCGCGGGTCAGGTCGGCGTTGGTCAGGTTCACGCCTTGCAGGTTCACGCCGCGTAAGTACGTGCCGGCCAGGTCGGGCATCAGCCCGTCACTGCCCCACCCCGCGTCCCGGTTCCGGAAGACCCGGAGCGCTGCTCCGACGTCGTTCGGCGGCCGTCGCGGTCCGGTGCCGCTGGTGCGCGGCGGGGTGGCGTGGGCGCGTACGTACGCGCTGAGCACGTCGATGACGGTGGGATAGTCCCGACGCGAGTCCAGCATGATGCGTTGCAGTGCGTAGATGCCGCCCAGGCGGATGTCCGGCGAGCCGTTGCCCAGGTTGCCGACCGCGGTGTTGTAGCGGTCGGTGATCTGCGCGTCGCGGGTCAGCTCCTGCTCCCGGTCGACCTGGTTGAGCGAGACCCAGGTGAAGGAGGCCACCGCCAGGGTGGCCATGGCCGCCAGGACGGTGACGGCCCGTTCCATCCGTACCCACCACCCCGGTGCGGTGGAACCGGCTTCGCCCTCGGGCCGGGTCCGGTGCGGCGGGCCGCCGGGGGCGGCGCGGAATCGCTGCGTGCCCCGGCTGCGCTGTCCTGGCCGCCGGCTCCCCAGCGGTGCGCGCACGGGTGCGGCGGTCGGCCGCCTCGCGCGTACGGCGATGCGGTGCAGTCGCGTGTGGTGTGCCCCGGCCCGGGGCGTTCCTTTCGTCACGCCGGTCATTGGACCCGACACCGGTGCGCCGGGTAACCGGTTGTCGGACACTTTCCCCCGGGGCGGGGAAGCCCTGCCCTGAGGAGTTCTCTAGGCGTATCGCCCCGCGAGCGCCCCGGCCCCGGCCCTGGCCCCCGCCTTCGCCCGCGCCGCCACCGGCCGCGCAGTCCGCACCCGGTGGGCGAGTCCGGCCTTCTTTGTCGGGATGTCGACGGTGTACGCGTCGATCGTCATCGTGCCGGCCGACGCCTTCAGCAGCATGAAACCGTGCTGGGCGAAGTCCTGCCAGGCGGCGGGGTGGGTGAAGTGGGCCTTGCCGTCGCCGGACTTGGCGGCGGCGCCGCAGACGAGCTGGCGGGTGCCGCGGGTGCGGTCGGTGGGGTCCAGGATCTGCAGGGTGTGGTCGTGTCCTGACAGGATCAGGTCGGCGCGGCCGCACACCACCTCCTCGTACAGCTCCTTGAGGTGGATGCCGCTGGTGTAGTTGCCGATCACGAAGCCGTCGTACGCGCCGGCGCTGCCGTGCTTGCCGTTGTTCAGGTACGGGTGGTGGCCGAGGACCACCTTCCAGCGCGCGCGGGAGGCGGACAGCGCGCCGTCCAGCCAGCGGCGCTGCTCGCGCATGTACGGGCCGTTCCAGTAGTAGTACGGGTCGGTCTGCGCGACGTACGAGGCGACCGGGTTGGTGTCGAGCGCGAAGAACTCCACGAGCGGCTCGCCCTGGGCGCCGCCGGCCGGGAGGGCGACGTTGTAGTAGCGGCTCGGCATGTACCAGCGGCGGGACGCGGCGGCGTACGCGACCTCGCGGTCACCGCGCGACGGGTCGCCGCCGCTGCCGGGGACCAGCCCCGAGCAGTCGTGGTTGCCCAGCACCATCAGCCACGGCACGTCGATACCGGTGTTGGGCGACTCGAACTTCTCCGCGAACTCCGAGTCGTGGTCGGACTCGGGGCCGTTCTCGTAGATGTTGTCCCCGAGGCCGACCGCCAGCCCGACGTGCTCGGCGCGGCAGATCTCCCGGGCCGCCGCCGTGACCGCGTACTGCTCCGCCTGGCCCGTCCCGGCGTCGCCGGTGATCAGGACGGCGTACTCGCCGGAGGGGCCCGGCGCGGACGGGAGCGGGAAGCGGGCCGGAGCGCCCGTGCGCGGCGCGGCGGCCGCGGGCTGCTGCGCCCCGAACGGCAGCGCGGCCAGCGCGGCTCCCGCGACCGCCCCGCCCAGCAGGGTCCGCCGGTGCACACCGCGCGCCCCCGAAGCCTGCGCGCCGTCCGGTACGGCGGTGTCGGGGAGGCCGGGGCCGGCCGTCCGTATCCACTGCTCCTCGGTCAGGTCCGCCCGCGGCGGGATCAGTTCGTCGTCGCACATGGCTGGTTTCTCTCATGGGCGGCGGGGCAACTGGTGACGGAGCCATGAACGCCGTGTGGACGTCTGGGGAGTACGGCGTGGCGCGGCATCGGGACGCCTTCCGGCGGCGCCGCGGGCTCCCGGTCAGCGGCCCCGGCGGGCCAGCCGGCGCAGTGTCCGGCCGCAGTGCCGGGCGTACAGGCGCTGGAAGACCGGGACCACCGGTCCCGCCAGCCGGGTGTACCAGCGGCCCGGCACACTGAAGGCCGTCATCGTGAACCACACCGCGCCGTCCTCCCGCATCTCGACCACGAACGACTCCTCCCCGCGCTGCGGGTGGCCGGCCAGCGTGCCGTACGCGAAGCCGATGCGCTCGCTCTCGTACTCGCTCCACACCACCCGGCACGGCGCCCACAGGCGCACGGGGCCGAGCCCCAGGGCGCATTCCACCCGCACGCCGGGCGCGGCCTCCGGCGCCGACGCCCGTACCCGTACGCCCGCCGCGCGGTGCATCCGGAAGGACGTGACCGCGTGGCCCGCGGCTTCGAGGACCGCGCGGCCGTGGCCGAGGTAGGTCGCTTCGTGCAGGTAGCGGTACCCGTCGGGCAGCGGGTGGTGGCGGGTGCCGCCGTTCTCGGCGTAGTTGAAGGGGGCGGGGGTGGAGGCGGAGGCGTGGGTGGGCATTCGGGGCCTGCTTTCCGGGTGGGGTGGGGAGAGCGCTGGTGGGGGTTGGTAGGGGAGGTTCGGGCGGAGACGGGACGGTCAGGCGGGTACGGGTGCGGTCGGCCGGGGTGCGGTGGGTGTGGCCCTGAGGCGGCGCCAGGCGAGCAGCGCGCACAGGGCGAAGCCGAGCGCGTTGCCCAGGCCGTGGGTGGCCGCCATCCATGCCAGTGTGGGGTGCGGGATGCCGGTTGCCTCGCCGAGTGCCCAGCTCAGGGCGAGCAGCATGGTCGCGACGAGGACGGCGGCCGAGACGCCGAGCAGCGTCCGGGTGGTGCGGTCCGGCGCGGTGGTACGGATGTCCCGCCAGGTGATCAGGGCGACCAGCCACATGCCGGCGGTGAGGACGACCGCGCCGGCCAGTTCGGCCCAGTCGTCGACGAAGTAGCCCGCCAGCACGAACAGCGTTCCCACGGGCACGCTGAGCGCGGCGAGCGGCCCGGCCCTGCCGGGGCGTGCGGCGCGGCAGACGAGCCCGGCCATCAGGGCGGCGGCGAAACCGGCGAAGTGGAAGTGCGGCACGGTCAGCGACAGGATCTCCAGGTCGAAGCCGAAGAGCTGGTGGCCCGAGCGCTCCGCGACCAGTGCGGTGCCCGCGACGGCCGGGGTGACCAGGGCCGTCAGTACCGCGACCTCTCCGGGCGCGAGGCTGCGGGTGCGGGCCAGCCGGCGCGGCGCGTACAGCGCGAGGACGAGGGTGGCCAGCGCGTACGCGGCGGCCAGTGCCGTGGCGGCGGCTCCGCGCGGCAGCCACAGGGCGGTCGCGCCCGCCGCGGCCGCCACGTACCAGCGGCGTCGTAGCCAGTGGGTGCCCGGTTCGTCGATGAGCGCGAGCCCGGTCGGCACCACGACGAACATGCCGAGCATGACGATGAGCGTGACCAGTGTGGTCATGAGGTGGCCTCCAGCCCCGGCCCGAAGCCGGTTTGAACGCGTTCAACCCGTCACGCAGGACAGTACGTGACGGGTTGAACGTGTTCAACAGTGCCCCCTGGGGCGGCGGGGGCTCAGCGCACCGAGCCGTCCCACTGCCACTCCGTACGCCGCGGCAGTCCGGGCAGGGCGGCCCGGCCGGTGCGCTGGAGGAGGAGGTCGAACGGCCCGTGCCCGGGCGGGGCGGCCGGGGCGTCGGGGAAGAGGCGGGACAGGACGGCGCGGCACAGGTCGTCGTCCGGTGCCCAGGTCACGCCGAGCGCGCGGGTGAGGTCGTACGTGTGCAGCAGCAGCTCCGTGACGCCCATGGCGGCGAAGCCGGCGGCGTCCGCGTGCCCCCAGGGGTGCCAGGCGCGGACGTCGGCCGGTGTGTCACGGACGGTCGCCCCGAGCAGGCGGGCCGCGATCCGTAGCCCCTCCAGGCAGGCCGGAATCGGGGCCTCGGGATCGAGGGAGGCGAAGAGGGTGATGTAGCGGTCGGTGGGGCGGGCGATCAGCAGGCCCGCGTATCCGGTCAGGCCGAGGGCGAGGTGGTCGAGGGTCTTCCGGCAGCTCCATTCGAGGCCGTGCGCGGGGCGCGACCAGGCCTGGTCCGCTCCTTCGAGAAGGGCGTCCAGGCAGGAGTCGGTGGCGGCGGCCAGCAGGCCGGGCCAGGCAGCGGCGGGCGGCGCCGGGGTGAAGGGGGTGGCGGGCGGCGTCGGGGCGGGTGGGGTGGTGGTCGTGGTCATCGGGCGCCCGCCGCCGTGCTGGTCGCGCCCGCCGAGTCAGCCGCGCCCACCGCGCCCTTGAGGACCTCGATGACGCTCGCGTAGCTGCCGGCCCCGTGGCCGGCGTCGCGGGCCCGTTCCATGGTGGCCTTCAGCAGTTCGGGCAGCGCGTTGTCGATGCCGCGCGCCGCGGCGGCGTGGAGGAGGTGGTCGATCGCGGCGATCTGGACGTCCACGGTGGCGTCGTCCCCCGGGTAGTGGCCGGCGTCCACCTGGGGCGCGTACGTGGCCAGGAAGGTGTGCACCGTGTGCAGCCAGCGGATCGCGACCGGGGTGAAGGCGGTGGCCGGGGTGCCTTCCGTGCCGACCAGCGCGGTGCCGTGCAGCCAGCCGGTCAGCGTGGCCCACATCAGGCCGAGCAGCCCCGCGTCGTACAAGGACGCCAGGCCGGGGTCGGTGCCCAGGTGCAGCGGGTCACCGAGGGCCGTGAGGGTGGCGCGGTGGGTGTCGAACGCCTCGCGCGCGCCGCTGTAGAGGAACATCACCTCCGGGCTGCCGACGCCCGGGGGCGTGGTCATGATCGCGCCGTCCAGGTAGCCCGCGCCGTGCGAGCGGGCCCACGCGGCGGCCTCCACGGCCTGCTCGGGCGATCCCGAGGTGAGGTTGACCAAGGTCTTGCCCGCCAGCGAGCCCGCCACCGGGTCCAGGACGGTGTGCAGCGCCGGGTGGTCCAGTACGCAGGCGAGGACGAGCGGGCCGGCCGCGACCGCCTCGGCGGGCGTCGCCGCCACCGCGGCGCCGCGCTCCGCCAGTGCCTCGGCCTTGTGCGCCGAGCGGTTCCACACCGTGGTCGGGTGGCCCTTCGCCAGCAGCGCGGCCGCCAGCGCCGACCCCATCGATCCCAGCCCGAGCACCGTCACGGCCGCGCGTTCAGTTCGCATGTACGTCTCCTCGCAGATCCGCCGGCGGATGTCGGTGCCGGCGGTGTTGATCACGTACGGCCACGCTCGCAGCGCCCGGCGGCCGGAACCAGTGACAGTGGTGACGGTCGGCACCAAATTCCTGCCAGGTTCTCCGCGGCCCTATCCTGCGGGGATGAGCGCTGGTTCCGTCGCGGTCGTCGTGACCGAGGAGATCGGGGTTCCGTCCTGGGACCTGTACGAACTGAGCATCCCCTGCACGGTCTTCGGCAAGCCGCAGCCCGACCTCGCCGAGCCGTGGTACGACCTGCGGCTGTGCGGTACGGGGGAGCGGGGCGGCGGCGAGGGCGGGGCCGGTGAGGAGGGCGGGAGCGGCGCGGCCGGGCTGGCGCTGCGTACGCCGTACGGGCTGGACGACCTCGTCGGCGCGGACACCGTCGTCGTCCCCTCCGTACCCGACGCCTGCGTCGAGGACGGCAGGCCCGTGCAGCCCGCCCTGGTCGAGGCGCTGCGCCGCGCCCACGACGCCGGTGCCCGCATGGTGTCCCTGTGCACCGGCGCCTTCGCGCTGGCCGAGGCCGGACTGCTCGACGGCCGCCGCGCCACCGCCCACTGGATGCACACCGCCCAGCTCGCCGAGCGCTACCCGAAGGTGCGGGTCGACGACTCGGTGCTGTACGTCGACGACGGTGACGTGCTCACCAGCGCCGGCCTGACGGCGGGCCTGGACCTCTGCCTCCACCTGGTACGGCGCGACCTGGGCGCGCACGTCGCCAACCAGCTGGCCCGCCGGATGGTCGTACCCGCCCACCGGCCCGGCGGCCAGGCGCAGTTCATCGACCTGTCGGTGCCCGCCGCCGACGACGAGGGGCTGGCGCCCGTCCTGGCCTGGGCGCGCGCCCACCTCGACCAGCCGCTGACGGTCGAGGACCTCGCGGAGCGCGCCGCACTCAGCCCGCGCACCTTCTACCGGCGCCTCCAGGCGGCCACCGGCACCACCCCGCTCCAGTGGCTCCTCGACCAGCGGCTGGCGCGCGCCCAGAGCCTGCTGGAGTCGACGGACCTGCCGGTCGAGAAGATCGGCGAACTGAGCGGTCTCGGCACGGCGAACAACCTGCGCCACCACTTCCTCAAGCGCGTCGGGGTGGCGCCGTCCGACTACCGCCGGGCGTTTCCCCGTACGGCACCGATGGCGACGCCCGCCGGGTGAGCGCGCCCCCTATTCCGCCACGTGTCCGTGCCGCCCCGCCCCCGCGGCGAACCGTGCGGCGCCCCGCAGCGCGTCCGCCAGTACGCCCTGTCCGTGGCGCAGTTCCGCGGCCATGGCGGCGTCCTCCGGCAGGCCCTCCTGGTCCAGGACGGAAGCGCGGTCGCTGCGCAGGCACGCCTGTGGGAAGCGGGCGATCGCGGCGGCCAGTTCCTCGGCCTCCGCGCGGGCCCGGCCGGGCGGCACCACCCGGTTGGCCAGGCCCGTCCCCAGTGCTTCGGCCGCGCCGACCGGCCGCCCGGTCAGCACCATGTCCAGGGCCCGGCCGGTGCCGACGACACGGGGCAGCCGTACCGTACCGCCGTCGATCAGCGGCACGCCCCAGCGGCGGCAGAACACCCCGAAGACCGCGTCCTCCTCGGCGATCCGCAGGTCGCACCAGAGGGCCAGCTCCAGGCCGCCCGCCACCGCGTGCCCGGCGACCGCCGCGATCACCGGCTTGTCCAGCCGCATCCGGGTGGGGCCCATCGGCCCGTCGCCGTCCGCCGCGACCCGGTTGCCGCGCTCGGTGCCGACCGCCTTGAGGTCGGCCCCCGCGCAGAACGTGCCGCCCTCGCCCCACAGGACCGCGACGCGCGCGTCGTCGTCCGCCGCGAAGGCGCGGAACGCGTCGGCCAGTTGGCGCGCCGTGGCGCCGTCCACGGCGTTGCGTGCCTCGGGCCGGGCGAGGACGACGGTGGTCACCGGGCCGGCCCGCTCGACGCGCACCGTGCGGCGCGCCGGCCCGCCGTCCGGGCCCCCGCCGGTCATCCGGTGGCCTCCGGGGGCAGTACGGGCCGGGCCCGCTCCAGGATCGCCGTCAGGTCGGCCGTCGCGGGCAGCGTCCCGAAGGCGTTCCCCCACTCCCCGTCGAGCCGCGAGGCGCAGAACGCGTCCGCCACCGCCGGGTGGCTGTACCGGACGAGCAGCGCGCCCTGGAACGCGAGCGCCATCCGCTCCGCAAGGGTCCGGGCGGCGCGCTGCGCCTGGTCCGGGTCGCCGAGCGCGCCGAGCATCTTGCGGAGGCCCGCGACGGCGGTGTCCAGCCGCCGGTCGGCGCCCGCCGCCGCGTCCACCTCGGCGAAGTACGCGTCCAGCGCGGCCGGTTCCTTGCCGAGGGCGCGCAGGACGTCCAGCGCGGCGACGTTGCCGGAGCCCTCCCAGATCGACAGCAGCGGCGCCTCCCGGTAGAGCCGCGGCATGCCCGACTCCTCCACGTACCCGTTGCCGCCCAGGCACTCCAGCGCCTCCGCCGCGTGCGCGCTGCCCCGCTTGCACACCCAGTACTTGCCGACGGCCAGCCCCAGCCGGCGCAGCGCGGCTTCTTCCGCGTCCCCGCCCTGGGCCCGGTCCACGGCGGTCGCCAGCCGCATCGCCAGCGTCGTCGCCGCCTCCGACTCGATCGCCAGGTCCGCCAGCACCGCCCGCATGAGCGGCTGTTCGGACAGCGCGCGACCGAACGCGTGACGGTGCGCGGTGTGGTGCAGCGCCAGCCGCAGCCCGGCGCGCATGCCCGCCGCGGTGCCGATCACGCAGTCCAGCCGCGTCATGTTCACCATCTCGACGATGGTCCGCACGCCGCGCCCCGGCTCGCCGACCGGCCAGGCCACCGCCTGGTCGTACTCGATCTCGGAGGACGCGTTGGAGCGGTTGCCCAGCTTGTCCTTCAGGCGCATCAGCCGCATCGCGTTGCGGGTGCCGTCGGGCAGCACGCGCGGCAGCAGGAAGCAGCTCATCCCCTCGGCCGTCCGCGCCAGCGTCAGGAACACGTCGCTCATCGGCGCCGAGGTGAACCACTTGTGCCCGGTGATGCGGTACGTGCCGTCGCCCGCCGGCACCGCCCGGGTCGTGTTGGCCCGCACGTCGGAGCCGCCCTGCTTCTCCGTCATCGACATGCCCGCGATCAGGCCCGCCTTGGTCAGCGGGGGCCGCAGCCCGTAGTCGTACGTACGGGCCGCCAGCAGCGGTTCGTACTGCGCCGCCAGGTCCGGCGCCGCGCGCAGGGCGGGGACGGCGGCGTACGTCATGGAGACGGGGCAGCCGTGCCCCGGCTCGGCCTGCGACCAGACGTGGAACTTGGCCGCGCGCACGAGGTGGGCGCCGGGCCGGGCCTCGGCCCACGGCGCGGCGTGCAGCCCGCGTTCCACCGCGACGGTCATCAGCTGGTGCCAGGCGGGGTGGAACTCCACCTCGTCGATGCGGTGCCCGAAGCGGTCGTGGGTGCGCAGCCGCGGCGGCTGCTCCTCGGCCATCCGGGCCTGCTCCCGCACCGCTTCCGTCCCGGCGAGCGCGCCCAGCTCCAGCACCTCCGGTACGCCCCACCCGGCGTCCGCGCGGCGCAGCGCCTCCAGCAGGGCCGGATCGTCCGCCGTACTGAATCCGGTCAGCGGCGGCGCCTGATTCACGACTTCATGGGTGACGGTCATACCGATGACGTTACAGAAACCGGTCAGGCGTGGGAAGAGTGTAATGGCGGGCTGGGGCGGTGGGGTGCCAGGGCGGGCAGGGCCGTGCTCACCGGGGGCGGCCGCGGCGCCCGGCCCGCTTAAGGTGGAGGGCGATCGACGACTTCGAGGGGACTTCCACGTGACGAATCCGGGCCGGACCACCGGGGAGAGCGGTGCGGACCGCGCGGAGGGGGCCAGGGGCAGCCGGCGGGTGCCGCTGCTCCTGGCGGTGGCCGGCGCCGCCTACCTGCTCGACCTGGGCAGCAAGCTGGCCGTGGTCGCGGAGCTGGAGAACCGCCGCTCCGTCAAGGTGCTCGGCGACTGGCTGGAACTGACGGTGCTGCGCAACTCCGGCGCCGCGTTCGGCATCGGCGAGGCGACGACCATCCTGTTCACGGTCATCGCGGTGGCCGTCACAGTGGTGATCTTCCGGCTGGCCCGCAAGCTCTACAGCGTCCCCTGGGCGATCGCGCTGGGCCTGCTGCTGGGCGGCGGGCTGGGCAACCTGACCGACCGCCTCTTCCGCACCCCCGGCGACTTCCGGGGCGCGGTGGTCGACTTCATCCACATCCGCGGCTTCAGCGTCATGAACCTCGCCGACTGCGCGATCGTCTGCGGCGGCATCGGGATCGTGCTGTTCTCCTTCCTCGGCTGGGAACTGGACAACCCGGACAGCAAGGACAAGCTGGAGAAGGCGACGGAAGCGGCGGCGAAGAACGGCACGGCCGCCGCGGAGCGGGACGGGACGGCGCCGGGCGGCCTGTCCCGGTGACGGATCTCGATACCGCGCGCCACCTCGGCCTGCGGCCGCTCACCGCCCGCTCCATCGTGCTCAGCACCCTCCTGGGCCACCACCCGCCCCGCCTCCCGGCGCGCGCCCTGGTGCGCGTCGGCGAACTCTTCGGCATCGCCGAGGGCACCGTCCGCGTCGCACTGTCCCGGATGGTCGCCGCGGGCGATCTCCGGCAGGACGACGGCGCGTACGGGCTCACCGCGCGGCTGCTGGAACGCCAGGCGCGCCAGGACGAGAGCCGCACGCCGCGCACCCGGCCCTGGGCCGGCGGCTGGGAGATCGCCGTGGTCACCGCCGAAGCCCGCCCGGCCGCCGAACGGACCGCGCTGCGCCAGGCCATGGCGGAACTGCGCCTCGCCGAACTGCGCGAAGGCACCTGGCTGCGCCCCGCCAACCTGGAACGCGCCCGCCCGGACGTGGTCGCCCGCCAGTGCACCCTGCTCACCGGCGCCCCCGAGGGCGACCCGGCGGAGCTGGCGCGCGGGCTGTGGGACCTGGACGGCTGGGCGGCACGGGCCCGCGCCCTGCTCGCCGCGCTGTCCGGCGCCGCGTCACCGGCCGGCCGCTTCACCGTCTCGGCCGCCGCGCTGCGGCACCTCCTCGCGGACCCGCTGCTGCCGGACGCCCTGCTGCCCGCCGACTGGCCGGGCGTCGCACTGCGCCACCGCTACGACGCCTTCGAGGCCGAACTGCGCGAGCTGCTACGGCAGTACGTGACGCCCGGCGGCGCGGCCTGAGGGAACACTTCCGGCGATGCCCGGCGGCGCGGCCTGAGGCACCGCCTCCGGCTACGGACCTCAGCGGCCCTCGAAGAGGAAGTCCAGGAAGAGGGTCGCCGACAGCAGCGCCGCGCTGCCGCCCGCCGTGAGTCCGTTACGGGTCATCCGCGCGTCCAGCCGGACGAACGCCTTGCGCCCGCGCGGGGTGCCGAACCCGCCCGACGACAGCACGTCACGCGCGTCCATCTGCACCGACAACAGACCCTGCGAGCCGCCGCGCTGCAGCAGCGTCGTGTCGTCGAGCGTGGACAGCAGCGCGAGCAGCGCGTCCATACGGGCCGTCACCTCGGAGGCGCCGGCCGCGCGCGACTGGCGCAGCGCGGGCAGCGCCACGCCCAGCACGTTCGGGAAGCCGGAGCGGGCCTGGCCGACGGCGCCGGGCACGCCGTAGTACTGCCGGGCCCGGCCGCCGGGCGACCGGCTGGCCGCCGGGGCACCGCCGTCCGGCAGGCGGGCCAGGGTGGCCGCCGCCTCACAGGTCTCCACGTCCGAGCGGCAGTTCGTGGCGGCGGCGCCGGCCACCAGCAGCCCCACGGACCACAGGGCGCCGCGCTTGCCGGGCGCGCCCGCACCCGCCTGGAGGGCGCGCTGCTCACCCGCTCGCCCCAGTCGCCCGAGCTGTTCGCGCAGCCGCCGGTCCAGCGGCCGGCCCATGGCGGCCTCGGCCATGGAGGCGAAGGGGGCGTGCAGCAGCTCGGCGGCGTGCAGTGCGAGCGGGTCCGGCTTCGGGGCCAGCACCGTCTGCGCCGTACAGGCCGCGACGGCGAGATCGGCCAGGCGCAGCGGGAGGGGGCGGTCCGGGGAGGGGTGCGGGACCGTGTGCAGGACGGGGCGCTCGTGCACCGGCGGCACGTCGCCGCGCGCGGCCTCCGGCCGCAGTCTCCTCATGATCGACCGGCCGCGGACCGCGGAACGGGTTGAAGAAGTAGGAGTACCCATCGGTTCGCGCTCCCTCCGTGTTACGCCACGCCCTCCCGAATCCCTCCGAAAAGAGTACGGCTTCCCCCACCCGGCCGACGCTCCGCCCCCTGGTATGTCCGGTCCGCGCCCCCGCGCCACGCGCCCGGCGCGCCGCGGTGCCGGTCAGCCGCTCCACGGCCTCACTTGTCGCATCCTCCAATGCGCCTGGCACCTGCGAGGTGCTATCCCACGGAGTAATTGCAGATGAGACAGTATCTGCCCTACGGTGCCGCACATGCAGTCCTACACGATCGGCCAGGCCGCCCGCCTGCTCGGCGTCAGCCCCGACACGGCCCGCCGCTGGGCCGACGCCGGCAGGATCCCCACCCACCGGGACGAGACCGGCCGCCGGCTGATCGACGGCCGCGACCTGGCCGCGTTCTCCACCGAACTCGCCAAGAACGGCACCACGGAGGAGGACACCTCCCGGACCTCGGTCCGCAACGCCTTCCCCGGCATCGTCACGGCGATCAAGCTGGGCGACGTGGCGGCGCAGGTGGAGATCCAGGCCGGCCCGCACCGGCTGGTCTCCCTCCTCACCCGGGAAGCGGTGGAGGAACTCGGACTGGAGGTCGGCGTGCGGGCCACCGCCCGCGTGAAGTCGACCAACGTCCATGTCGACCGCGCCTGACGCGTGTCGCACCCCGCTCGCGTCCCCAAGGAGCCGATCCTGATGCCCCGCACCTCCGGCGTCACCCGTCGCCGCGCCGTCGCCGCGGCCCTGACCGTCGCCGTCCTCACCCCGCTCGCCGCCGCCTGCGGCAGCGGTGACGACTCGTCCGCCGCGCAGCGCGGGACCACGCTCAAGGTCCTGGCCGCCGCGTCGCTGACCGACGTCTTCGCCAAGGCCGCCGACGCGTACCACAAGGAACACCCCGACGTCACGGTCACCTTCTCCTTCGCCGGCTCCCAGCAGCTCGCGGCCCAGGTCAACCAGGACTTCCCCGCCGACGCCCTGGTCACGGCCGACACCCGGACCATGGACGGGCTGCACGGCAAGACCGGCAAGCCGCAGATCATCGCCAAGAACCGCCTGGTCATCGCCACCGCCGACGGCAACCCCCAGCACATCACGGGCCTCGCGGACCTGGCCTCCACCCACAAGCTGAAGGTGGTGCTCGCCGCGCCCGCCGTCCCCGTCGGCCGCTACAGCAAGAAGGTCCTGGACCGGCAGGGCATCACGGTGCAGCCGGTCTCCCAGGAGCAGGACGTGCGCGGCGTCCTGAGCAAGGTCGAACTGGGCGAGGCGGACGCCGGCATCGTGTACGCCACCGACGCGATGACCGCGCCCGACAAGGTCGACGCCGTCCAGGTGCCCGACGAGCAGAACGCGATCGCCGAGTACCCGGCCGCCACGCTCAAGGTCTCGGAGCACGCCAAGGAGGCCGACGCGTTCGTGAAGTGGCTCGGCGGCGCGCAGGCCCAGAAGATCCTGCGCGACGCGGGCTTCCAGAAGCCGTGACCGTGCCACGAACCGTCACCTCATGAAGCACGACCACCGCGGCCTGCGCGCCCCCCTGGCCCTCGCGCTGCCCGCCGTCCTGGCGGTGGCGTTCCTGCTGGTGCCCATGGCGGGCATCCTCACCCGTACGTCCTGGAGCGACCTCGGCACCCACCTGACCTCCGCCGAGGTCACCGAGGCCCTGCGGATCTCCCTGGTGGTGTCCCTGTGGTCGCTGGGCCTGTCCCTGCTGCTCGGCGTACCGCTCGCCTGGCTGCTGGCGCGCGTCGACTTCCCCGGCAAGGCCGTGGTGCGCTCCCTCGTGCTGCTGCCCATGGTGCTGCCGCCGACCGTCGGTGGGGTGGCGCTGCTCCTCGGTTTCGGGCGGCGGGGCCTGCTGGGCGGAGTGCTGGAGAGCTGGTTCGGCGTACAGCTGCCGTTCCACACGGCGGGCGCGGTGGTCGCCGCGACCTTCGTGTCGATGCCGTTCCTGGTCATCAGCCTCGAAGGGGCACTCGCCGGGCTGCATGTGCGGTACGAGGAGACGGCCGCCTCGCTCGGCGCCGGACCGCTGCGCGTCTTCGGTACCGTCACCCTGCCTATGATCGCCCCCGGGCTCGCCGCCGGCGCGGCGCTGACCTGGGCCCGCGCGCTCGGCGAGTTCGGCGCGACCATCACCTTCGCGGGCAACCTGCCGGGCGTCACCCAGACCCTGCCCCTCCAGGTCTACCTGCTTCTCCAGGACAGCCCCGAAGCCGCCACCTCCGTCTCCCTCCTGCTGCTCGTCGTCGCCATGGCCGTCCTGGTCGCCCTGCGCGGCAGATGGGCGGGCGGGGGCGGCCCGGCCCGGGGGCGCACGAGCGGCGCGGTGACGCGTACGGACGCGGACGGCGACGCGGCACCGGATGCCGCCGGCACGTGGCCCGACCACATGACCGGCGCGTCCGCCGCCTCCGGCACACCCGCCCCGCCGGGCCCGCCCACCGCCACCACCGCGTACGCCGAACGCGCCGAAGCGGCCCCCACCGCCCCCGGCGGCCCCGGTGACGGCTCCGGCACCGGGCGGTGGCCGCTGCACGCGGACGTCACCGGCTTCAACCGGCTCACCCTCGACGCCGCCCCGGGCACCACCGTCGCCGTCGTCGGCCCCAACGGTGCGGGCAAGACCACGCTGTTGCGCGCCCTGCTCGGGCTCACGCCGCGGGCGCACGCCGTACTGACGCTCGGCGCGCGGGACGTCACGGCCCTGCCGCCGCACCGCCGCGGCGTCGCCTGGGTGCCGCAGGACGGGGCGCTCTTCCCCCACCTGACGGCCCTCGGCAACACGGCGTACGGGCTGCGCGCGCACGGCACCGGCCGCGCCGAGGCCCGCCGCGAGGCCCAGCGGTGGCTGGACCGGCTCGGCGTCGGGCACCTCGCGCACCGCCGCCCCGCGCAGCTCTCCGGCGGCCAGGCCGGACGGGTCGCGCTGGCCCGCGCCCTGGCCGCCCGCCCCCGCCTGCTGCTCCTCGACGAGCCGCTGGCCGCCCTCGACCAGAGCACCCGCGCACACGTCCGGCACACCCTGCGCCGCCATCTGGCCGGCTTCGGCGGCGTCTGCCTGATGGTCACCCACGACCCGGTCGAAGCGGTCTCGCTCGCCGACCGCGTCCTCGTCCTGGAGGACGGACACGCGATCCAGGACGCCGCTCCCGCCGAGGTGACCCGGCATCCGCGCTCGCCCTGGGTGGCGCGGATGCTGGGCCGCAACGCGTGGCCGGGCACCGCCACCGGCGACGGGCTGCGGCTCGCGGGCGCCGGGCGGCTGGTGGCCGCTGACCCGCTGCCCGAGGGCACCGGCGCGCTGGCGGTCATCGGCCCGGAGGCGGTCTCCGTGCACCGGATCCGCCCGTCCGGCAGCCCGCGCAACGTCTGGCCGGGCCGGGTACGGGAGATCACCGCGCTCGGCAGCCGGCTGCGGGTCCTGGTCGGGTCGCCGGAGGTGCCCGACCTGGTCGGCGAGATCACCCCGCAGGCCGCGGCGGAGCTCGGCCTGGCCGAGGACACCGAGGTCTGGGTGAGCGTGAAGGCGACCGAGGTGACGCTCGTACCGGTGTGAGCCGGGCGGCACGGTGGCCGCCCTCCCGGCCGTACCGGTCGGTGCCCCGGGCGCGGCCGCCGCTCTCCGGCCGTACCCGACCGCGCACTCCGTACCCGCACGGACCGACCGCGCCCGCCCAAACCCTCCGTACGGATGGCGGCGTTGCGCTGCCCCGGGGGGTCCGTGCGCGGTGCGTGCGGACCCCCGCCGCGCGTGCCGCGAGCCCCCGAACGCGCTCCGACGGCACCCCCGGCTCGGACAAGCGCTCGATACGCCCGGGCAGGCCATGCGCTCCGGCTGCGGAGGTGCGCCCCTACCCGGCAGAGGGGGGCGCCATGCGGAGCCGTCGGCCCCCACTCCGGCGGTGCGGAGGCAGGCCGCGTCACCGAGGCGCTACCGCGCGCTCTCCCGGTGCCGTCGGTGGCCGTGGTTGTCTCTTACTCGTCGAATTCATGACGGCTCGGAAAACGCACCGCCGGAACTCGGGAAAACCACGGGACGCATCCCGCGGAAAAGCCGGGAGAGGGCGGGCTCGCACGGGACGTCATGCATCCCCATGGCCGCCGGGAAACCGCGCGGTGAGCGACGGGAGCACAGGCCGATGGAATTCCCTCAGGGATCGGAAACGAGCGGACGCGGTGACGTCCGGGGGCGCGGGGCCCGAGGAGCGACGGCAGCAGCGGTCCTGCTGGCGGCCGGCGCGTTGAACGTGGCGGCCGACGGGCCGGCCGAGGCCCGCAGCGGTGCCACGTGGGACCGCCTGGCCGGGTGCGAGAGCGGGGGCAACTGGCGGGCCGACACGGGGAACGGCTTCTCGGGCGGGTTGCAGTTCGCCCACTCCACGTGGCGCTCCTTCGGAGGCGGTAAGTACGCCTCCCGGGCGTCCAGGGCGTCCCGGGCCCAGCAGATCCGGGTGGCGGAACGGGTGCTGGCCCGCCAGGGCTGGGGCGCGTGGCCGGCCTGCTCGGCCCGGCTGGGCCTGCGGTCGTCCCCCGCGCGGCACGGCGCGCCGCACTCCGAGGCGCACCGGACGGCGCCGCGCGCCGGCACCCCGTCCCGTACGAACAGCTCCGGCCGGTACCGCGAACGGCTGCGCAGTCCCCGGCACGGGGAGCAGCGGTACGGCAGCCGGTACGGCCGGCACAAGCCGTACAAGCAGCGTGCCGTCCGGCCGCGGCACAGCACCGGGGGGCATGTCGTCAATCCGGGCGAGACGGTGAGCGGAATCGCGTACGCCTACGGCTGGGGCTGGCAGGAGTTCTACCGTCTGAACCGTCAGGTGATCGGCGCGAACCCGAATCTCATCTACCCGGGAATGCGGCTCGCCGTCCGGAATTCCGGCACCGGCTGACCGGGCGCAGGAACCGGAGGTGATTTCTTCCCACCCTTCCGGGAATTCCCCGTGACGAATTCCCTGGAACGGCGGTCCGGCTGGGGGCGGGCGGACCGCCGGGGGAAGCGGTGGGCACCGGCAGGCCGTCCGTGGCGCCGCGGACGGCCTGCACCCGCGTGGACCGGGCGACCCGGGGCGGCGCGGGGAGACGGGAGTCACCGTCCGCCGGCCGGATCCGGGCACGACGGTGCCGTACGGTCGGGAACGTGACAGGCATCTACGCGACGGACGGGTCAGCGCCGGAGAGCAGAACCGGCGGTGCCGCTCCGCGGCCGGCGCCCGGACCGACGGACTTCGCCGAGGTCTTCCGGGCGCACGGCGCGCCGCTGCTGGTCCTGGACACGGACCTGGTCATCAGCGACGCCAACCCCGCCTACCTGGACGCGACCCGGCGCCGCCTCGACGAGCTGGTGGGGCGGTACCTCTTCGAGGCGTTCCCCGAGAACCCGGACGACCCGGAGTCCGACGGCAAGGAGAACCTCCAGGCGTCCCTGCGGCGGGTGCTGCACCACTCCCGGCCGGACGTGGCGCGGGTGCACAAGTACGACATCCCGTGGACCGACAGCCCGACCGGCTTCGACGAGCGGTACTGGAGCCCGGCCACCTCGCCCCTGTACGACCAGGAGAGGAAGCTGACCGGCCTGCTGCACCACGTGGAGGACGTCACCCCGTTCCACCGCGAGGTCCAGGCCGTGTGCACCGGATACGACCGGACGGACACCCCGGCGCACGACGGCCCGGCCCAGCGGCGGTTCGCCGTCCACCTGGCGGCGGCCGAACGGGACCGGGCGCGGCTCGCCGCGCTGGAGACCGAGGTGGCGCAGCTCAAGGCCGCGCAGGGCTCCCGGGCCACCATCGACCAGGCCGTCGGGATCGTCATGGTGGAACGGCGCATCGCGCCCGACGATGCCTTCCAGCTCCTGGTCGCGCTGTCGCAGCGCACCAACGTCAAGCTGCGCAACGTCGCCGCCGCCCTGGTACGGCGGGCGGCCGGCCGGAGCCGTGACACCGGCTCCGGCACAGCGGACGCGCCCTGAGACGGCGGACGGCTCCGCGGCGAGGGTCGGCCGGAGGCCGGACGCCCCGTACGCCCCGATGATGACCAGGTCCCCCTCGCGTAGGACCGCAGGCATACGCCACGACCAATCCGTGGAGGGATTCGCCGGCCCCCCTTCCTTCCGTAGCTTCGTGATCAAGCACATGCACGATCAGGAGGCCACGGATTCATGTACGGCAAGGCATTCGCCCCGGAGTACCAAGGCGAACTGGGCACGGCCCTGAGCGTGAACTCCTCCTACGAGGACGTGCTCGCCACGGCCCGCCGCGCGCGCCGCGAGGCCCGCACGGACCTGGAACGCGCCCGGGCCTCGCTCGCCGTCGCCGAGGCCAACCGGCGCCTGGGGCGGGTGGGCGCGGCGCGCACGGCCTGGCGCGAGAGCTACCGCAGTGCCCGCGCGGCCGGTGACCGCGGCGCGATGTCCTGGGCCCTGTGGAGCGGCGGCACGCTCGCCCGCCAGTGCGGCACCCTCGCGCTGGCCCGCCGGCTGCTGGCCCTGGCCGTCACCCTCGCCGACGAGGGCGGCGACCGCCTCGCGCACGGCTACAGCCTCGCCGGCCTCGCCGAGACCGGCCGGATACAGGGCGACTACGCCGCCGTCGCCGACCTGCACGAGCAGCTGCTCGCACAGGCGCGGGCGCACGGCGAGGCCCGCCACATGGTGTGGGCGATGTCCGGCATCGCGCAGATGCACCGCAACACCGGCGACTACGCCAAGGCCCTGGAGCTGTTCGAGGAGTCCGCGCGGACAGCCGCCGACGGCGACGACGCACGGGGCCGCGCCTGGTCGCTGCGCGGCGTGGCCGACGTCCTGTCCGTCCAGGGCGACACCGAGCGCGCCCTGGACCTGCTCTCCGAGGCCGAGACGATCTGCCGCACCATGGACCTGGCCGGCGCCCTCGCCTACAACCACAAGATGCGCGGCAACGTCCTGTTCCGGGCCGGGCGGTACGCCGAGGCCCGCGAGGTCTACGCCGGGGCGCTGCGCGAGTTCGAGGAGATGCACGAGCCGCGCGGCACCGCCCTCGCCCGCCTCGGACTGGTCAAGTCACGCTCCCGGCTGGGCGGTCCGAAGGACCGGACACTCACCGAACTGGACGAGCTGGAACGCGACTTCGGACGGATCGGGCTGCGGCACGCCCGGGACATGGTCATCGCCTTCCGCGCGGAACTGCTTTCGTCGGTGGAAGGAAGTCCCGCAGCTCCGTACGGTGCCACCACGCTCCGGTCTCCCGCAGTTCCCGCCACGTCGTGAAGCGGTACTGGAACAGCCGGGCCCGTACCAGCGCGGGCGGCGCGTCCGGGAACGGGTTGTGGCGCAGCAGCCGCAGCGTGTCCGGGTCGTTCTCCAGCAGCCGCGCCACGAACGGCCCGAACCAGCTCCGCGCGTAGGCGGGCGAGAGCGCCGCGAACCACATCAGCCAGTCCAGGCGCAGGTGGTACGGCGCGAACTGGCGCGGCAGCCGCCGTACGCCGCCCGGCTTGCCCCGGAACCCGTACTCCCGCCACACCGCGTCCGGCGAGGCCACCGGCGAGTCCGTGCCCTCGACCACGATCTCCCGGCGTACACGGGTGACGCTGCCGAACGCCCCGTAGGAGTTCACCAGGTGCAGCGGGTCGAACGAGGTGTTCATCACCTGCCGCCGGGACAGCAGATTGCGTACCGGACGGTAGCTGCGGTACGCGACGAAGACGGTGAGGGCCACGGTCAGCACCGCGAACCACACCGGGAGGTCTCCGGACGCGGACGCGGGCGCGCCGGCGGTCCAGGAGAGGTCCACGGCGGACAGGGCCAGGGCGACGGTCAGCCAGTTCAGCCAGGCGAAGTTGCCGGACAGCACCAGCCACAGCTGCGTGACGACGATGCCCAGCGCCGCCCAGGTGGCCACCGGCCGGGGCGTGAACAGCAGCACCGGCAGCACCAGTTGCGCCACGTGGTTGGCGGCCGTCTCGACCCGGTGCAGCGGCTTGGGCAGCCGGTGGAAGAACCAGCTCAGCGGGCCCGGCATCGGTTGCGTCTCATGGTGGTAGTACAGACAGGTCAGATCGCGCCAGCAGCGGTCGCCCCGCATCTTGATCAGCCCGGCCCCGAACTCCACCCGGAACAGCAGCCAGCGCAGCAGCCACATCACCAGCACCGGCGGCGCCGTGTCGTCGTTGCCCAGGAAGACGGCCAGGAAGCCGGTCTCCAGCAGCAGCGACTCCCAGCCGAAGCTGTACCATGTCTGTCCGACGTTGACGATCGACAGGTACATCGCCCACAGCACCGCCCACATCGCCATCGCCGCACCCAGCGGCACCGCGTCCGCCGCCCCGGCCGCCACCGCCGCGGCCAGCAGGGCGCCCGCCCAGGACCACAGGGCGAAGAACCGGTCCGAGTAGCGCCAGTGGAACACCGAGGGCGCCTTGCGGAAGGGCGCGCGGCGCAGGAAGTCCGGCACCGGCGTCATACCGCGCTCGCCCAGCAGCGCCCGGAACTGCCGCGCCGCCGCCACGAACGCCACCAGATACAGCACGGCCAGCATCCGCTGGAACACCAGCCGCCCCAGCCATCCGTCGCTCTCCGTGAACCAGTCCACGAGACCATCCCTAGCACCGCTGGGGCCCCCGGTCGCCCGTCCGGCACGCGGCGCGCACGAGATGTACCGGACCGCCGCACCGTGCAGGCTGGAGCCATGCCCGAACTGCCGGAAGTCGAAGCCCTGCGGGAATTCCTGGACGGGCACGCCGTCGGCCGTGTGCTGCTCCGCGCCCAGCCGGCCGCCGTCAACGTGCTCAAGACGTACGACCCGCCGCTGACCGCCCTCGAAGGCGGCACGGTCACGGCGGTGGCCCGGCACGGCAAGTTCCTGGACCTCACCGCCGGCGGCCTGCACCTGGTGATCCACTTGGCCCGCGCGGGCTGGCTGCGCTGGCAGGACGCCCTGCCCGACGCCCCGCCGCGCCCCGGCAAGGGCCCGCTGGCACTGCGCGTCCGGCTGAGCGCCGAAGGGACCGGTCCGGAGCCCGGCTTCGACCTCACCGAAGCCGGTACGCAGAAGCGGCTGGCCGTCTACTGCGTGACCGACCCCGCGCAGGTCCCCGGTGTTGCCCGGCTCGGCCCCGACCCGCTCGCGGCGGACTTCACGGAGGAGTCGCTGGCGGCCCTGCTCACGGGGGAGCGGCGGCAGATCAAGGGCGTCCTGCGGGACCAGAGCGTGCTGGCCGGTATCGGCAACGCGTACTCCGACGAGATCCTGCACGTGGCCCGCATGTCCCCCTTCAAGGCCGCCGCCCGCCTGGGCCCCGAGGACACGGCCCGCCTGTACGCCGCCGTGCGGGACACGCTCACGGAGGCGGTGGAACGGTCCAGGGGCGTCGCCGCCGGGCAGCTGAAGAAGGAGAAGAAGAGCGGGCTGCGGGTGCACGGCCGTACCGGTGAGCCGTGCCCGGTCTGTGGCGACACCGTCCGCGAGGTCTCCTTCAGCGACTCCTCGCTCCAGTACTGCCCCACCTGCCAGACCGGCGGCAAGCTGCTGGCCGACCGGCGGATGTCGCGGCTCCTGAAATAGGGGCGGCCCGCGCGCGGTCGGGGCAGGAGCGGGCCCGCGCACGGCGGGGAGGGGGGCCGGCCCTGTTGTCTGTTCCGTACGGCAACCGGGTGAACGGCGGGCAGCGGCCGGAAGGCACTCTCCGGCGGTGCCGGCGGGGCCGCGGAGCCCGTCGGGCCCGGTGCGGTGACCGGTACGCGAGGCGCGGCGGAATCTCTGCATTCTCCCCGACTTGCTTCATATCCGGTAAATGTCGAGCGCGCATCGGTCGCGGTCGCTAATCTGGTGGACGACGGACGACCCGTCTGGGAGACGCCAACACCCTTGGCCCGTCGCGGGAAGCGCCACGAACCCTGGCTGACATCCCGGTTTGTGCAAAGGCGCCACCGCGTCGGAAGTGTCCCCTTGATGAAGGAGTGCGTGGTGGCAGTGGAAAACGCGCAACGCAAGCAGCCGCGGCCCAAGCCGGGCGAGCGGCCGGGTCGGATCAGGGAAGTCCGCAATCTGGAGGTCTGGGACCGCTGTGTCCCGGTCAGAGTCGCCGGCTGCGACGACGACCCCACCGAGACCCACATCTTCCGCGGCATCGACTGACCGGGCGCGCCGCACCGGACGGCCGGTCCGCGGGCCGCGCACGGCCCGCGGGCGCCGGCCGCCGCCCCGCCCCCCCCGCGACTCGGAGGTGTACTCACCCTCCAGCGGAACCTCGGTCTCGGTGGTGTACTC